>QCUZ01000071.1:0-8612 GCA_003210555.1 Synechococcus sp. AG-683-A03 | reverse complement strand
TTCGTTAATTTCGCTGAAACCTGGAATGGCCGTCTTGCCATGCTTGGTTTCGTCATCGGCCTCGGCACTGAGCTTCTCACCGGTCAAGGCATCCTGACTCAAGTCGGCCTCGGTTGATCCATTAGAGGCTGGGACCTAGTCCCGTCCTTTAAACCCACCAGTCCATGGTGGGTTTTTTTATGGAAACCACCCATTAAGCCAAACTGGATAAATTCGCCCCGTTAGCAATGCTTCCCTTCTTTGCTAGCAATCGCCGTGAAGGCGCCAGGCTGCTGAGCAGCATGCTCGTTTTCTTAGCCATCGGATTGACGCAGGTTCACCAGACGTGGGGAATCATCCTGAGCATTGTTTCTGGGATCGTCTGCATTTATTGGGGATTGGCATACCAACGTCTTGAGCGCTGAATCACTTCCCACCTACTCCGTCCGCGAACTCAACAACGCGATTGGAGTCCTTTTGGAGCGGGGTTTTGCGCCCCGGTTTGTGATCCAAGCCACAGCATCGAGGCCTCAAGTCAAAAAGGGGCATCTTTGGTTCACCCTGAGTGATGGAGAAGCCAGCATCACTGCTGTGGCCTGGGCTTCAAAATTAAAACAATTGGACTTTGTTCCTGCTGACGGTGACGGAGTCACAGTGATTGGCAAGCTCAATTTCTGGTCAGCACGAGCGAGCCTTGCTGTTCAGGTTCTCGATATGAGGCCCAGCCTGACCACCGTATTGCGACGGTTTGAAACGGTCAAAGCACAGTTGCTCGAGGAAGGCGTCATTGATCCCGGCCGGCGTCGAAAGCTGCCGGCTTACCCCAAACGATTAGCCGTCCTCACAAGCGTTCCAAGCTCAGCACTCGCAGACATGCTGCGTACCGCACAAGAGCGATGGCCTTTGAGCGAGCTTCTTGTGGTTCCGATTCCCGTCCAAGGGGAGGTCGCGCCGATCATTTGCGGGGTTCTAAGTCGCCTTGCGGAACAACATCATCAGCTCAGATTGGACGCGATCGTGCTCGCCCGCGGGGGAGGAAGCCGAGAAGATTTGATGGTCTTTGATGATGCGGAGGTTTGCAGAAAGTTGGCATTCTTCCCTCTTCCAGTGGTGACAGGACTTGGGCATGAAGATGACCTTACCGTTGCTGATCTTGTGGCAGACCATCGAGCTGCAACGCCCACAGCCGCCATGGTCACGCTGATGCCGAGCAAGGAGTCGGCACAACAAACCATCATGCAAAGACGCAGTCGCTTAAACGAGTACAAACGCTGGCGATTAGAGCACGCGAGCTCTCGGCTAAGGGAACGACATTTGCTACTCCAGGCACTACGGCCTGCTGTCACGTTGCAACGTCGTCGAGATCAGTGGCAACAGCGACAGCAATTGTTGCGTGCTCTTTCACCACAACGATGGCTCAATCGGGGATTTGCAATGCTCAACACACTCAACGGCCATCCCCTTCAAAGCATTGATGACATCAGCCTCAATGAACAGCTTCAAATCCGTCTTAAGGATGGTGTGATTAAGGCCATCACCAAAACCATTCAAGCGATTGAAACATCTGACTCCCAAACATCTCATTAACTGCCATGCCACGCAAAAAACCCGAACAAGCAAAGACATCGGAACAAGACATATGGAAAGAGGATGCCTCCAAGCTCAGCTATGAAGAAGCTCTGCAGGCTCTTGATGTACTGCTCGGACAATTACAGGACGATTCTGTTCCCTTAGCGGATTTACAAAGAAATCATGCCCGTGCCTCGATCTACCTCGATCGCTGTGACTTGCTTCTCAGTCAAGTAGAACAGTCAGTTCGCAAGCTCGATCCGAATACCATGGAAGAGTGCACTCTCGACACGAGCAACAATGAATAAATTACTTCCATGGATTTATCTCTTGCTCGCAATCCTTGGAGCCATCCTTCCTTGGCAAGCCAATCTCGAATTCATGCAAATGAATCCCGGCGGTGGATTTGACCTTCAGACATTTATCCAAGATGCCAATATCAATGCAGCCTCCCGCTCCTTAAACAGGGATCTTTTAATTGCTGCGTCAGCCTTCAGCATTTGGATCATTACCGAAGGAAGAAAACTTCAAGTCAAAGGCTGGTGGGTTGCCTTAATTGTGAGTTTCAGTATTTCTTTCGCATGTGGAGGACCACTATTCCTCTATTTACGAGAGCGCAAGTTAATAGATATCAATTCAGAACAACAAACAGAATGAGACATTAAGGATCGACATCCTCGGCCTTGATATCGATTGTGACATCACTCGCTGGCCGAGAATCATCAACAGCTTCCGCAGAAGAATGACCAGATTTTTTTGAGGGAAGCATGGATCCACAAGCAGGACATTGAGCGTCGGTTGTCATCGTGCTCAAGCCACAGGCCTCACACGTTCTGACCCGGCTTTGCAACACCTTCCAGCCGATCCAACCCAAACCACCGAGAACAACTGGTAATGCAAGCAATGTGAGGAGCAGACCTCCAGCTAAATCAAGCAAGACACGTCCTGCTGCCGTTGGTAGCAGCAACAGGCCTAACAGCAGCAACCAAAGGAGTGGAGGGAAGCGTCCCATCAATCAACATTCCAAACGAACGTTTGTTCCATAATCGCTGCTTTTTTGCATTCAGGCATGGCGGGATCTGTTCGGATCCCTGCCATGCCTGAAAGAAGCCTTAGCCAGCTCAACACTCCAACATTGACCAAAATAAATCACAACACCCACCATCCAAACCCACAGAGTGAGAACAAGAACACTCCCAATCACTCCATACGCCTGAAAACGAGCACCCAGAGAGAGGATGCTCCGACTAACGGCAAGATTAAGGACAGTAAGAGCAAAGCCAATCAATAACGATCCTGGTATGAGCGGCTTAAACGGAACTCTGCGGCTTGGAAGCAAGAATTGAAGAGAAAGGGCCGTCACCGAAAACCCGAGGAAAGGAACCATCAGCCGACCAAATTGCAAGACCGGAATATGAGAAAGGAAGCCACCAAGCCAAGGAACTGCAACAGACAACTCGGATAAAGCAGCCGTGGGGATCATGCGCACACTGGCACTGAGCTGATCAAGAACAACCAAGAGGCCGATCAAGATCACCACGAAGAAAGCTTCGAGCCTAATGCGAATGAACTGCACTGCTTGAAGCTTGAACGGAAGATTGCGTTGCTGAGGCGCGATCACGCCGTCCCAAAGCCTTGCAGAACCACGTTGCAATGTCAGATAAACATTCCCCGCAGTGAGTAACAACACACCAGCACCTAACAACCCAGCTCCAAAGCCCTGACGAACTAACTGCATCAGCGTTTTTTGCACAATCACGACCGCCGATGGCGGCAAGATACCGCTTGCATAGGCAATAATCTTGCTCTCTAATGCATCTTGCCGACCTAGAAACCACGAGGCAATTGACAATGAGATCAGAAGAATGGGGAAAATCGACTGCAGCGTGTAGTACGCAAATGCAGCACTTAAATCCACGCAATCGCACTTCGCCCAACGCAAACAGGCGCACCAAAGACTATGAACCAAGGGTTGCAGCCTGAATCGTTTAGTCATGGCAGCTGCTGGCACCATTCAAATCCAAACTAACGCGAAAAATGGCACAAAAAAAGCCACCCCTTCAAGGGATGGCTTTCTTCGTTTGGAATGTTTTTACCTGGCATCGAGCTATTTTCTCAGGGGGCTACCCCCCAAATATCGTCGCCGCTGCTGCGTTTCACAACCGAGTTCGAGATGGATCGGAGTGGTTCCACAGCGCTATGGACACCAGGATAGAAAATTCCCAAGGTTTGACCCCTGAGAACTGCATAGCTTCATCACCTCAACTTTCGTCTTAGTGATGCAATCTGGTTTGAATAAAGTTTTTCAAGGCAAGAACCAAGTGTTGGTCAAGCCCTCGGTCTATTAGTACTCCTCCGCTGCATCCATTACTGAACTTCGACGTAGAGCCTATCAACGGGTGTTCTTCCCGTGACCTTACTGGGTTACCCCATGGGAATACTCATCTTGAGGTGGGCTTCCCACTTAGATGCTTTCAGCGGTTATCCACTCCGCACATGGCTACCCAGCGTTTACCGTTGGCACGATAACTGGTACACCAGAGGTGCGTTCCTCCCGGTCCTCTCGTACTAGGGAGAAATCCTCTCAATATTCCTACGCATACACCGGATATGGACCGAACTGTCTCACGACGTTCTGAACCCAGCTCGCGTACCGCTTTAATGGGCGAACAGCCCAACCCTTGGGACCGACTTCAGCCCCAGGTTGCGATGAGCCGACATCGAGGTGCCAAACCTCCCCGTCGATGTGAACTCTTGGGGGAGATCAGCCTGTTATCCCTAGAGTAACTTTTATCCGTTGAGCGACGGCCCTTCCACTCAGAACCGTCGGATCACTAAAGCCGACTTTCGTCCCTGTTCGACTTGTAGGTCTCACAGTCAAGCTTCCTTCTGCTTTTGCACTCGTCGGCTGATTTCCAACCAGCCTGAGGAAACCTTTGCGCGCCTCCGTTACCTTTTAGGAGGCGACCGCCCCAGTCAAACTGCCCACCTGATACTGTCCGCTCCCCGGATAACGGGTGAACGTTAGAACCCTAGCTCTGAAAGAGTGGTATCTCACCATTGACTCCCTAGTACCCACAAGCACTAGATCAACATCTCCCACCTATCCTGCGCATTCAGAGCCCGGGCACAATACCAAGCTACAGTAAAGCTTCATAGGGTCTTTCTGTCCGGGTGTATGTAGTCCGCATCTTCACAGACAATTCTATTTCGCCGAGCCTCTCTCCGAGACAGCGCCCTGATCGTTACGCCTTTCGTGCGGGTCGGAACTTACCCGACAAGGAATTTCGCTACCTTAGGACCGTTATAGTTACGGCCGCCGTTCACCGGGGCTTCAGTCGCCAGCTTCGCTTACGCTGACCGGCTTCCTTAACCTTCCGGCACTGGGCAGGCGTCAGCCCCCATACATCGTCTTGCGACTTAGCGGAGACCTGTGTTTTTGGTAAACAGTCGCCAGGGCCTCTTCACTGCGACCACATTGCTGTGGCACCCCTTCTCCCGAAGTTACGGGGCCATTTTGCCGAGTTCCTTAGAGAGAGTTACCTCGCGCACCTCGGTATTCTCTACCACCCCACCTGTGTCGGTTTCGGGTACTGGCAGTTATGCCTTAACGGGTATAGAGCTTTTCTTGGAAGCATGACATCACCAACTTCGCTGCCGTAGCAGCTCGTACTCACGCCTCAGCTCGGATCGTTTTCGCCGATCCTCAACGCCTCGAACGCTTGAACCAGTAACCAACATCTGGCTTGGCTAGCCTTCTCCGTCCCTCTTCCCAAAACATAACCGGTACAGGAATGTTGACCTGTTATCCATCGACTACGCCTTTCGGCCTCGCCTTAGGTCCAGACTAACCCTCCGCGGACGAGCCTGCCGGAGGAACCCTTAGGGTTTCGGTGCATGGGATTCTCACCCATGTTTTCGCTACTCAAGCCGACATTCTCACTTCTATGCAGTCCACGCCCGCTCACGCTAACGCTTCGCCCCACATAGAACGCTCCCCTACCATAAAATCCGCAGCTTCGGTACAACACTTAGCCCCATTCATTTTCGGCGCAGGATCGCTCGACCAGTGAGCTATTACGCACTCCTTTGAGGATGGCTGCTTCTAGGCAAACCTCCTGGTTGTCTGGGCAATCCCACCTCCTTTATCACTTAGTGTTGATTTGGGGACCTTAGCTGGCGGTCTGGGCTGTTTCCCTCTCGACCATGGAGCTTATCCCCCACAGTCTGACTGCCTCGCTACACACAGGGTATTCAGAGTTCATCTCGATTTGGTACCGCTCTCGCAGCCCGCACCGAAATGGTGGCTTTACCCCCCTGCTGGAGCACGAGACGCTACGCCTCAACGTATTTCGGGGAGAACCAGCTAGCTCCGGGTTCGATTGGCATTTCACCCCTAACCACAGCTCATCCGCTGATTTTTCAACATCAGTCGGTTCGGACCTCCACTTGGTATCACCCAAGCTTCATCCTGGCCATGGTTAGATCACCCGGGTTCGGGTCTATAAATACTGACAAACGCCCTATTCAGACTCGCTTTCGCTATGGCTCCACCATTTCCGGTTTAACCCGCCAGTACCTATAAGTCGCCGGCTCATTCTTCAACAGGCACACGGTCACCCTATGAGTAGGGCTCCCATTGCTTGTAGGCTCACGGTTTCATGTTCTATTTCACTCCCCTCCCGGGGTTCTTTTCACCTTTCCCTCGCGGTACTGTTTCGCTATCGGTCACACAGGAGTACTTAGCCTTACGAGGTGGTCCTCGCTGATTCACACGGAATTCCACGTGCTCCGTGCTACTCGGGATACAGCTAGGTCAGTTCAGTTTTCGTGTACGGGGCTTTCACCTTCTGTGGCGTGTCTTTCAAACACTTCCACTAACATTCCTGATCCACATTGCTGTCCCACAACCCCAATGATCGAAATCATTGGTTTAGGCTCTTCCCCGTTCGCTCGCCGCTACTTAGGGAGTCGTTTTTACTTTCCTTTCCTCCAGCTACTAAGATGTTTCAGTTCGCTGGGTTGGCTCGCGCCAGCCTATAGATTCAGCTGGCCGTTCTAGGGGTTGCCCCATTCGGAAATTCCCGGATCAAAGCGTGTTTCCAGCTCCCCGAGACTTATCGCAGGTAACCACGTCCTTCATCGCCTCTGTGTGCCAAGGTATCCGCCGTGAGCCCTTTGTAGCTTGACCAATGTATCTCCAACACGCTTGCTGTCGTTGAAACAGATTCTTCTAACTTCTACAAGTAGAAATTAAAATCAAACTCTCAAATGCTCGACACATTTGAAAGAACATGCTGGAGTCTCGGCTCTTGCTCTTAGAATTAACACCACCCCAAAGTGAATAAACACTCAAGAATGATGCATCTATGAGATGCTTTATTCTTTCCAGACTTTTACTATGCAGTTGTCAAGGTTCGGCCAGACATCAAAACAATGCATTGATCTCTCAATACATTGGATCGAGCCCAGCATCCTATCAATCAAACCATGGAATTATTTCCATGCCTTAAAATGACAAGAAGCTAGGATCATCTAGCGGACATATCTAAATCACAATCCATACGAGTTCATACTCCAGGTTTTGGAGATGGGGATTCTTTGCAGTCAGTGGAGGTTAGGAGACTCGAACTCCTGACATCCTGCTTGCAAAGCAGGCGCTCTACCAACTGAGCTAAACCCCCTACACCGAATGGGCCATCCTGGACTTGAACCAGGGACCTCACCCTTATCAGGGGTGCGCTCTAACCACCTGAGCTAATGGCCCAGGAGTCTCATCCCTAATGGGTTGTGAACTAGACAAAGTTTAGGAACTAAAAATCTCCACTAAGCAGACAACCATTGCTGGAACTCTCTTAGCTTCAAAGTTGAGGTACCGATCGACCTAAGGTGACAGGATTTTGGCCTAAGAATAAATAACTCAGACATCAAAATCGTTGTTTGTCTCCCTGTTAGGAGGTGATCCAGCCGCACCTTCCGGTACGGCTACCTTGTTACGACTTCACCCCAGTCATCAGCCCCACCTTCGACGTCCTCCTCCACAAGGGTTGGAGTAACGGCTTCGGGCGTGGCCAACTTCCATGGTGTGACGGGCGGTGTGTACAAGGCCCGGGAACGTATTCACCGCAGTATGCTGACCTGCGATTACTAGCGATTCCTCCTTCACGTAGGCGAGTTGCAGCCTACGATCTGAACTGAGCTACGGTTTATGGGATTTGCTTGTCCTCGCGAACTTGCTGCCCTTTGTCCGTAGCATTGTAGTACGTGTGTAGCCCAGGATGTAAGGGGCATGATGACTTGACGTCATCCACACCTTCCTCCGGTTTATCACCGGCGGTCTCTCTAGAGTGCCCAACTAAATGCTGGCAACTAAAGACGTGGGTTGCGCTCGTTGCGGGACTTAACCCAACATCTCACGACACGAGCTGACGACAGCCATGCACCACCTGTCACTGCGCTCCCGAAGGCACTCTCAAGTTTCCAAGAGATTCGCAGGATGTCAAACCCTGGTAAGGTTCTTCGCGTTGCATCGAATTAAACCACATACTCCACCGCTTGTGCGGGCCCCCGTCAATTCCTTTGAGTTTCACACTTGCGTGCGTACTCCCCAGGCGGAACACTTAACGCGTTGGCTACGACACCGGAGGGGTCGATTCCCCCGACACCTAGTGTTCATCGTTTACGGCCAGGACTACAGGGGTATCTAATCCCTTTCGCTCCCCTGGCTTTCGTCCATGAGCGTCAGTGATGGCCCAGCAGAGCGCCTTCGCCACTGGTGTTCTTCCCGATATCTACGCATTTCACCGCTACACCGGGAATTCCCTCTGCCCCTACCACACTCAAGCCCAACAGTTTCCACTGCCATGATGGAGTTAAGCTCCACTTTTTAACAGCAGACTTGTAGGGCCGCCTGCGGACGCTTTACGCCCAATAATTCCGGATAACGCTTGCCACTCCCGTATTACCGCGGCTGCTGGCACGGAATTAGCCGTGGCTTATTCATCAAGTACCGTCAGATCTTCTTCCTTGATAAAAGAGGTTTACAGCCCAGAGGCCTTCATCCC
>QCUZ01000070.1:0-8859 GCA_003210555.1 Synechococcus sp. AG-683-A03 | reverse complement strand
CGAATGGTTGAGGACCTCTCAAAGTGGTTGGCTGCACTCACTGGTTTTGCAGGGGTTTCGCTCCAGCCCAATGCAGGATCGCAGGGCGAATATGCAGGTCTGCTCGTGATTCGTGCCTGGCATCGCTCCCGTGGCGAGGCCTCCAGAAATGTTTGCCTGATTCCAACGAGTGCCCACGGCACCAATCCAGCCAGCGCTGTGATGGCCGGCATGCGCGTCGTTCCGGTGGCCTGCGATGACGAAGGCAATGTGGATCTAGAGGATCTGCGCGCCAAAGCGGAGCAACACAGCGAATCCCTCGCGGCCTTGATGGTCACCTATCCCTCAACGCACGGAGTGTTTGAGGTTCGTATTCGTGAAATCTGTGCGCTCGTGCATGAGCACGGAGGACAGGTGTATCTCGATGGAGCCAATTTGAATGCGCAGGTTGGGCTCTGCAGGCCTGGCTCTTTTGGGGCTGATGTCTGCCACCTGAATTTGCACAAGACCTTCTGCATCCCTCACGGTGGTGGTGGGCCTGGTGTCGGTCCGATTGGAGTGGCGTCCCATCTGCTGCCGTTTTTGCCCGGACATCCCTTCATGGTCTGTGGTGGAGAGCAAGCCATCCAGGCCGTGTCCGCTGCCCCTTGGGGAAGTGCAGGCATCCTGCCGATTAGCTGGATGTATTTGCGTTTGATGGGTCCTTATGGCCTGCGTCAGGCCACTGCCATCGCACTTCTTTCTGCCAACTACTTGGCGAGTCGCTTAGATGCGCACTACCCCGTGCTGTTTCGAGGCGAGAGTGGGCTGGTCGCCCACGAATGCATCCTTGATCTGCGGGGGCTGAAGCGCACCGCGGGATTGGAAGTGGATGATCTGGCGAAGCGCTTGATGGACTTTGGATTTCACGCCCCAACGGTGAGTTGGCCTGTTGCGGGCACAGTGATGGTGGAACCCACTGAAAGCGAGAGCTTGGAAGAGTTGGATCGCTTCTGCGACGCGATGATTGCCATTCGCGCTGAAGCCGCTGCGATCGAAGACGGATCCAGTGATCGGGTGAACAACCCTCTGCGTCGTGCCCCTCACACCCTGGCTGCGGTCACAGCTGATAGCTGGGATCGTCCCTACAGCCGGCAGCAGGCTGCATTTCCGCTCCCTGAGCAAGTCAGCAACAAGTTTTGGCCTTCGGTGGCACGGATCGATAACGCCTTTGGTGATCGAAATTTGATTTGCACCTGTCCAAGCGTTGAAGAGATGGCCGAACCCGTTGCGATGCGGTAAGTTCACGGAAATCGGAAGTAAACGTTTCGATTTCAACCACGCTTGCTGACCTGTTTGCACACTGTTCGGCAATTGCTCCGTCTTAGGGGACAACATGAGCAGCGACATCTCCAACATTCACGGTCAACGATCGGTTACTCCAGCTGCAGCTGGAGATTCCCTGCAGTTGCCTGACATCCCCGAGTGCCTGCAGGCAGCGCTTGGACGAGGCCATACGCTCGCGATTGAGGGCACCAACGTGGTCCGCGTCCCTTTTGGAGTGCGTCGTTCCCGCCGAGTACGCCCCGAGCGTCCGGAGCGTTGGGCAACCTTGGTCTTGCCCTTGCAGCCCCATGGATCGCCAACGCCTCCTCAAGCGGCTTAAACCAGATGTTTAGCTAAGCAACTTCTATTAAGTCTGGACTGGATTTCAGCTTCCAGTCCACGAGAGATTTCGCATCTTCAATGGAACAGATTGCTGTCCTAAAAGGAAGCAGTTGCATTGGGCTCCGTTCTGGTCGAACCAGCCAACTTTGATTCGGCTGTTGCAAAAGAATGAATCCGCGGTAGCGCACTGCGAATTGTGGTTCGCCAAGAAATCCCATGGAAGCTGGGGTTAATGGATAGTTATGTGAGTTATTTCAAGGCGTAAAAGCAAAATTAAGTGCTAGCAACTGATTTTCTTTAGATTTGGCTTTTTAATTGTCAGTGTTTGATTGCTTTTGATCTTTCGCTTCAGTCATCCAGTCTCCGAATGGTGGCATGAGAGCTGTTTTGATGGCATTTGATACAGCAAAGGTTTTGGACTTGATGTACGAATAATCATTCGATTGAGTTCAATCCAAACAGGAGTAGGTCGGTTTGATTGTTCGAAGAATGGATTCGGCTGATGCCCGCTTGGCTTGGTTGAAACCCAAGTCCATCGCCTTGATGAAGCTCTGATGGGGATGCAGCGGTTCCGCTTGGGATTGAGATCGCGCCGTTCACCATCTGAATCCAGGCCTTTGGGTGGGTGAGTTCTGGCAGTTGGATGCTTTCGCCTTGGGCAAGCCGTAGGCGCCAGAGCTGAATCGGTCGCGCAATCGCCATCGCTGTGCGGTCATTGGGATCGAGCACTGGGATCCATTTCTGATCGGTTAGGGCAATCTTTCTTTGCTCATAGGCGGGCTCGAGTCCTTGCAGGCTGGGTTCGATCCAGATCTGCAGCAACCGGCAAGCCTGTTCGCTTTTATTGATTTCGCTGTGCATGATTCCGGTTCCGGCGCTCATGCGCTGCACGTCTCCAGCTTGAATGATGCCGTGGTTTCCAGCCGAATCCTGGTGGTGGAGTTCCCCCTCGATCATCACCGTGATGATCTCCATGTCGCGATGGGCATGCATGCCAAATCCCCGACCGGCAGCAATCGTGTCGTCATTGATGACGCGTAGAGGTCCGAATCCCATCCAGTTGGGATCGTGATGACCCGCGAAAGAAAAGCTATGCCAGGACTCGAGCCACTCCAGAGCGCTGTGGAAGCGTTCTTGGGCTGGACGAAACACCAGGGAGGGAGGGTTGGTGTTGTCGGGCGGAGTCATTGAATCGGTTGTTTTTGTCCTAGGCGTTGCAGAAGGTCCTGGATGCTCTCGTCTTTGGCCGGTTTTGCATGATTGCTGAGTAATTGACGACCGACGACTTCAGCGCCGAGGTGTGTGAGCTGAATGCGCAGAGACAGAAGGAGTTCCATGCCCCCGCCTCCTGAGAAGGTGGCGATGACGATCGGCCGACCATTGAAGAGAGCCCGGAAGTCGTCGCCTTGCACAGACAGCCAGGCAATGGCATTGGTGAGGCAGGGCGGAATCGAACCGTTGTATTCGGGTGCGCAGATCACCCAGCGGGGTGAGGCCATCAGTTGTGACTCAAGCGGGGCAATGGCCTCTGGTGTGCCCTGTGTTTGAGCTCTAGGGGTGAACACGGGCAGGTCGATGGTTGTGAGATCGAGAAGGTTGGCGGATTGGCCCATGGTCCCTGCCGCCTCAACAAAGCGCTGGGCCAACTTGAGGTTTTCGCCGTTGCTGGCACTGATCACCAACACATCACTCCTGTTTGGTTTGTTCATACCCAGAATTTCCACCATTCACGCTGCATCTTGCCTGCTACCTCTTCTTTGAAATCATGGCTGCCTTCGCAGAGCGTTAGGCGGCCTTCAATTCCGCTTCCCGGTAAGGCACGAAGCTGGCTTTGCGAACACCGCAAATCGGGCAAGACCATTCATCTGGAATGGCTTCAAACGGGGTGCCTGGCTGAATTCCGGAGTCGGGATCGCCCTCTGCAGGGTCGTAAATCATCGAGCACACTTTGCAGATCCATTTGCCGGCCACTGGCTCATCAGCTTGTCCCGCTTGTCCCTTGCCTTGAAGGGCTTCAAGGGCAACGCCATAGGACTCGGCATGGTGCTGTTCGATGGGCGTGAGCAGCCCGAAGTTCTTGGCAGCTGTTTTAAAGATGCCTGCGTGATCTTTGGATTCGCTGGTCTGTTCGTTGAACTCCGCCTCGGCTCCGTGATCGCGATCGTTGCGGGCTTGATCAGCAAACTCCGGGTACATCGTGGTGTATTCGTAGGTTTCGCCTTCGATGGCTAGCTCAAGGCAGCGCGTCAGCAAGGCCTGTTTGTCGTCGTCACTGAGTGCACTGGGGTCGCTGAACACAAGCTCCGGATGGAGCAGGCGGAAGTGAGCGAAAGCATGTTCTGTTTCTTGGGCTGCGGTGTCGCGGAAAAGCTTGGCGAGATCGGTGCGGCCGAGCTTCTTGGCGACATCGGCAAAGAACAGGTACTTGCGATTGGCCATACTCTCGCCACCAAAGGCCGCTTCGAGGTTGGCTTGGGTGGAAGGCTGGGAAAGATCCATAGGTGCATTGATCGATCATTTGATACTAGCCCTATCTCATACTCGCTATGAGATAGGGCTAGGGACTGATGGTCCCAGTTGGAGGCGTCCGTGCTTGGCTCTCAGAGCTTCTGCGTTGTTGCTTGTTTTTAGGTGAAGGCCCGCAATGCCGTCTGCGCGAGGTTTGCACGCTTTGAGGTATTGCTTGATTGGCAAGCATTCGTATTCTTCAGCGAGCACGTTCCACGCAAGACAACGGCCGATGCGTGGTCTACTTCAGTAGGAAGTGTGCACAAGTCGGATAAAAAAGAGTGGAACGAAAATCAGCTCTTCGCGATGTGCCCCCCTTGTGAAAAGATCCATAGAGTAATAACTGAGTAGGGCATATTTGACTTGGCGATGGTGATATTAAACAGGTGCTCTCTTGTATGATTTAACAACAATTCTTACCGCTGATATGATCTCAAAGATGTTTTGGGGTAAGATGCGCAAAATTGCAGCATTCAGTTGAGATTTTTTTATTCACTGGCTATCGCCTCGGCTTTGGTGGTCTGTTCGGCGGGGGTATCGCACGCTCAGGATTCCCGTATTTCTCCTGCTCAAAAGGCCAAGGCTGAAAAAAATTATCGGCAAAAAATCAAGAACGCAGTTTTTGGTCGTTGTAATGCCACTGCTCCAGTGAAAGATGCAAGAGCCAAGGTTGCTGCATGCCAATGTTATGCAAAAGCATATGTAGAAAGATATAATTTGAATGAATTAGTTGCGATCCAAACGTGGGCTAATAAAAATAGTGGCTCCGCGTCAATTCTTACTGTGATGTCAACACCTGAGGCGAGGGCTTGCAAGGTTCTTAGTTGAGACTAGTAGTCTATTGCTGAAATATCTTGATGCCTGAAGCCATTGCAGCCTGCTCTTGCTAACTAGTGCGGAATTGTCGCTTAAGTTAGTTATTGCTAATTTTTGTAATAAGGTTTGACACCTTAGAGTATTCTTCAACTTTTCCTTCCATTAAATATAATTGCCCGGCTTTTTCTAAATAGCTAATTGCTCCTTTTTTCTCTCCCCCCTTGGCTAGTATTACTCCAATATTCTCAAGGGCAAAAGCATTTGTCCTATCTAGTGAAGCCGCTTTGATTAAATCTTTTAGGGCTTGATCTGTTTTATTGAGCTTTGCAGCACATAACCCTTTTTGCAAAAAGACGCCTGGGTAGGGTGTTTCGGTTTTTTCAATTTCTGAGAGGAGATTGAAGCACCGCTGGTAATTTTTCTTTTTCTTTTCGAGAACAGCAAGGTTATATACCGTTGCAGGTGTTGGATTTAATCGAAGCGAGGATTGTAAGTCTTTGGTTGCTGCTTGTAGCTTTCCTAGCGATTGAAATGCTACGGCTCTATTTGAGTATGCAGAGGCGTTGTTTGGCATGAGCTTTATGGCTTGATTGAGCCATTTAACTGCAGAATTGTAGTTTTTGAGTTGTATGAATGCAACTCCGAGGATTAAATCTCTTTGGCCTTGCGCTGCGGTTTCATTTGGGCTGTATTTAATGCTTGCAAGATCGGGTACGGCAAGAGAAGGCTGTTTGATTATTAAGTAGGCTTGTGCTCTTCCTATAAGGGCTTTGTTCTTGATTTTGCTTGGTGGGTTGAGTGTAATCACTCGGCTAAATGCTGAAATGGAATCAGTAAATTTCCCTGAGTTGAAAAGTGAGATGCCTCTTGCAAGCTCTTTGATGCTTGTTGATTGGGCAATAAGGATATTGGGACTTGATCTGCTTTGCTCTGTTCGCCTTGCTTTTAATGTATATATTGGATGATTGCGATCTGCTGATTTTGCTGTGAGTGTGTTTGAGAGAATTAGGAACCAGCTTACTAGCCCGATCAGCGAGGCATACTTTTTCATAGTGCTTTGTTTTGTTTGACTAGCCCTTCATGGGTCTAACTTACCACTTCTATCGGCATCTGTTTAATTGCTTTTTGCTGGCCTCTTGTTGGTCCAAGCCAAAAAAAAGAGCCCGCGCAAGCGGGCTCTTGAAATCATGCAGTCAAAAATTGATTGTTGATGATTATCTTTGCTGATCTATGACAGATCAGAACTGCCAGAAGGCACCCAGTCGGCCACCAACAGAGCTGGTGGTATAGAACCCGGTGTTTACGCCTGGTGAGTAAGTGATAGCAGCGTTGATCCAAACGTCGGAGCTGACTTTGGCAACACAACCAGCAGCACCGGCCCAGCTTGATCCCATTACGCCAGTACCAATACCACAGCCATACTTCTTCTCACCACTGGTGAGGTTGGGGATGGAAGATACCGCCAAGGCCATGGCACCAACTGAGTCGATTGCAGTGTCCACCTTTCTCAAGGAATCTCCAAGGTCAGAGATGTTTGTGATGACACTGTCAACGCTGAAGCCTGTTCTACCAAGAACTCCGTTTTCATCAGCAGTGACGAAACCAGTGTTGTTGCCCTTAAGGCCAGGAAGACTAACGGTCGAGGATCCATCACTAGAGCCAAGAACGATATCTCCATTAACGCGGGTTGTATCTGCGTTGATGTTGAAGTTGTTGGTGTTGACGTTAACTTCAGCCGTATTCGCAGCATTGCTGGAGCTGATGTTGACTGCATCGTCAGTGAGGTTGACTTCACCGGAGTTGGTGCCTGCTCTCAGAGTGATTTCTCCGTTCGGAGCAGTGATGGAGACATCCCCGTTGGTGGCTTCGACGTTGTAGTCATTACCAGCAACGTTTTCGATGTTGTTGTCAGCGGCAGTCAAAACATCGTTGGCAGCAGCATTCTCGATGTTGTTGCCAGCGGCAGTTTTGAAATCCCTTGCTGCAGCGTTGTCGATGTCTCGGCCTGCCGCTGCGGTGATGTCAGTACCAGCGACTTCAGCGATGGACCCAGCAGTAGCTGTGTCGGTGATGTCACCAGCAGTAGCTGTATTGCTGATGTTTTGAGCAGCCAACTCGGTGATGTCATTACCGGCGTTTGCGGTGATGTCAGCACCAGCGACTTCAGCGATGGACCCAGCAGTAGCTGTGTCGGTGATGTTACCAGCAGTAGCTGTGTTACTGATGTCGACACCAGCTTGAGTAGTTACATCGTTAGCGGCAAGGTTCTGGATGTCATTGCCAGCTCCATTAAATACATTGACACCAGCCTGATTGGTGATGGAACCAGCCGTAGCTGTATTGCTGATGTTTTGAGCAGCTAGCTCGGTGATAGACCCAGCCGTTGCTGTTTCTGTGATGTCACCGGTGGTAGTTCCACTTGAGATTCCAGTCGCTGCCTGGTTGGTGATGGCACCGGTTTGAGCTGTGTTGCCGATGTTGGTACCAGCTGTATTAGTGATGTCCCCAGCAGTAGCTGTGTTGCTGATGTTTTGAGCAGCTAGCTCGGTGATGTCATTACCGGCGTTTGCGGTGATGTCACCAGCAGTAGCTGTATTGCTGATGTTGGTACTAGCAACAACTTCAACGTTTCCGTCAGCTGCAATGCCTTCTGCTTCGATTCGTACTGTCGCATTTTGATCAGCAACTGATCTGAGGGTGATCCCTGCGTCCACTGATGCATCAGAAGTGATGTTCACATTGGTATCACCACCGCCTGCCACAGCAGCATCGATGTTTACGTTCGCTTCCCCACTGCCTGTGGAGCGAATTGCGATGTCAGAAGTGACTGAGCCATTGCTCAACACCAAAACATCGGAGTCAGCGCTGTTGGATGTTGTTTCATCTCCATTGAAACCTGCATCGATGCGAACCTCTGATTGGGTTGAGCTGCCACTACCAAGACGTGCTGTGGCAGTACCGTTAGCTGATTGAGCGAATGAATTAACGCTGGTATCTGCGGCAGCAGCACCAATACCGGCATCAACCGCACTGATCGTTACGGAGTTGTCCAGAACATCAACTGTTCCTGTGCCGTCTCCAGCACTCAAGGTGATGTTTCCAGCAGCACCATTTGCTGTGACGTTGATATCACCATCTCCAGCATTTGACCCAGCAATCAGATTGAGAGTTCCGTCGACGTTTCCAACCCCTTCTCCAGCTGCAAGTCTGATAACAGAGCCAGACGTAGAAGTATTGAGATCGATCAGATCTGGCGCGTTAACTGTCAGATCTTCATTGATGACCGTCTCACCATTAAGGATGGTTGCACCATCAACGGTTAGGTCGCCAACGAGAGTGGTATTCCTATCAACATTCAGGTCTTGGCCAACCTGCATATCCAATGTGGTGGAGATAGAGCCGGTGTTGGTGATGCCGGTTGTTGTTGTAGCGCCATCGACATTCAGGTTGTTAGTTACCTGAGCACTGTCGAGGGTCGCGAGACCTGAGGTGCTGAGAGTATCGGTACCAACGTTGCCAACATTAGTGATGCCATCGGTGGTGGTTGCGCCATCAACATTCAGGTTGTTACCAACCTGCATATCCACTGTGGTGGAGATAGAGCCGGTGTTGGTGATGCCGGTTGTTGTTGAAGCGCCATCAACATTTAAGTTTTGGCCAACCTGCATATCCAATGTGGTGGAGATATCACCAACATTGGTGATTCCAGCAGTAGTAGTTTCGCCAGTTACATCAAGGGTGTTATTGATCGTGGTTGCATCGTTGAGGATTGTTTCACCAGTAACAGTTAGTGATTGATCAACGCTGAGATTGCCTTCAACAGTGGTGTCATCCTCAAGAGTTGTAAGGCCTGTAACTGTTAAGTTGGTTCCAACCCCCATGTTTCCAGTGGTGGTGATATCACCAGCA
>QCUZ01000069.1:0-8942 GCA_003210555.1 Synechococcus sp. AG-683-A03 | reverse complement strand
GGCCATCGCTACTGCAATCACCTTTGTGGTGATTCACCGTGATTTCCAGGTGAACTTGGTGGGACTTGCCGCCACCTCTGCAGTGATCACAGCGGTAATCGGTCTTGCAGCCCAGGAAACACTCAAAAATCTGTTCGCTGGAATCTCGCTTCAAGTTGACTCCCCCTTTGATGAAGGCGACTGGGTTGACCTTGGCTTTACCCGCGGGATCGCAACATCTCTACGCCTGATGTCAACGCGAATCCGCACCATCGAGGGTTACTTGACTGTCATCCCCAACAGCCGAATCGCCGTGGAAGGTCTGCGCCGCTTTAAGGCAACAGAACCCGTGAGTCAGAGCTTCCAGATCGGATTGGACTACAGCCTGCCACCCCGCCAGGCCATTGAGCTGCTCAAACGCACGTTGACCAAAAACAACAAGGTGCTGAGAGAACCCACTCCAAAAGTTTGGCTGAGCAACTTTGGCGATAGCGCCATTGTTTACCGAATTCTCTTCTGGCAAACCTCAGCCAAAGAGCAGAACCAACTGCGCAGTGATCTGATGGAGCAAATCTGGTACGCCCTGCAGCGCATCGATCAGTCGATTCCCTTTCCCATTCGCGACGTCCGAACTGAGCCCTCACCAGCCAAGCTGCCATCGCGCTCCTTCAGTGATGATTCCCTGCAAAGGCTGCTGGCCCAAACAGAATTGTTCAGCCATTTCACATCGGACCAACTTCTCCAACTTGCCAGGCAAGCTTGCTGTCACAGCTATGGCCTCGGGGAAACAGTTGTTCTTCAAGGTGAACATGGCACCAGTCTCTACATCGTTGTGAGCGGCAGCCTCGATGTTGTGCGCAGAACCTCTCAGGAGGGTTTGGTTCATATCAACACGCTCAAGCACTCCGATGTCTTTGGTGAGATGGGGTTATGCACCGGCGAACCAAGGTCTGCCAACGTGATTTGCAATGAAGAATGTGTGCTGCTCGAAATCCAGCGCATGCACCTAATCCCGCTGATGGAGGAAAGCCCTCAGATTCTTGAAACGATGGGGACCCTGATGGCTCAACGCCGGCAACGATTGCATGCGACGAATCAAGAGCGAGCCGAAACCCGTCGCCAGGCACTGATCAGCCGCATGCAAAGACTGTTCATTCGAAGCGGTGAAACGTGATGCGCTGGCTCCAGCGACTAGCGCCCTATGCCCTCGCCAGCGCTCTGCTGTTCGGGCTCAAGCAATCCCCTGCTGTGGAGCCATTCAACCTGCTCCTGTTCGATCTAGGGAGCAGCCTGCGCGCTAGGCCATCACCTCAACTACCTAACGACATCACCGTTGTAGCGATTGGTGAGACCGACATCGATCGTTACAACTGGCCAATCCCTAACTCCTACCTCTGCAAGGCCATCCGTCGACTCGATGCACTCGATGTCAAGGCGATCGGATTGGACCTCTACCGAGACCAAACCAGCAACAGCTCTGATCAATGCCTCAACCGACTCGTCGTTGATAACCCCCGACTCATTTCAATCTTCAACAACGCTGAGTCGATTGCTGCCATTCCTGGCACTCCTGATCAACAACAAGCCTTCAACGACGTTGTTGTGGATGCGGATCGGGTGGTACGACGCGATCTGGTGCACGTTGGTGGGCAGGGCAAGCGCACGCGCTCCTTACCATTACGCCTTCTTGAGACCGCGCGCAACAATCACAACCTTGGCGCACAACTGGAAAAGCTTCCCTCATCTACTTGGCTAGAGAAAGAATCCGGTGGATACAAGCAACAGGATGCAGCCGGCTACCAAACGATGCTGGATGTTTACCCACCAGGCCGCTATCCCGTTGTTGGTTTAGAAGATCTCCTCCAGGGCCGCTACGAGCCTGACCAACTTCGAGGACGAATCATTCTCATTGGCAGCACAGCCGCCTCTCTCAAGGATCAATTTGAAATTCCGGATAGTCGTTGGCATCAAGGCGATCGCTTCCTTGAGCTTCCAGGAGTTGAGCTTCACGCCCAGCGACTTGAGTCACTTCAACATCTCTTGAGCCTCAACCATGCCCAGATCCGTGTGGCCTCAGCCCTGCAACGCCAACTTCTGCTGGCAGCCATGGTTCTCCTTGGGATCGCAATCGCAGAAGGGCCATCAAAAATTCGCCGCAGCGCACTGCTGCTGGCCCTTGGCGTAGGCGGCCTGCTCGGAGCTGTGATCTTGCTTCTGATCTATGGCTTTTGGATCGGAGTGGCGATGCCGCTTGCTGGACTGATGCTGTTTGGCAGCACTGGCATTGTGAGGAGGGGAGCCATCAGCCAGCATCATCAACAGGAGATACGCAGACTGCTCGGTCAAGCAACCTCACCAGCTGTGGCACAGCAACTCTGGAACCAACGCGCAGAGCTGATCCAAGACGGACGCTTCACCGGCCGGGAGCAAGCAGTAACCATTTTGTTCAGCGACACTTGCAACTTCACGCAAGTGTCTGAGCAACTCAGCCCAGCGAAACTGATGGAGTGGCTGAACCAAGGAATGGCCATTTCAGTGGATGCAGTCACCAGTCACGGCGGGATGGTGAACAAATTCACAGGTGATGGAATGCTGGCCGTCTTTGGGGCTCCAGTCTCAGCGGGAAGCGGTCGAGATGCCTCCCAAGCACTGGCGGCAGCGCGATCCATTCAGACAGAAATCTTGAATCTCAACCAAACCCTCAAGAAACAGGGTTCAGCAGCGTTGCGCTTAAGAGTCGGAATCCACTCTGGAGTTGTACTCACCGGATCCCTAGGCAGCCGAGAGCGACTGGAATATGCCGTCATTGGAGACACGGTGAACTGCGCATCACGCCTGGAAAGTTTGGACAAGGAGCGTCACCACGGCGTCGTCCGTGTACTCGTCTCTTCCACAACCCTTTTATTAGCCGGAGAAAACCTTGAGCAACCAAGCTTGAAAGACTGGGGAGAGATCACAGTGACAGGAAGGAAAGAACCGCTAAGAGTTTTCGAGCTTGGCCATTTCGCCTCCATCAAAGGCAGACCACAGGCAACACCTCAGGCCAACGGGAGCTGACAATATCCTCCAGTTCAAACAAACGGGAAATCGTCGCTGTAGATGCCGTGGAATCACAAGTGTTCAGTACATCGGTGAGATGACTCTGAACAGCGGAATCAGTGGGGAGCAAATCAGCCACCAACAAACTCTTGGCCGGCGGACCCTCCACACCGATAAAACCAAACTCATCATCAGCTAGTGCGTCAGCACATTGGTAACCCGATTCCCAGATCAGTGGGAGCACAAGCAGCTGGGGTAAACGCAAGAGCACAAGCCTTGGGCCGGCGGAGGCGACTGAACGACTCAACACAGGAGTGGAGGTGTCCTGCTTTCGAAGCGAAACCTCGATTGGCTTGGGATCTGAAGACGGACCCTCAAGCCAACCAATTAACCCCTCTGAGCCCGGGGCAAAGACACTCGACTGCGGAACGAGATGAATGATCTGACGCGCGGCGCACTCTCCGCGCGTGCCACCGCCCACCCTTCTACCTGGAAACGTATTCCTGGACTGAGACAGGGTCGGCGCCGGGAAAAAACCTGCGCCCAAAAGCAGGGAGGCTGCAAAAAACAGGATGGTGCGAACGGGCGAGATCACGGCAGAACTTCGATTCTCTATGCGCAGGATGCCTCAACTTCAGCGAAGAGGCGTTGCGATCAGTCATCCCCCGTTGTGATTGGGATCACAGACGACCCGCTTGAGCAAACCTCACCAAGGAGATCCAATCAATTCAATGCCAGCCCAGAAGAAGGGATTGTCCACACCACCAGCGATACGGCGTCGCTGGGACTGATCGAGATCCTGCAGCAAAGGCTCTCCACCTTCCCCAATCACCTGATCTCCTTTCAGTTGAATTGCTCCCGAAGCAAACGCCTGCCGGGTGAGCTGCAAAGCTTCTGCCTTGGGAACACCCTGGGAAAGGAAGCGATAAAACTGTACGAAAAATGCAGACGTCACCACATCATCGACATACCAGAGCGTACCGATGGCGCTGCGCGCTCCAGCCTGTAAGGCCAATCCCGCAAACCCTAATTCACTGTCCTGGTCGCCCAGCATGGTGCGACAGGCACTGAGCACAACGAGATCAAGAGGGACATCACGTCTCTTGCGACGCAGTTGGTCGAAGTCAGCCATCGACATCGGTCCCACACCTGTATGGAGAACAGATTTCTCAGGTCCTCCAGGTCGGAAGTCAGCATGGGAGGCCACATGAACGCGGGAATAGCGAGGATCACTGGCACGTTCGAGAAATAATCGAGGGGTGAACCCGTCGTTGAGATAGCGATCGGTCGTAGCGGAGTCCCGAATCTTGCTGAGCTCCTGCGGCACAAGTGGAAGCGGTGCCAACGTCTCAAACTCAGAGGCGCCCATAGCTAGAAGACCACGCGAACGTGTAGAAGCCCTGAGATCGGTTAGAGCCAAAGAAGGCGAAAGGGCAAAGCCGTAGCGATCACCGAAGTAACTCACCCCATCACTCAATGCTGAAAAGGGGACAGCTTGGAGCCCCTGATCAGCAGCAATCAAGAGAGTTGTGATGCCTGCAGCATCCAAACTCGATTGCATTGGCGCAATCAATAGCTGATGTAATTGCCGCGACGCCGACTCTGGGTTGGCCACATCCAACGACTCTTGACGAGATAACTGGCGATACAGATCCTTCAGAAGTGACACAAATCGAGCCCGTGATACCTCGATTCGCCTGGCCTGAACGGCACCATCGGAAGTCACCAAAGTGAGATCTAAAAAACTCGATTGAGCCTCGGTAAAGTTGATTTGAAATACAGCAGGAATAATGGCTTTCCCACTCTTTCTCTGCTGTTGCACCCTCAATAACGATTGCTGAATTTGCTCCACAGATGGAGATTCCGGAACCAATCCATTGAGTGTTTTTTCCAGTCTTAGACCATCTACGGCTCGAAGGGTGGCGCGACCATCAGATTCTTGAAGCTGCAAACCGGCCTGATCTTCAGACAACACCATCTGGACCGCCCCCTTAACCAGCGCTGAGGCCTGAGCTTCAGATGAACCGGCAACCTCAACGCTTGTTGTACCAAGATCAACGGCTAATGGAATGGAGGCATTGGAGCTCCCGACTACTACAGGTTGAGTGTTTGGGGCAGAAGAGCCCAAGTCAGCAACGGGCTCTTCACCAAGATTTTGCCGGACAACCTGAAGAACCGGCACTTCCACAAGCATGTCAAATGAAATCGTTTGCTCGATGCGATCACCCCCTTGGGTCGTGGCATCAGACTTGGGTTGCGAGGTTCGATGAGGTTCTGGATTGGGATCAGGTTCTGGATTGGGATCAGGTTCTGGATTGGGATCAGGCGTAGGCCTTAGCGAATAACCACAAAGATTCGATGATCCAGCACCAGAGCAGGTCACTGAGGTAGGAGAGGACGAGAGAACATCTAAAGAACCATCTTTCACAAACGTCTCACCGGTGTAGGTGACGTCTGCCGTTGATGCGAAGCGGAGTGTTCCGTCCCCTTCTTTGCTGAGTTCACCGGCCCCTGATATGGACCCATTCCAAGTAAGAGTTTGCGACGGACCTTGAACATTGACTGCTCCACCACCTGCACCCAGCTGGAGGTCAACGTTGGAAACGTCTTCAATTGCATCACGCCTCAACGTGGCTCCATCCAGAATGATGATCGGGCTTGCAGCACCACCAATGACCACAGATCCAACAGGCTGATCCATCCAAACCGTGCTTTCACCGGAAGCAACGATCCGTTGAATCAACAACGTCTCTTGAAATCTGGACTGGCCAGAGCCGGTATGAAAAACGTCTCCAAATATTTGAGAGGTTTGACCGTCTTGAAGATTGATCGGCCCCGTCACCAGTACGTCTCCAGGCCCATCAACAGTGAGATTGGAGTTGTAGGCAGTACTAGAAGTTGCTACCGCTACTGCATCACCAGTCGTCGGACTCAGGATGAGCTGATCTTGCTTTAAGTCGATGGTCGAACTGCCGTTGAGCGTCAACGTCTGCTTGAGCGTATTGTTCCCCGACCAATTGCGAAAAATACCACCTTTAAGAATCACCGGCTCATCCAAAGTGATGCCACCACTGAGCTCCAACGATGCGCCTGTTTCAACAACCGTAGGTGCTACGTTTGCGCCCAAAGCGTTTGCTGTCGTCACCCGAAGGGCGCCGGCTGCAACAGAGGTGCTACCTGTCCAACTGGTGTTGTTGCCGGACAAGATCAAACGTCCGTTGCCGAGTTTGGTGAGATTACCTATTCCAGATAGGGTTGAGGCCAAAGACTGAGAACCTCTGGTAGGCGTTCCGATATTGACATCACCCGCCGAGATTCGGAGTGGGCCGTTGAGGACCAAATTCGTCGTCGCATCGCCTTCAACGAAGCCGGCTCCAGCATTGAGCGTTAATCCTCCATCGCCTGTGGAAATGTTAGAGCCGAGCTGGATGTACCCAGAAGCATCGAGAGTGAGATTTGTCAGTTCCGAGGAGTAATCAAGATCAGCACCCGCCTGCCAGATGATGTTGCCGCCTTCAGTCGTCGTGCCCTGACCTGTCAACAAGCGCACGTTATTACCAGCTACTAACTGAGTCTTGAGATCTCCAACACGAACACCAGCGTTATCAAAATTGGACGTGAATAGTGATTCAGCCCCAAGCGTGTTCTCAGTCACTCCCCCAGGAGTCGGCGCTGCATCTGGAAAAATCGTGATGTCATACGGATCTAACAACCACTCACCAGCCAGTCCATCCACAGCGCTGACATCGACCCGTTCGGGGTTGGCGATCAGCATGGCTCCGGAGGTTTCAACCCGGCCTCCATCTCCTCCGAGTGGTCCACCGGTGGCAAGGAATGTGCCTTCGGCAACGGTGCCACTGGACGGGTTATACAGATCACTCCAGATCACAACTGTGCCGCCTTTCCCTTCTCCGGTTGAGGAGGCATCCACCAAGGAGCCAGGCTGCATCCAGGTCTGCACGGCCTGCCGCACCGTGTCATCACTGTTTTGCCAGCTACCACCAACCAAAACTTCACCGCCATTGCGCTGACCGGTTGCCAATAGCTGGGAGTCGGCACCCACCTTGATGAGATCTGCCGTTAGAGCGATCGAACCACCATCGCCATCTGCATTGCTCGCCGACAACTGACTTGCCGTGATGTCGATGCGACCTTGAGGAGCATCGACCAGCAGGGACTCCTCTACATCGATACGAATTCCATCCATGCGAATCCATGGCCGGTCTTCTCCTGTGAGAGCACCGCGAAGGCCCAACCGTCCTAAAAATGGATCACCACTTAAGGGAGAGAGATCTACCTTTGGCGTACTGAAAACATCGAAAATCCCACCTGGGAAATGCAATTGTGTGGCCGTGCTCAAGGTGAGCTGAGGAACTTGCAGAAAGGTGCCGCCAGGCATCAATTGAATGCCGCCGGGCGACAACAAAAACAGATGGGCCGGTGCCGTAAGCGAAACAGATTTATCAATAAAACTACCCTCGGCAGCCGTCACACCCAAAACCAAATTGCGTATGCCATCGCTCTGTATTTCCACGCCCTGAATCGCACCACGGGTGTCGAAGCGACTCAACCGGTGAAAGCGATTGCGTCCAGCATCACTACCGCCACTAATGCGGCACAGTCCAGCCTTGCAGCTTCCCCCCTCCACGCCATTCACCCGGCTGCCAAGACCGAGGCCAGCCTTCACCTCAGCACGAACCGCTGGAGCCTGAAGCGACGCCAACAACAACAGTGGCAGCATCACCCTTTTCATCAAGCGACTAGAGCAGTCATTTGAGTGTTAGTTCAAAGAATGAGCGCTTTACCCTAGGCATGCTTCTCCGAAATAACTATTCTTCGCGAGCGTTAATCGTTCGGTTCCTTCATGCTGCTGCTTTTGGCGCAATTGGTTGCTCCGCCACTGCAGCCTGGTCCCGTGCGCATTCCGGAACCCATCCCCACCGAACGGCCCCCGACCCGTCCGGTGGACGACGTTCCCCTCAATCCAGAACCCCTTCAAGAACCGCAACAACCAATACGGCGACAACCTCAAGGAGCAACGAAAGATCCCTGGTCACCCCCCGTCGAAGGATCAGCCCCCTATGACTCCGATCAACTAGCTGACATCCTCAGCAATTGCACAGAGAGCAGTCCCTCCCTCAGCCTTCAGCGCTGCGCTGAAGCGCTGACAGCGCAGTTACAACGCGACGGTTACGTCAACTCGCGAGTGTTTATAGAAGCGGAGCCTGCCCCTGGTCGCCTGGTCGTGGTGACGGGTCGCTTGGTCGAACTGCATGTGGAAGCGACAACTCCGGCTCTCGAACAGCGCGTTCGCAAAGCTCTAGCCAACCTGATTCAACAGCCTTTACAACTGCCAACGCTTCAAACCCGCCTTCGCCAACTCAAACAACGACAAGTTGTAGGAAGCATCTCCGGAAATCTGGGGAAGCTCGCCAGCGATCCCACCCAGGCGGTGCTGCGCATCACCGTGACACCTCCAACGCACCCCTGGCGCGGCGACCTAAGCGTGCGCAATGACGGCAACGCCGGAAGTGGTGAATGGAGAGCCCTCGCGATTCTGCAGAAACAGCAGGTTCTGATGGAAGGGGATGTTCTTCAGATTTACGGAGAAGGGAATGCCGACAGTGATCCTGAATTTGGAGCTGGCATTGGATCGATCAGCTACACCCTCCCTCTATCCGACAACATCAACTTCACAGGCTCCTTTGGAGCAAGTCGCCGCAACTTTGTTGAAGCGAGCGGTTTGTCCCATGGACTGAGCTTTCGTCAGTATCAGGGGTTGGGTCAATTCCAATGGACCTTTGCAGAAAACGACAACCAAAGTTGGTACGCCTTTGCCGGGATCAGCGCCAATCACACCAACAGCTATCTCAACGACAAATCCTTCCCTTTGATCTTGGGGGGAGGTCTCGATGGGGATCTCA
>QCUZ01000068.1:0-9100 GCA_003210555.1 Synechococcus sp. AG-683-A03 | reverse complement strand
GATGACGCCACTTGCTGTTCTCTTTCTCCTTGAGTTCTTTTAAGGCCGACATGAAGTCGTAATTCTTTGTCTGACCATCTGCAGCCGCGAGAGGCCCAGCCTGGGCTGCTAATTCCTCCCGGACCGCATCAAACGCTTTGGCTTTGATCGTGTCCGGTAGGCCAAGAACCGGCTGGTAGTAATCGAGCAAGCGTCTTTCCTCCTCCAGCAAAATCGGCCAAGCGCCGCGGGATCCTTGAGGTAAGGAATACCCAGCTTCAGCCGCATCCATCGCCTGCAAGTGAAAACAGAGCCAGCGGTAGTAGGACTTCTCGTTAATCGCCTTTTTCGCTGCAGCCTTGCCTGAAACAATCGCAGGGAGTGCAGCTTCAGCCTTACGCAGAAATAAACGATCCTCCCGTTCGAGGTTCATTGCTCCCCAGCGCTGGCGATAGTCCCAAAGCTCGGCGTACCTCGCCACTTCGTCCGTAGACCAACCGAGGGTCTTGAGCTCATCGGCCCGATGCGTCAGTTCCTTCGCCAAAGAGCTCAGCCTTCATCTGATCGGAATGGTAGAGGTCAAAGGCGATCACGCCAGTGACTCAACTTCAACCTGCAGGACGGCTGTGCGGGTTCTGACGTAAATACTGCAAGACATTGGTGGGCTGTGGCTGGTTGTAGCCCTCATGAAGCCAGAGATCACCAGCCGAAGAGGCGTAGTGAATTTGCCAGTGATACAAACCGCGATAGGCGAGAGGATCCCGTTTCAGCAGATCGGCGTAATGGACAACAGCCCTGCCGTAGTGATCGCTGTTGTTGTAGCCCCAGAGTCCTTTTCGGATGTCCTGAAGGCCGCCACGACGAACCAAATAACGCGCGGCCGCATGGATGGCATCCCAAGGATCGCGAATGTCACCACCACGGCCAATCCCAGGTTCCGTCCAAGTCGTCGGTAGAAATTGCATCGGACCTTGGGCATTGGCAACAGAAATGCCATCAATGCGACCCATTCCCGTTTCGACCAAATTCACAGCAGCCAGCACTTCCCAATCGATCCCTGTAGTGGCTGAAGCACTTCGATAAGCCTTGAGCAATTGCTCGGGTGGCGCTGGTGTCTGAATGCGCCAGGCAGGAAGCCTGGACGAGGCAGGACCACGGTGCATGGCCAGAAATGAGCGACGAGCTGCAATGTGCTGATCAAACACCCAGCGCCAGCGCTCCTCGAGCTTGGATCGCACCTGGTCAGAGAGAGCAGGTCGATGCGACAAAACCCTATAGATCACCTGCTGCTGATGGGCAAGAGGGGGAATGACCTCTGCAGAGACATCGGGATTGCGAATGGCCAGCTCAATGTCTGACAACAACAAGGCCAACTGATCAGGGTTGACCGGAAACAGCGGGTAATGGGCACCAGAAGGAGATCGGGGAAGATCTGGCCTTGTCGGTAGCACCGGAACAGCGAGATTTGCTGGTTCAAGCTGTTCCAGGACGGCTTGTTCTTGCTTCTGGTTGGCTTGGAGTGCGGGTGAGCGCCTACAGCCCCAGGCCAGGGGCATCACAAGCAGGGGAAGAGAAATCAGTAGGCGGCGGACTGAAGTCATCATCAAAAGCCTCAACGATCCATCAACAGATCAGAAAACTGCGACGGTCATGGAAGTCTGCAACCTCTCCTGGATGGGAGAGGGCCCAGTAGCTCAGCCGACCATCAATTTCCTCCACAACCATCGTCAAACCAAGTTCAGGCATCCCCTCAATCGGCCACCAAGGTCGTAAATCCAAGACCACATTGCAACGGCAATCCCGTCGCGTTTGTCGCATGGTCAGCGATGGAGGCAAAGCCTCAACCAAGTCAGATCCAGCCTGCCGATAGCTCTTAAAGCTGTAAAGGTTCCAGTGACCTACTGGCGATACGTTGAGTTCCCAGTACTGCTGAGAGCCAGGCAAACCAATAAAGGCCTCGAAGCAAGTGTGCTTCCAAAGCTCATCGCAGCGATCACCATGCCTTGGAACAGACTCTTGCTCTAAAGATGGCAACGCAAGAGCAGGAAAATCGCCATCGCTGGATGCGGACCGAAGGTTGTAGCTGAGTTCAAGGAGGCCTCCTTCGCTCCACACAAACTCGGCACTGAGCAGGAGATCAGGCGAATGTTGAGGATCATGGGGAAGGAGCGGGCAAACCTGCCGGACCATCACGGGATGGCGCGACATATCAACTCGCTCCTGAAAGTTCGCGAATCATCAGCTTTAGGTCATCAGCCTGGGCTTCGATCGATTGGGTCAGCGCAAATTGCACCAAGGCTCGATCCAAATTGTGAGAAGGGCGTTCTGTACGAAAGTATCGATCGCCATCGAGATAGTCGGTTAAAAAGCGCAACCCAAGCTCAAACGGAATCAGACGAATGCAGTCTGGTAGGTAGCGAAAATCCTGCTCCGAAAGGAAGGACCGCCCCATCGTCAGATAGCCCTCAAGAATCGCCCGACAGAGCTTGAGGTCGAACGTCACCAACTCAACTTGCAACGTCTCCTCTCCAAGCGGATTGCAGCAAGAACGCAAGCAATCGCCGATGTCGTAGTGAACCAAACCGGGCTTAACCGTATCGAGATCAATCAATCCCACAGCACGACCACTGATCTCGTCGAGCATCACGTTGTTGATTTTGGGGTCTCCATGAATCGGACGGCGTTGCAGCTCGCCGCGAGCGCAGGCAGCTTCCAGCACATCAACGCCGTCGCGGCGACGTTCCACAAAATCAAGCGCACGTTTAAGCCGCGGATCGAGAGATAGGCGTTTCGCAAGCAACTGGGATTGGTCTCGGCAAACAGTGTCGTATTGATTGAGGTAGCTCGGGGCGATGTGAAAGCCCTCAAGAGTGTCTGCAAGGTCGCACGTCGGTAAATCACTGATGAGGTGATGGAACATGCCCAATCCATATCCCACCTCTCGGGCATGCCCACCATCTCGGATCACATCACTCGTGGTGGCCGCTCCGATGTAGGTGATCGACCGCCAAAACTCTCCGTTGTGCTCGACCCAATGGCCTTCGCTATTGCGCGTTGGGAGCACCTTTGGAATCTCCCAACGTCGTCCAGCTAATTCCGGTGGATCAGTAGCCAAACGTTGTTGGACATGGGTGCCGAGAGCAAGCAAATTGCGCATGACCAGCTCAGGCTTTTCGAACACGCTTGTGTTCAGCCGCTGCATCACAAAGGCACGACAATCCGCATCCGCCGCCAAGGACACTAAAAACGTGTCATTGACGTTTCCAGATCCCAGCGTGTCAATCGAGGTGATTTGCTCGGGCGGGTGAAACAGTCCTGCAATCGCGTCGAGCGATGGGTAAAGCCTGGTAGTGGCATCGGCCATGACGAATCGCATGAGACTCAGGACGAAACAATGCCGTGTATCTGCGGATGCGCCAGCGCTGAGTGTGCGGAAAAAGAGCCGGGAAGCGGCAGCATGGGGTCAGAACACCCGCTCAGCAACGGTGCCACGCTTTCTACACACTGCTGACTGGCAAATCGGCAAGCCTTATCGCTGGATTGAGGAGCCTCAAAAACGAGCCCGTGTTCAGCAAGAGCGGGTCAACGCCGTTTCACGAATTGCAGCCATAGCAAGAGAACAAAACCTTGATGCCGTCATGGTGGCCGGCGATCTATTCGACTCGAGCACGGTGGCACCTGCCCTTGTGATGGAGGTGATGGAAGCCATCGCTTCGATTCCTTGCCCTGTACTTGTGATTCCTGGCAACCATGACCATGGAGGTGCCGGTGGCATTTGGCAACGCCGAGATGTGCAACGTCAGATGGGGGAACGTTGCCCCAATTTGAAGCTCTTCCTTCAAACAAAGCCTCAGGTCATTGCAGGAATCGTGTTGCTCCCGTGCCCGTTGCTGCGCCAAAGAGACAGTCGCAGCCCCGCAGATTGGCTGGAATCATTGAACTGGAGTGCCTTGCCCCAGGATCAGCCCAGGGTCGTCCTCGCCCACGGCTCCGTGCAGGGCTTTGGTGCGGAAGAACAGATCAACCAACTACATCACAATCGATGGCCTGAACAAGAGGTCGACTACATCGCTCTGGGTGATTGGCATGCCCTCACTCAACTCAACGCGCGGGCTTGGTATTGCGGGACCCCTGAACCTGATCGTTTTCCCACAAGTGATCAAGACCAACGCTCGCAAGCCCTTCTGGTTGACCTCAAACGGCAACAGCCCCCCGAGGTCATACCAATTCCAATCGGTGCAATTTCCTGGCACAGGATCGAGGCCAAGGTGAGCAGTGGCGCTGATCTTCAACGCCTCAAAGCAACGATCGAATCCTGCGTGGGGCGCAAGGTTGGGAAAGATTTGTTGAGGATTGAGCTAAGCGGCCAACTGTCTTTTCAAGAGCACAAACAGTTGCAACAGCACTTGCAAGATCTAGAGCAACAACTACTTCACCTCAGAATCCGTGGGATGCCCCATCGCAGGCCCGAACCAGGAGAATTTCAAACATTTATGCAACGCGACGATGCGCCACTAATCCAGGGCATCACGCAAGATCTTGCATCTGAGCTGGAAGCCAACAGCACCTCCAGCGCTGATCACGAGGACTTAGATCGGGCCATGCTCGAACAAGCGATGCTTGAACTGCAAAGGATTGTGCTGGAGGAAGCAGAGGCTCAGGAGGCTTCATGCGGCTGATTCGCAGTGAATTTGCCAGCGTTCGCCGCCATCGAGACTTGGTTCTGGACTTTGCTCCAGGGGTAACGGTCATTGGCGGAGCCAATGAAAGCGGCAAAAGTTCCTTGGTCGAGGCTCTGCATCGAACCTTGTTTGTGCGTGCTGCCTCCAGCGGGACGGCAGCGCAGGATCTGCGATCCCAGCTGCATGCTGGCCATCCCCAGATCAAGGTGGAATTTGAAACCAGCGAACAACACTGGACCCTTCTCAAACGCTTTAGCGGTCCTAGTGGCACCACCCAATTGGAAGCCAAAGGTCAGGTAGCCCTCATTGGATCAGCAGCTGAGGATCAATTAGCCCAACTGCTCGGTGTTGACGAGATCCTCAACAGCAGGCAAGTCAACAAAACACTGCCCAGCCGCTGGGCGCATCTTTGGGTGAAGCAGGGTGAATCGGGTCGCGACTTGCTGAGCCTCAGTGATGACCACTACGACCTCAACAACTTGATCGAATGCCTGGAACAACAAGCTGAACAATCACTTCAGTCGCCATTGGATCAACGGGTTCACAGCCAACTCGAACGCCTGGTTTCTGAAAGCTTGAGTAGCCGAGGCGTCCGTCAACAAAGCGAACTTTGGAAGCGACAAGAGGCTCTTCAAGCGGCCAAGGAGCGTCACACTGAAATGCTTGAGCAACTCCAAGACTTTGAGCTGTCCTGTGAGGAGCTCGACCGTGTTGAAAACAAACTGCACAACTTGGAACTCGAGCGATTACCTGAGCTACGGCAGCAGCGCCAACGGTTGCTTCAACTGCAGGAAGCGTTTCAACAATTGAAGCCACTCACCCTGCAGCAACAACAACTCGAAAGAAACTGCGCCACTCTTCGCAAGCTGTCGGCAGACAGCACGGCCTGTCGACACAACCTGGCCGGCCTGGAGCGTGAGCTCCAAACATTGGAGACAACCTGCAACGCGGAAAGCAACCAAATCAAAGAGGCACAGCAACGGAGCGCTGATCTCGAACAACGACGTCAGGCCCTGGAAGAGCAAGGACTTTTGCTTAGACAGCGAAAGGACCGCGATGAACTTCAACAGCGCCTTAAAGGGCTGAGCCGCCAACATGATGAACGCCAACGCTTAACCGCACAACATCAACAACTCACCGCTGCGTTCAACAGCATCGAAGGCGGTACGGCAAAAGACCTGCAGCAGCTGAACAAGACTCAAGAAGAACTTCGCGCCATAGCCATCCGCATCGAAAGCATGGCCTCCACGGTGTTGGTGGAATCTGCAGATCAAACCATTGCCATTGATGGATCACAGCTCAAGGAAGGTGAATCGTGTGAGCAAGCGGGTGTCTTCCACATTGACATTGGAGAACATGTCCGACTTCAGATCAGCCCTGGTGAAGGCACAGGACTCTCCTCACTCAAGAAGACAGAACAATCTCTGCAAAACACATTGAAAGCTGGATTGAAACTGTGGAAAGCAAACTCCCTAGAAGAAGCTCAACAACGCAGTGAACAACGCAACCTTCTTCTCCAACAACAAGCGCTGATCAAAGCCCAACTCAGCCAGCTCGTCCCTCCTACAGGACAACAAGTACCCAACCTCGAAGAGTTACGCCTCCAGTTAGACGTACTCAATCAAGGCCTAACCACAAAAGAGCTGAAACCAGATTCAGATCATGAAAAAGAACTGGATCAATGTCGAACTCAGTACCGAAAGTTAAAAGACGAAAGCGAAACTCATCAAAAAAATATTCGCCTGCTGGAGATTCATCATGCTGCTCAACAGAAACAATGGCAACAAAAGAATCTGCAACAAGAGCGCCTCAAAGCAGAGCAAAAGCAACGCATCAACCAACATCAATTGCTTGAGCAAGAGGTGGGATCCCAAGAACAACTCTCACAACTAATCGATACATTGACATCTCAGCAGCGACGGCTGGAAGTCCATATTCAAGACCTTCAACAACCAAACCCAACGCCACAACACGTCGATCCAAAAGCAGAATTAGAGGCGCTTGATCGCCTAGAGCATCAGCTCACAGAGCAACGTCATGAGCTTGGAATCCAGCGTGGTGCACTCTTAGAACGATGCGACTCTCTTGGCCAAGCAGATCTCCACTCAGCAGTGGCCGAAGCTTCAGCAAAGCTCGACTTAGCAACACAAGCTGAAAAAGAAGAAGCTCTCCTGATCCGCGCCCGTAGCCATCTCCTTCAACGCTTTGAACAAGCTCGCAGCGATCTCTCTCAGCGCTATTCCAATCCTTTGAAACGCAATATCAATCTGGTCTTGCAACCCTTACTAGCAAACCCAAATGATGGCTGTTCCCTGAGTTATGACCCAAAAGATGGCTTGCAAGAACTAGGCCTACAGCGCGAGGGGACACTCTTTGCCTTCAACCAACTCAGCGGCGGGATGAAAGAACAATTAAATGCAGCCCTACGCATCGCCATCGCCGAGACCCTCAAAGAACGGCATGGGGGCTGTCTTCCGCTGCTCTTCGATGACGCCTTCACCAATACTGATGCTCAACGCCTTAAAGGAGTTTTGGAAATGTTAAAATTAGCTGTTTCAAAGGGTCTTCAGATTGTTGTTCTGAGTTGTGATCCCGAACCCTACAAATCTATCGCTGACAAAGTAATTATGATTAATTAAAGAGCATTTTCAATTACGTTCATAGCGCGAAGGTAAGCAGGAGGATCATCATCTGCTTCCATATCTTCAAGACCTGAATCACCTCGAATCAAGCGTCGTGCATTATCTGCAATCACTGCATTTACAATAAGATCCATGGCCTCAGGCAGATCCAGGTTCTGAAGAGCTTCCGCATAGCGACGGCTATGGGTGGGCCGAACAGATTCCTGGCAATAGGTAGACAATTGCCGGCTATCAGTCATGACTGAAAAGGCAACATCTTTCGTCGCTTGTCGCCCATAGATCGCCATGTAAAGCAAATTGATCATGGATGCATCGTGAACAGGAATGGAATATTTACGCGCAATTTGAGGCCAATAACGCAAAGCCTTTAATCCCTCTAAGCCTCCCTTGCGTAAACCGGCAGCTTCACACCACCCCTCCAGTTCTTCCATACTTTCCGGACAGCGTTGCTCAAGACGCATGTGGTCTGAAAGCACCTGACCAACCTGAAAATTCCGCGTTGGCTTTCCTGATACGGGCATCATCATGCTGCCTCGAACATCAGCAACCATCGCGGTGAGCTGGGCAAAGGTATGGTCCCGAACCTTCTCCATATCCCCTTCTCGGACAAGGGCCGCTTCAATTCTCGGCACCCCATACCCCAGTTCAGTAAGGGAAAACGGCTGTCGGTTGTAAAGCCGTTGACGATCGCGGCGCGCCATCGAGACCGTGGCGGCTTGATCCAAGCATTGATCCAAGAGAAGCGTCAGCAAGGTAGGCAGGACACCTGGATTTTGTTTGTGAAAGGAATACCCAAAGCCTGCAAACACAGACGCCATGTTTTTAGCCGCCTTGATGTATTGGCCCTCCACGTTGTGGACACCCGGTGAAACCTGAATATTGGGTGAAAGACGATCCAGCAAACGCGCCCCCAACAAAGCCGTTAAAGCATTGGGATGACAGAAATTGGCCGTAAAACTATCGAGAGGATTTCGTAGGGCGCCATGACGGTGGAAACCTGAGAAAAAAGCCAAATTGGGCTCTTTCTCACAGAGCACATAGGACTCATTGGCAATTTGGTCATGACCGAAAGAGCCAGCGAGACAAGCAATGACCACCTGCTCCCTATTGAGCTCCGAACGAAGCCTGCAAGCCTCTCGAAGATCGTCTTCAACGTGATTGCTGTTTGCACTAAGAATCACCAGCTCACAGCGCATGAGAAGGTCGGCCAAAGAGTTAGTGACCCGCTTGCCTGCAAGCTCGTGGGTGGCCATCGCCTCAATCGTCGCAACATGGACTTCGTCCATGCCCTGAATCACATCGTCAGGAAATGCACCAAGCAAGTCCCTCCCTGGGCGAGGAGCCAACAAAAGATGTCCCTCACTATTTTTCTGCATGGCGCAGTTGTAGGCAAGGGAGGCGGGATAGAGCCCCACGCTGTAGAGGCCAACCTTGCCTTTCTCCAGCTCCAAAATTCGGCGATGGATGGCGTCCCGATCCAAAGACGGTGAAAAAAATGAGTTGCTATCGAGCACCGTCTCCATCAACCCACTGCGTTGCACACCCCAACACTAAGGAAGGTCTGGCTAGACGCGATGTTCGAGACGAGAACCCACACGGACCCTCGCAAGCTCCGCAGCTGAAATGAAAAGACTAGAGCTCAAAATTTGCCACACAAGCTCCGTTAGCAAGGCGGTAAAAGCGGCATGATGCCTTCACTCTTAAAGGCAATCGCGCAAGACACAAACAAAGCTTAAAACTGTATAAAAAATAACGCAAGCAAATAATATTAATCTACTGCTATAGAGAAATCAAGCT
>QCUZ01000067.1:0-9203 GCA_003210555.1 Synechococcus sp. AG-683-A03 | reverse complement strand
ACGGGTACATCGTGGGGAACGCCGATGGCGTGATCCGATGGGATCCAGCGAGAGCGGTAGTTGCCCTTGTCGTCGAGGTAGCTCTCCGTGCGGCCACCAAAGCCCACAAAGCAGGCCTGGTCGGGTTGGGGCAGTTCCCAGGGCCAGCCGCCCTTCAGCCACTTGTCGGTGACCTCCACCTGCCAGCCATCGCGGATCAGCTGGTCAAAAATTCCGAATTCGTAGCGGATGCCATAGCCGGTGGCAGGAATTTGCAAACTGGCGAGCGATTCCATGTAGCAAGCGGCTAAGCGCCCCAAGCCGCCATTGCCCAGGCCAGGCTCTTCTTCCACTTCGATGATTTGCTGCAGGGATTCAATCCCGAAGCGCTTCACGGCTTCTTCTGCCTCGTTCTGGATTCCCAAATTCAGGAGGTTGTTGGCCAGCTGCGGGCCAATCAGAAACTCCGCAGACAGATAGGCCACGGTTTTTTGCGGTCGAGCCCGAATCGCTTCCAAGCTGGCCAGGTAGCGAGTCATCAGCCGATCGCGTACGGCGTAGCTGAGGGCCATGTAGAGGTCATGGCGGCTGGCAGATGGTGCGAGCTTGCCCAGCGTGAAAAACAGATGTTCTGTCATGCCGTCAAACACGGCATCAGCATCCAATCCCGCCCGTTCTGGGTCGGCGTAGCAACCAGGAGTTGGAAGGCGAAGATCGAGGGGTTCGGAGCTGCTCATGGAGAGAGAAATATGGCGAATGCTTTTTGTGTTGGGTTAAGTGTGGTGGACATGAACCAAGAAAGCTTGAAACGGTCGCCGAACTGTGACCGAGGAGGCTGTTTTGTTGCCATCGGCTAGCAGGCCATCGCAATGCACGGTCAGAGATCCCGTTTGCCCTTAAGGTCCCGCTGAGAAAACATGCCGATTCCGATGCTCGCTGCTGCGATGCCGCCCCTTCTCACGCCGCTTCTGGCTGAACTGTCAGCCCACGATCTCGAGATGGCGGGCACCTTGATTGGGGTTGGTCGATTCATGCTGATCTTCGTGGCGGCGCGAGCGCTGGCCGAGGTTTTGGTGCGCCTTCAGCTCCCGACAATTTTGGGAGAACTGCTCGCAGGTGTGTTGATCGGCGCCTCTGGTCTGCATCTATTGGTACCACCAGAAACCCAAGTGGAGCTGAGCAATGGCTTAATCACCCTGCTGAGCTCTCTGGGCAATGTGCCGCCCGAATCGGTCACGGAGCTCTACAACGAGAGCTTCCCAGCCTTGGAGGCTGTGGCGCAGCTTGGTCTGTTTGCTTTGCTATTCCTTACCGGTTTGGAGAGTGAGCTCGATGAGCTGATCGCCGTGGGCACGCAGGCCTTCACCGTGGCTGTAGCCGGTGTGGTGTTGCCCTTTGCCCTGGGCACCTGGGGGCTGATGGCCATCTTCCATGTGGGCGCGATCCCAGCAATCTTTGCGGGCGCCTCGATGACCGCCACCAGCATTGGCATTACCGCCAGTGTGTTCGGAGAACTTGGATATTTGAAAACCCGCGAGGGGCAGATCGTGATCGGTGCGGCCGTTCTCGATGACATCCTCGGCATCGTGATCTTGGCCGTGGTGATTGCCTTGGCCTCCGGTGGAAGCCTGGAAATTGGTCCGATCCTCAAGCTCGTGGCTGCTGCCGCTGTGTTTGTTGTCGCGGCAATTGGTTTAAGCCGCACGGCTGCTCCCGCTTTCGACTGGCTGATCGACAAACTCAAGGCGCCAGGGGAGGTGCTGGTGGCCTCTTTCGTCATCCTGGCCCTCAGCTGCTTCACCGCTACTGCGATTGGTCTGGAGGCCGCCCTTGGCGCCTTTGCGGCTGGTCTGATCCTCAGCAGCTCCAAGCACAATCACGCCATTCAGCAGGCGGTGCTGCCGATCGTGACCCTGTTCGCCACGATCTTCTTCGTGCTGGTGGGTGCCGGCATGGATCTATCGGTGATCAATCCTTCCGATCCCGCCAGCCGTGCCGCCTTAATCATTGCTGCCTTCCTGTTTTTGGTTGCCGTGATCGGCAAGATTGCCGCTGGTTGGGCCTTTGTCAGCAAGCAACCCACCCGTCGTCTCGTAGTTGGGCTTGGAATGATGCCCCGCGGAGAAGTGGGTTTGATTTTCCTAGGCCTTGGTACCAGCGCCAAGCTTCTGTCTCCCTCTCTCGAGGCGGCGATTCTGTTGATGGTGATCGGCACCACCTTCCTGGCACCGGTGTTGCTCAGGTTGGTGATTGGTGGCGACAAGCCCGATGACGACGACAAGGTCGATGATGAGGTGGCGGCTGATCCCGTTGGCTTGATTTAGTCGCCTTGCCCCCGGGCGACCACCAGAAACAAACTCCAGCCAATCGTGATTAAGGCCAGGCTGGAGGCCCAGCCTGGTCCGAGCGCCCAGGCCAGAATGAGTTGGGTGATCACACCTACGGCAAGGGCGAGCAGAAGACTGCTGATCACCAAAGCGGCCTGACGCCAGGCACCGCTCAGGGGTCCGTCTTCCAAGCTGGCCTCCAGCCGTTGAAGGGGGCCACTGAGCGGCAGGTACAGGGCAAGAGCCCAGAACAGGCCACCGCTGAGGGTACTGCTTTGTAGCAGGGGCCCCATCTCGTATGTGTCCATCGTTGGCAAGTGCCCGGCGCTGCGGAGGAATGAACAGGATGCCTAGCATCGCCGACCGTTGGAAAGAGAGTGGTGGGAGAGCCCTGGTGGCAGTTTGAGACCCATGCGGTGCATGGTCTTTGCCAGATGCCTGATCAACCTGAGGCCGCGGCGCAGGCCAAAACGCGACCGGCGCTGCTCTTGGTGCACGGCTTTGGCGCGTCGACCGACCATTGGCGCCACAACATTCCAGTGCTGGCAAGCCAGTACGAGGTGCATGCTCTGGATCTCCTTGGCTTCGGCCGCAGCGCCAAACCAGCAGGGCTAAGCTACGGCGGTGCGCTGTGGCGCGATCAATTGGTGGCCTACGTCCAGGAACGGATCGGTCGCCCCACCGTGATCGCTGGAAATTCGCTCGGCGGATTTGCTGCCCTGGCAGCTGGTGCCGCTTTAAAGGACCAATCAGCGGGCGTGGTGCTCCTGAATGCGGCCGGGCCCTTCAGTGATGAACAGCGCGCGACGCCGAGTGGCTGGGGCACGATCGCCCGACGCACGATCGCTTCAGCCCTGCTCAAAAGCCCTGTGCTGCAACGGATTTTGTTTGAGAATTTGCGCAGGCGGTCCACGATTCGGCGCACCCTCAATCAGGTGTACGTCGATCGCACCAACGTGGACGACGCCCTTGTGGAATCGATTCGCCTGCCGTCCCTTGATCCAGGGGCCTTTGGCGTGTTTCGCACCGTGTTCGATATTCCCAGCGGTCAACCCCTGGATGAATTGTTTGACCAGTTGCAATCCCCCCTGTTCCTGCTTTGGGGGATCCGCGATCCCTGGATCAATGCCCCTGGACGTCGTGCCAGCTTTCAACGCCACGCCCCGGAAAACACCCATGAAGTGGTGTTAGAAGCCGGTCATTGCCCCCATGACGAGGTTCCTGATCAGGTGAACAGCGCCTTGCTCGATTGGCTTGGTTCCTTGGACAACCAACCAACCAAAACACTCCAACTGAATTGAGCTCGATGGCTGCGCGGATGACACGCCCGTAGTCACACTGAAGAAGCTCCGGGTTTCATGGCCATGACCCTCCGTCAACTATCGACGCCGTATGCCCATTGGGAATACGTCCATCCCCAAACTGGTGATCGCTTGCGGGTGGTGCCTGAACGCGGGGGCATCATCACGGAATGGCTCTGCAATGGGCGGGAGATCCTTTATTTCGATCAGTCGCGTTATGCCGATCCAACGCAAAGCATCCGTGGTGGGATTCCGGTGTTGTTCCCCATCTGCGGCAACCTTCCCGGTGACCGGCTCCCCTTGAAGAGCGGTGATGCCTCCCTTAAGCAGCATGGTTTTGCGCGCGGCTTGCCCTGGCAGCTGGAGCTACTCGACGACCAAAGTGGCGTGCGTTTGACCTTGACCGACTCGGACGAGACTCTTGCCCACTATCCCTTCCAATTCCGGGTGGAGATGGCGGTGCGTCCTGTGAGCGGTGCGCTGGAAATCTCCACCACAATTGCGAATGCCAATGAAGACGGCGAGCCGATGCCGTTCAGTTTTGGTCTCCATCCCTATTTCAACGTGACCGATCTCAGTCGCACGAGCCTCGAAGGTTTGGCACCCCAGTGCCTCAATCACTTGGTGATGGCAGAGGCTGAAACCGCAGGCCAACTCAGCCGTTTGCCAGAGGGGGTGGACTTTCTCACCCGCCCGGCCGGACCGGTCACCCTGGTGGATGAGGCTGCGGGCACGCGCTTGCAGCTGCAGCATCAAGCGCCCATGGATCTCACGGTGGTTTGGACCGAGCCTCCTCGCCCGATGGTCTGCCTCGAGCCCTGGACAGGGCCGCGCCAGTCCCTGATTACGGGCGACGGCAAGCTCGAGCTCGCTCCTGGCGAAAGCCTTCAGCTCAGCTGCCGCTATGCAGTGAGTTGAGCGGAGCGGCCACTCCGGGCAGCCGTCCTCTTGAGAGCTGTTGTTTCGGGTCAAATTGACGCTTCACGGCTTCAATGAGAGGGCGGGATGGGGCATCCAGCCAGGCCGGTAGGGCTCCTGGCTGGGTTCCAGGTTGGATCAGCACGCTGAGCTGCCCTCCTAACGCGATCACCCGTCGCCTTAGTGCTTCGATTTGATATTCCGGTGCGGGAGAACCGCCGGGCTGCCAGGCCTCACCGCTGCCGGCACCAGCGGCGAGCTGCCAATGCCAGCTTTTTAGAGCAGTGCCTTCGCGCGAGCTAAACAACGGCTGGAGTTGGGCCGGGGGCAGACAAAGGCGCAGAAGCCAGAGCGGCTCTTCGCCTGAGGCAGATCCTTCGCTGGCAAACCCTTCCGGGATGAGGTTGTCCCATGGCATGCGTTCGCTGCTCAGCCCCTGCTGGGCAGCGAGCCTCTCGAGTCGGTTGAGCTGGTCGACGACCGCAGCATCACTGATGCTGGCCACGCCCAGCAGGATCTTTGTGCCCTGGTCCGGGCGGAGCTGCCAATCGATCCACTCGGGGGTGAAGCTGCTGCCCACCACCTCGGCTCGGAACGCTTCGAGCTGGCTGATCTCACCCTCCAGGACCAGCTGAGCGCGCGGTTCACGAATCGGTTGCACGCGCAACGTGAGCCCTGTGATCAAGGCGAGGCTGCCCCAACTGCCGCAGAGCAGGCGCATCAGGTCGTAGCCCGCCACGTTTTTCACCACCCGGCCGCCGGCACGGGCGCTCACCCCATCGCTGCGGATCAAGCTGATGCCAATGATCTGGTCGCGCACGCCCATGTGCCGTTGGCGTAAACCTCCGGATAGCCCTCTGGCTACGAGCCCACCGATCGTGCCTGTCGATGAAGGTGTGGCCATGCTGCTGCCCCAGGGCCAGTTGAGCGGAAGCCATTGCTGATGGTCTGCCAGGGCCGTCTGCAGGTCGGCCAGGGGCATGCCCGCCTCCACGGTGATCGTGAGGTCATCCACCGCATGATCCACGACCCCAGACAGGTGGCGCATGCTCAGCACCGGCCCTGAATCAGCAGCGAGAGGAGGGCCCCAATGCAGTCGGCTTCCCATGCCGGAGGGCACCCAGGGCCGTCCTTCGGCATGCAGGTCGGCAATGAGTTGGCCAAGCTCCTCAACAGAATTGGGTGCTAGTACCGCTGTGGAGGACAACCCTTGTTCAGGCACGTGAGCGAACAGGCCAGATCAATACATCAACCGATCGTGCCATGAAGATTGTCGTAATCGACGACGATCCCACCGGTTCTCAGACGGTGCACAGCTGCCCGCTGTTGTTGCGTTGGGATGAAGCTGCCTTGCGTCAAGGTTTGAGGCATCCCTCGCCCTTGATGTTTGTGTTGGCAAACACGCGGGCGCTCACCCCTGAGGCCGCGGCATCCCGCAACCGCGAAATTATGGATGCTCTGGTGGGGGCGATGGCCGCTGAAGGCCTTCAAGACGATGACTTGCTGCTGGTGAGCCGCGGTGATTCCACCCTGCGCGGTCACGGCGTGCTCGAACCTCAGGAGTTGGCAAAGGCCTGGCAGAAGCACTTCGCTGCGGTGGATGCCACCTTGCACGTGCCTGCATTCTTAGAAGGGGGGCGTACCACGGTGAATGGGGTGCATCTTCTGCATGGAGAGCCGGTGCACACCACAGCGTTTGCCCAAGATCGCCTGTTTGGTTACGGCACCAGTGATCTGGCGGAGTGGCTCGAGGAGAAGAGCGCTGGCCAGATCGCTGCAGATGCAGTCGTGCGAATTCCGTTGGCGCTGCTGGAAGCAGAGCGCTCGGCAGATCTCTTGGCTTGTCTTGAGGCGCTCGAGCACAACCAATCTGTTGTTGTGGATGCGACCTGTTCTGAGCAGCTGCGGGAGCTTGGCGTCGCAATCCGCGGGCTGCAGGGGCGCAAGCGTTTCTTGTTCCGTTCCGCCGCAAGCCTTCTTAATGGCCTTGTGGATTCAGGACCATTGCCCTTGGGAGCTCAGCCCCTTGATGCCCGCGGCCTGGTGGGTTTGCGTCGCCGTGATCTGCACGGTCAGCCGCTGCCTGGGTTGGTGGTGGTGGGCTCCCACGTGACCTTGGCGGATCAACAGTTGAAATCTTTGCTGGCAAGCGAGCGTTGCCGCGGGATTGAGCTGCCGGTGGCCCGTATCGCCAGGGTGCTGGAGGGGGGATCTCCGGATTTCCTCCTGCCGGATCTGGAGGCTGAATGGCGCAGTCAGTTGGAGCGAGCCCTGGAGGCGGGGCTGACGCCGGTGCTGTTTTCCAGTCGGGGTGAACTGGAGTTCGGAGCTGGTGCAGCGGCGGCTGCGCGACGGCTGCGCTTTGGGATGGAACTGGCATCCCTGATGGCTCGTTTGCTGGCAGGAGTTGCTCCGCGACTTGGCTACCTGATCAGCAAAGGGGGCATCACCACCGGCACCCTTCTCGTGGAGGGGCTTGGCCTCGAAGCTGTTCAGTTGGAGGGCCAGCTTTTGCCAGGGTTGTCGCTGGTGCGCCCCCTCGCTGGTCCCAGCGATCCAGATCCACTTCCAGTCATCACCTTTCCAGGAAATCTCGGAGAGCCAGGCACCCTCACCGAGGCATGGCGTTGGCTCGAGGGGCTCTAGGCCTTATTCGGCGTTGGGCGGAATGGCCCCACACCAGCGGAGCGGGCGAGCAGCTCCATGGGGTGCTCCACCTTGGGACCGTCTTGGCCGAGGTGACGCCTCAGTTGCAGGCTGCAACCGATGTTGGCGCTGGCTACAATCTCAGCTCCGGTGCTGCTGAGGTCGTCGGCCTTGAGTTGGCCGAGTTCTGCGGCCTCGTCCGGTTGCACCAGGTTGTAGATGCCGGCACTCCCGCAACAAACGCCGGCTTCCGTGGCTTCTTTGAGCTGGAGTTCGGGAATGGCACGCAGCAACTCCCTGGGCTGGGCTGCAATCCCCTGGCCATGGATCATGTGGCAGGCGTCGTGATAAGCCACCGTGCAGGGCAGCGGTGTGAGCGCTTGTTGAAACGACTCGGAAAGCCCCCGACGCGTCAGAAATTCATGCACGTCCAACACCGGCGCACTGAAGTTGGCTGCGCCATTAAGAAGCTCCCCATAAGCCTTCATGGTGTGCCCGCACCCGGAGGCGGCCACCAGCACGGCATCCAGGGCTTCATTGCGAAAGCTCTGCACCAATGCGCTTGCCAGCTCCTGGGTTTGTTGGAGTTGGCCTTGGTGATGGCTCGCCGCCCCGCAGCAGCCCTGATCGGGTGGGATCACCACTTCGAAGCCATTGGCTTGTAAGACGGCCACGGTGGCCTCGTTTACCCCTGGATCAAAGCAACGTTGGACGCAACCAAGAACTAAGCCCACCCTGCCGCGTTGCTCGCCTTGAGAAGGATTCACCATGGGTAAGCGATCGGTAAATCCCTCAGGTGGCAAGGGAGGCAAGAGCGCTTCCATCGCCTCCAGTTGTGGGCCCAGCAGCTTGAGGAGCCCTGTTTTCCTCGTAAAACGCTGTAGTCCCGTTCCTGCATAGGCGCGCAAGGGCTGCAGAAGAGCACGCAGCCGGTTGGGGTAGGGCAACACCAGGAGCAACAGCTGCCGGAAACTGGTTTGCCAGCTGCTGCGGAACTCAGGTTGGTTGAGCTTTGGGCGGGTCGCTTCAATCAGCTGGTCATAACGCACGCCGGATGGACAGGCGGTCACGCAAGCGAAGCAGCCCAAGCAGCTATCGAAATGGCTGGCCACCGTGGCATCCATCTCCAGCTCTCCAGCCTCGATCGCTTTGAGGGTGTGGATGCGCCCGCGCGGTGAATCCATCTCTGTGCCGAGCACCCTGTAACTGGCGCAGGTGGGCAAACAAAATCCGCAGTGAACGCAGGGGTCGGTCACACCCTCCGGCAGTCCAGGGAGGGGGGCAGGCGGTGACGGGGAGCTTGGATCGGCTAATGCCATCACTCAATTCTGACCTGAATCGGCCTGTTGGTGATCAGAAGCGCTCGATAATGGCGTCTGCAAAGCCGCTACAGCTCACGGGATCCTCTTTGGGCTCCATGAGTCTGGCGAGGTCGTAGGTGACCTGCTTGTCTTTGATCGCGGCGCTCAGCCCCTTGGTGATCAGGTCGGCCGCCTTTTGCCAGCCGAGGAATTCCAGCATCATCACCCCGCTCAGGATTACGGACCCGGGGTTGATTCGATCCAATCCTGCGTGCTTGGGGGCAGTGCCATGGGTGGCCTCAAAGATGGCGGCTGTTTCGCCGATATTGGCCCCAGGAGCCATGCCAAGACCTCCCACCATCGCGGCCGCGGCATCGGAGATGTAGTCGCCATTGAGGTTGAGGGTGGCCAGGATCGAATACTCCTGAGGCCGGGTCTGGATCTGCTGGAAGATGCTGTCGGCGATGCGGTCATCCACCAGCACCATGCTTTTCCATTTGCCGTAGCCGTGACTTTCACCAATGGCTGCGAGCACCTCCCGCACCTCTGAATCGAGCGCCTCCTTTTTCTCGGGCGTCAGGCTGTCGTAGCCAGGCTCAATCATGCGCGCGTTGTCCTGGGCGCTGAGGGAGTGATCACGGTCGAGATTGTCGAGAATCCAACTTTCTCGCTCCGTGATGCAAACGTCGCGGAATTCAGTGGTGGCGAGTTCGTAGCCCCAGTCGCGGAAG
>QCUZ01000066.1:0-9414 GCA_003210555.1 Synechococcus sp. AG-683-A03 | reverse complement strand
GAACAGCGTGGATTAGAGCAGCCAGTAAACCATCATGCCGAGATGGCTTATTTGGGTGGATGAGTGGCAACCGCTACGGATTAAACGAGGTATAGGCGTTAAAGCTAACTACTAATTTTTGTTGAGATGTTTGAGCTTATTCCTTACACGCGATTTCGCGATACTCCATCTGTTCGCTTTTTTGATGTCACTATTGCTGACTCGAATGCTCGCGACCTAGTGATACATCGTGGGCCAGCAGTGAGTCCGCCGGATGCTGAAGAGAGTGGAGCTTGGCAATTTTATCTCCATCCTCACCAAGACGACAATCTGCTCGCTGCAAGTGGTGGACGAACCTTCTACTTGGTGAATTTGGCTTGGGCGCAACCTTTTCACATCGTTCGTTTGGAAAGCGGGGGAGACATTCTCAACATCCCAAGAGGAACATTTCATCGCTCTTTATCGGATCCTGACGGATCCGTGGTTCTTAATCAGGCCGTGCGTAAGTCAGGAGTTTGTGTTGAGCGGGAATTCCGCGTATACGACAGCTCAAAAATACCAAAGTTGCGCGAGGTTACCTCCAATGTGGTGTTTCCTCTTCATAGATCTAGCGTTGAAACTATTGCTCAAGTGGCTTGAATCTGATTGTCTTGTGACGGATTAATTCTTTCTTGTAGTTAGCGAGAGCTCTTGGAGAATATTCCTGATGAGTCGACCTCCCTGTTTTTGTATGGAGGCGCCGAAGCGATCACTGTCTTGTCGTAATTGCTCCGGGCCATTCTTCCCTATCGCACTGACAACGTAGTCAAAGTCTTCTTGAATCCATCGCTCAAGGTTTTTTCTCGTTAACTCCATATGGCATTGCAAGCCAACTGCATTCTTGTCAATACGGAACACTTGTTCTGGGCAATGAAGCGATGAGCCCAGCAAGGTTGCTGTTTGAGGAAGCTGGATGCGATCACCATGCCAATGCAGCACCATTTCGCTGGGTTGTAATCCCTTTAGGAGTGGTTCGCTGCTTGGCTTCGTGAGCCAATGAATGGATCCGTAGCCAACCTCTTTCAAGGGTTGAGGTGGTAGTCCCACCTGCAATGGTTGCACCGTGCCACCAGCAGCGACCGCCAAAAGTTGAGCGCCAAGGCAGATTCCCAGCACGGGATTGTTGTGTTGATGCCAACGAGTGAGCCAGTCCAACTCCTGTTGCATCCAAGCCATCCCATCTTGATGTCGGTCGCCGACACTCATCGGCCCTCCGAGAAGGACGGCGATTGTATTTTTCGTGCTGATGGGGTCGGGGAGAGGCTCCCCTTGGTCAGGGCGAATCGTGTGAATGACCATCCCTTGCTCCAGCGCGATTTCTGCAACGAGATCAGGGCCTTCACGATCGATGTGCTGCACCACCAGCAAGGTGGGGGCGTTCGTGGTCAAAGCAGTAGATAACGCTGGGCGAGTGGCAACACCTCCGCTGGTTCACAGGTGAGAAGCTCGCCATCGGCAAACACCTCATAGGTCTGTGGATCGACGCTCATCTTTGGAAGTGCTGAGTTGAGTTTGAGAGCACTTTTGCCAACGCTGCGGGTGTTTTCTACGGCAATGCAGGTGCGTTCCAGCCCGAGCTTGTTTTGGATGTTGTCGTTCATGGCTGCATCGCTCATGAAGGTGAGGCAACTGGGTGCAAGGGCTTTGCCGAAGGCCGCAAACATTGGTCTTCCATGGACGGGGCCTGGTGTGGGGATTGAGGCGTTGGCATCACCCATTTGGGCCCAGACGATCGAACCGCCTTTCACAACGAGTTGAGGTCGTATTCCAAAAAATCCTGGTTTCCAGAGCACCAAATCGGCGAGTTTTCCTGTTTCTACAGACCCCACCTGACTGCTGATGCCATGGGCGATTGCTGGATTGATCGTTACTTTTGCGATGTAGCGCTTCAGGCGGTGGTTGTCGTTTCTGCTTGAGTCTTCTGGTAGGGCGCCGCGTTGAACCTTCATTTTGTGGGCTGTTTGGAAGGTGCGTGTGATCACTTCACCCACCCGTCCCATCGCTTGGGAGTCGCTGGCGATGATCGAGAAGGCGCCGAGGTCGTGAAGGATGTCCTCAGCAGCAATGGTTTCGCGGCGGATGCGTGATTCCGCAAAGGCCACGTCCTCAGGGATTTTGGGATCAAGGTGATGGCACACCATCAACATGTCGAGGTGTTCTTCGAGAGTGTTGCGGGTGTACGGCCGGGTGGGATTGGTGCTGCTGGGAAGCACGTTTGCCTCGCCGCAGATTTTGATGATGTCTGGTGCATGGCCGCCGCCTGCACCCTCTGTGTGAAAGGTATGGATCGTGCGTCCTTTGATCGCGGCGATGGTGTCTTCAACGAAGCCGGCTTCGTTGAGCGTGTCGGTGTGGATGCAAACCTGCACATCCATTTGATCGGCTACCGACAGGCAGGCATCGATGGCGGCCGGTGTAGTGCCCCAATCCTCATGCAGCTTGAGGCCGCAGGCACCTGCACGCACTTGCTCTTCTAGGGCTTCTGGGGTGCTTGCATTTCCTTTCCCGAAAAAGCCCAGGTTCACGGGAAGCCCTTCAGCGGCCTGCAGCATTCGGCTGATGTGAAAGGCACCTGGGGTGCAGGTGGTGGCATTGGTTCCAGTGGCTGGTCCGGTGCCACCTCCCATGAGTGTGGTCACCCCGCTAGCGAGGGCCGTTTCAATTTGTTGGGGGCAGATGAAATGGATGTGCGTGTCGATTCCCCCAGCGGTAAGGATGTGCCCTTCACCAGCAATCGCTTCGGTGCCCGGCCCGATCACGATGGTGACGCCTTCCTGAATGTCGGGGTTTCCGGCTTTGCCGATCCCAACAATGCGGCCATCCTTGAGGCCGATATCGGCCTTGACGATGCCCCACCAATCAAGAATCAGGGCATTGGTAATCACGGTGTCAACGGCTCCCCCAGCCCGCGAGGTTTGGGATTGGCCCATGCCATCGCGAATCACCTTCCCGCCGCCGAACTTCACCTCATCGCCGTAGGTGGTGAAGTCCTTTTCCACTTCGAGGATGAGTTCGGTGTCCGCTAGGCGAATGCGGTCTCCAGTGGTAGGCCCATAGGTTTCGGCGTAGGCCTGGCGAGAGATGCGGTAGGGCATGAATCAGGCGTCGAGGGGTCCGTTGATGTTTCCGTTGAAGCCGACCACGCGGCGTGCTCCAGAAAATGGGATCAAATTCACGTCGCGGTTATCGCCGGGCTCGAAGCGAATGGCCGTACCGGCTGGAATGTCAAGCCTTTGGCCGCGAGCTGCTTCACGGTCAAAGACCAGAGCAGCATTGGCTTCTTGGAAATGAAAGTGGGATCCCACCTGCACGGGGCGGTCGCCACTGTTGGCAACGCTGAGGGTTGTGACCTCTGTGTTGGCGTTGAGTTCCAGGTCGCCGGGTTCTGGGATCAATTCACCGGGGATGAGGGGTGCCATCAAAAGAAGCCTTAGCGAATGGGGTCATGCAGGGTTACGAGCTTGGTCCCGTCGGGAAACACAGCCTCGATTTGGACTTCATCGACCAACTCTGGAATGCCCTCCATCACCTGGTCGCGGCTTAGCCAAGTGCTGCCTTCCTGCATGAGGTCGGCTACGTTTTTTCCATCGCGTGCACCTTCTAAAACCAAGAAGCTGAGCCATGCCACGGCTTCAGGGTGGTTGAGCTTGAGACCACGCTGGAGTCGGCGTTCTGCCAAGAGCGCAGCCGTGACGATCAGCAGCTTGTCTTTTTCCTGGGGACTGAGGTGCATGGTGACCTTGCACTCTCTCTAGTGTCCATCTCCCCGGGCCAGTGGAATGTTCAGATTGAACGCTTAGGCCCCCAATGGATCTTCTTGTAAGGGCCAGACCCTGGGAATCTGAGGAGGTGCCAGGTCTCTTGCTTGACGGGTGCGAGCCCAAATCCTGCTGAACCAAAAACGGGCATCACGGCTTGAGTCGCCGCTGTAACGGGCGATCAGTCCCTGGGGGAGTACGCCGCAATGCATGGTTCCTTCGAGTTCGTTTCGATCCTGCCGAACGGCCTCGAGGAGGGTGTTGACCAAGTCTGTTTGTAGAGGGAAGGAGGCTGCCCAAACCAAGCTCCCGAAGACGGGTTGTTGATTGAGTCCATGGACTGACTTCAGAGCTTCGCCGCTGATTTCGAGCCGATCAACCAGTTCCCAGCGCCTTCCCTCAGATGTTTGACGTTGGATTTGAATGCCTGATCTCCAGCATCCGCGGCCCAATGTTTCGTTTGCGGCGGTGCGTCCGAGACGCACAATTTCAGCGCTGAGAAATGATCCATTCATCGGCAATGTGACGCTGAGGTTTTGCTCAAACAGAGCATCGGCATAGAGCACAAGCTCCTGGGGAAGCCACTCCAGATCAGCCCCGGCATCAAGCTCTGCTGAGACCTGTTGGCGGGCCCAAGCCCCCTGGGGATGGAGCTGGCTTCGACCCACTGACCCATAGACCTTTTGCGCGGCCACACTTGTGAGCAGACAGCGACTGCTTGGTCTTAAGCCGAGGTTGATGCTCAATTGGTCTCCACCCACGAGGCCGCCCGCGGTGTGAAGCAGTGGCAGCTCGCAACGCCCGTTCTCACCCCGTTCGGCGCGCATCAATTTCAAGGGGGCGGTGCAGCCCCCTTGATGCTGACTGCCGCTGCTGTCTGCAAAAAACTGCAGGTTGCAGGTTCCGTGCCATGGGTCAAGTCGATGCATGAATGCACGCTCGACGCCAACTCTGCTCAGCTCTGTAGTAAGCACTACCAAACGAAGGCGTGCTGTTTGGGCAGTCTCTATTGCATGATCCCGTTGGCTGTCTGAACCCTTGGATGTTGGTTTGATTGTGTTGGACCATCGCCTCTTGTCTGAGGAGCCATTGCCTGACGCCACCCTCGCGGTCATGGAGTTGCCGCTGAGTGCGGATCAGCGCACGGTTCTGCGTGGACGTCGTCGCACGGCCTGTGGTCGAGACGTGTTGTTGCAGCTGCCGCGTGAGCGAGCCTTGTCGCCGGGTGATCGTCTCACCGATTCCCATCGGCAGGTGCATGTGCTGGTCACAGCTGCTCCTGAGGAGTTATTGAGAGTGGAGGCGGCAACGCCGCTGGCATTGCTTGAGGCTGCCTATCACTTGGGTAACCGCCATGTGGCTCTTGAGTTGCATGAGCATGAGCTGTTGTTGCTCAACGACTCCGTCCTTGCCGCCATGCTCAACGGCCGTGAATTGAAGCTGACACGGTGTTGTCGTCCATTCAGGCCAGAAGGCGGTGCTTACAACACCCATCAGCACTCATGACTTCGCTTGCCTTGCTGCAATTGGTGAGTCCTGCCTTGCCCGTTGGCGCGTTTAGTTATTCCGAGGGGCTTGAGGTTTTGATCCAAAATGGCGCTCTGAACAATGAATTCGAACTTCAGCACTGGATTGAAGCGGAGCTTCAGAGGGGTGCACTGAGGTTGGAGGCTGCGGCGTTAAAGCCATTGCGTGCTCTGTTTCAAGGCTGGGAGGATGAAGGGTTAGAGATGCCCAGCGACTTGATCTCTCTGGATGGCTGGTTGCTGGCTTTGAGGGAGTCGGCTGAGGTGCGTGCCCAGCAAGTGCAGATGGGCGGTTCTTTGCTGGCGTTGATGGCCGATCTTGGACATCCATTGCCTCAGGCATTGCCTCAGCCGGTGGTCTTGGCTTGGCCTGCATCCTGGGCTTGGGCTTCCTTGTCGTTGAAGATTTCTGAGTTGGAGATGGTGGAGGGTTATCTCTATGGCTGGGTTGCGAATCAGCTCAGTGCGGCAGTTCGCTTGGTGCCTCTTGGTCCCACCACGGCTCAACGGATCCAACAACAACTGTTGCCGATGATTCGTGATCAGGCGAGTGCTTTAAAGGATCAAGATCCGCACTCGCTTTGGTCTGGTGGTGCCGGTGCAGGGCTCGCCCAGTTGGCTCATGCTGAGTTGTATTCACGTTTGTTCCGGAGCTGATGAGCAGCAAACTCAGGCTTGGCGTCGCCGGTCCAGTGGGCTCAGGCAAGACAGCGCTCGTGGAAGCGCTCTGCAGGAGATTGCGCGATCGCCTGCAATTAGCGGTTGTGACCAATGATATTTACACGCAAGAGGATGCCCAATTTCTGACGCGTTCAGGTGTTTTGGAGCCTGAGCGCATCCGTGGTGTTGAAACTGGAGGATGCCCCCATACCGCGATACGAGAAGACTGCTCCATCAACCGCGCTGCTGTGGGTGAACTGGAGCGTCAGTTTCCAGGGCTTGATCTGGTGATGGTTGAAAGCGGTGGAGACAATCTTGCGGCCAGTTTTAGTCCTGAACTTGTCGATCTTTGTATCTACGTGATTGATGTAGCGGCTGGAGACAAGATTCCTCGTAAAGGTGGACCTGGAATTACACGGTCCGACTTATTGGTGATTAACAAGATTGATCTGGCTCCCCTTGTAGGTGCTGATTTGGGAGTGATGGAACGCGACACTTTGAGGATGCGGCGGGAGAGACCTTGGTGCTTTACGAATCTTCGGACGGGGGAAGGACTCGATCTTGTTGAGGCATTTGTGTTGCGACAGATACCAAATTGATGCGTACTTGGTCTGCTAATAAGCAAATTGTTTTTGTTGATACAGGAACTTCTTTCTCTAGATCGGTACCTTTCGTGCTCCGGCGTTGAAACGTCGATTCACTTGTTTTGATACTCATGAGTTCATCATTGTCCAAGCGTCTCTTTGCCGGCATGGCCGCAGCGTCGCTGGGTCTGGCCGTCACAGCTTGTGGTGGTGGCAGTGACAGCGCCAGCGGTGATTTTGATGGTGAAATCAAGGTCGGGATCCTTCACTCATTGAGTGGAACGATGGCAATCTCTGAGACCACTCTGAAGGAAACTGAAGAGATGGCCATTAAGGAGATCAATGAAGCTGGTGGAGTTAAAATTGACGACAAAAGCTACAAAATCACATACGTTTCAGAAGATGGAGCCTCTGATTGGCCAACCTTTGCTGAAAAGTCTCAAAAGCTGATTGATGCCGACAAGGTCGCCGTTGTCTTTGGAGGCTGGACATCTGCCAGTCGTAAGGCAATGCTTCCTGTCTATGAAGCGAAGGATCATTTCCTCTTTTATCCCATTCAGTACGAGGGACAGGAGTGTTCAAAAAATATTTTCTATACAGGAGCTGTTCCCAACCAGCAAGCTGAGCCAGCAGTGGATTGGCTTTTTGACAAGTTCTCTGGAAAATATGGTAAGAAGGTTTATCTTGTTGGCTCAGATTATGTTTATCCCCGTACTGCTAATACCATTATCAAGGAACAAGTTAAGAGTCTTGGTGGTGTAACGGTTGGCGAAGATTACATTCCTCTTGGAAATACGGAAGTTGCTCCAATTATTGCCAAGATCAAGAAAGAGTTTCCTGATGGTGGAATCATCATCAATACTCTGAATGGTGATTCAAATGTTGCTTTGTTTAAGCAGTTCAAGGCAGCAGGTATCACACCTGACAAATATCCAATCATGTCTTTCTCCATTGCAGAGGAGGAAATCCGTCAAATTGGACCTGAGTTTGTGGGTGGTACTTATGCTGCTTGGAATTACTTCATGAGCCTTGGAACAGAGGCTGCCAACAACTTTAATGAGGCATTCCTTGCTGAATATGGTGATGATCGGGTAACCAATGACCCGATGGAGTCTGCTTACAACATGGTTTACCTGTGGAAAGCAGCTGTTGAGAAAGCTGGTACTTATGAAGATCTACCTGCTGTACGTAGCGCTTTGATTGGCATCAGTTTAGATGCTCCTCAAGGTCCTATTAAGATGTATCCCAATCATCACATCTCTCAGACTGTTCGAATTGGTGAAGCCAAAGATAGCGGTCAATTCGAGATTCTTTGGGATAGCAAAACACCTGTTGCTCCAATTACTTGGAACCAATATGTCCCTGAAACCAAGGGGTATAAATGTGATTGGACCTTGGATCGTGCTGATGCAGGTAAGTTCAAAATGTAATTCTGTGATCATTCACGCAGAAACTTGACCCAATGGTGGATCAAAGTTACTTTGATCCACTTTTTTTTATCCAATGGAGCTATGGAGCTAATTTTTTCACAGTTGCTTGATGGCTTGAGTATTGGGGCTGTCCTATTACTCGCAGCCACAGGCTTAGCGATTGTTTTTGGCCTCATGGGTGTGATTAACCTTGCCCATGGTGAGTTCATGATGATTGGTGCTTATGTCACCTTCGTTGTTCAAAACATCTTTAGGCCATTGGGTGGCTTTGCTTTTGAGGCTTATTACATCATTGCCCTAGTTGCGGCATTTGTTGTTACGGCTGTATTCGGTGTGGTTCTTGAAAAAACACTAATACGACGTCTTTATGGGCGGCCTTTAGAAACATTGTTAGCGACTTGGGGAGTCAGTTTAATTCTGATTCAATTTGTCCGTAGTGTCTCCCTCTCGATGGTGATTGGCATTGCAGTCACTGGTCTTCTTGGTTGGGCTTTGCAGAAGTTCTTACCATTGTCATTAAAACAAGCTTCTTTTGCTTCCTATTTAAAAGGTGGTCTTTGGGTTGTCGCCGGAATTGTTGGCTTGATTGCAATTAATGCGATTTCATCAATAGGTCGGTTTTTCTCCAATCCTTGGTTTGGTCCTCGAAATCTTGATGTAACTCCCCCAAAGTGGCTCCAAGGAAGTTGGGGAACAATTGCTGGTATTGAATTACCTGGAATTCGAATATTCATTATCATTCTCTCAGCACTTTTGCTCGCTGCAGTTGTTTGGTTCCTTACGAAAAGTGTATGGGGTGTTCGAATTAGAGCCGTTACTCAAAACCGTGAAATGAGTAATTGCCTTGGTATCCCTACAGATAGTGTTGATAGTATTACATTCGGAATTGGCTCTGGTCTAGCTGGTGTTGCTGGGTGCGCCATTACATTGCTTGGTTCTGTTGGTCCGAACCTTGGTGGTTCATATATAGTCTCTTGTTTCATGGTGATTGTGCTTGGTGGGGTTGGAAATTTAGTAGGAACGATTATTGCCTCGATGATGTTAGGAATTATTCAATCAATCATTGGTTCAGGATCTTTATTGATCGCTTTCCCAGATATGCCAAATTCAATTAGAGCGGTTGTCGAATTCTTTGCAACAACAAGTATGTCTTATGTGCTGGTATTCATATTCATTATTGCTTTCCTTCAATTCAAGCCAACTGGAATGTTCCCTCAGAAAGGGCGTTCTGTGGAAGCTTAACAACCCTCTTCTTTTATTAACCGATGAAACTCTTTAAACGACTAGTCCCCTGGATTCTTCTAGCTTTCGCATTTTTCATCCTTCCTGCGATGGCTAATTCTGAATTATTTGGATTTTCACAATTCCGCCTTAATCTATTCGGTCGTTACTTTTCACTAGCATTTGTTGCTCTCGGAGTAGACCTGATCTGGGGATA
>QCUZ01000065.1:0-9755 GCA_003210555.1 Synechococcus sp. AG-683-A03 | reverse complement strand
TGAGCCAAGCTTTGGCAAGCATCCACTAAAACCTTCGCACCCACAGCATGGGCAAGAGCTGCAATCTCTTCGATCGGGTTACAGCACCCCAGGGTGTTGCTGATGTGGACCAAGCTCACCAAACGCGTTTTTTCTGTGAGCTGAGCGCGCAAATCCGCTAGGTCAAGAGTGCCTTCAGAGGTCACACCCACGTGCCGGAGCACGCAACCCGTGCGCTCAGCAAGCAATTGCCAAGGCACCAAATTGCTGTGGTGCTCCATCACGGTCAGCAGCACCTCATCACCAGCCTTGAGCTGGGCATCACCCCAACTGCGAGCCACAAGGTTGATAGCTTCAGTGGCATTGCGCGTGAACACAATCTCTTTTGAGCTCGATGCACCAATCAAGCCAGCAGTGATAGAACGAGCAGCCTCAAACGACTCCGTGGCACGTGCGCTGAGCTGGTGGGCACCACGATGCACATTGGCGTTGTCGCAGGAGTAGTACTGCTGGATCGCATCAAGCACGACCCGAGGCTTCTGGCTGGTCGCTGCATGATCGAGATAGATCAGGGGCTGACCAGAGCTTGAAACCTGATCGAGAATCGGAAAATCAGCACGCACTCGTTCCGCAATAGTTACGGCGGCGTTACGGGGAAGGGTAGTCATGGGTTAACTCCTCCCACTTGCAAGCTGCCGCCCAGCCAGCGCTGGGAGCCATCGAGGGGCAAGCGTTCCAGCACGTCTTGGCAGTAGCCACGCAGGAGCAAAGCGGCTGCCGAAGCCTGCGTGATGCCTCGACTGCGCAGATAAAAGAGTTGATCCTCTTGGAGCTGACTCACGGTTGCCCCATGGGTACAACGAACGTCATCGGCCACGATTTCCAACTCAGGCTTGGCATCAACGCGGGCGCGTCCCGAGAGCAACAAGCTCCTGCTGAGCTGGGAGGCATTGGTGCGCTGCGCCGGCCTCGGCACTTGAATCGCTCCGTTGAAGATGCTGTGAGAGCGGTCGGCTGCAATCGTTTTTTGCACTTGGTCGAGCGTGCCTTCAGGACCCTCGAAACGCACGGAGGTATGTACCGCAAACTGCTCATCAGCAGCGGTGAGGGAAAGACCGTGAATCGAAGCAGAGGCCTGACCATCCACCTGTACGAGGCTCGGTTCCAGTCGCCCAAACGACCAGCCCTGGGTCACCGAAACCAAGGAATAGTGACTCCGCGACTCTTGCTCCACAGCCAGATTGGCGAGCAGAGCCTCCTGGCCGTCTCCCGAGGCAAGCAAGCCGTGATTCACCTTGGCTTCCTGGCCGAGGTGAATTTCGAGAAGATGGCTATGGGCAGCCTGGCCACTAGCACTCACAACCTGGAGACAGTCGAGCTCTGCTTTTTCCTCAACCAGCAACAGAACCCGGGTTGGAACCAACATGGCGTCGGCCGCAATCATGACCAGCTCAACCGGTGGAACCTTGCCGCGGATGCGAAGCGCAAGAAGCTGTTGGCTGACCCCGTGATTGAGCTCAACGGGCCAATCCGACGCACAGCGACAGCGAGACAAGGTGTGGCCCAGGGCTTGCTGCAACTCAGCACCCTCGAGCACTGAGATCCCTGCCGGCAAGGTCACCCCCTCCAGCGGATCTTTGCTGCCATCAATCACAAGCCTGAGGGCCTGCTCTGGAACGCTCGGCCAACCGTCAGCACTGGAGTGATCTGGGCCTGGAGCAGGCAACGACAGCTGAAACAGGGCCTCGAGGCGCCTGAGATCAGTGAGCCGCCAAGATTCCTGCTTTCTGCTAGGAAAGCTCTGCTCTGACAGAGCTAATCGTCCTCGACGCTGAACCGGTTCGAGTGCCCCCGCTGGCGCAGGGAGCTGTGTCAACCATCCCTCGGGCATCGCCATCGTTAGGCCACCCCCTCGGCCGCGAGCTGCTGATCCACCCAGTCGTAACCAATTTTTTCTAATTCAAGAGCCAATTCACGCCCGCCAGTTCGCAGGATGCGCCCTGCCCCCATCACGTGAACATAATCCGGTGTGATCTCATCCAAAAGCCTTTGATAGTGCGTGATCAGCAATGTGCAGTTGTCCGGACTCGCCAGCTGATTCACACCGCCAGCAACGATGCGCAAGGCATCAATATCAAGACCAGAATCGGTTTCGTCGAGGATCGCAACCACGGGATCTAGCAGGGCCATCTGAAGAATCTCGTTGCGCTTTTTCTCGCCGCCAGAGAAACCTTCATTCACGCTGCGCTCCAAGAAGGCAGGGTCCATTTGCACCACTTGCAAACGATCGCGCACGTGATCATCGAAATCAAACGTGTCGAATTCCTCCTTGCCTTGCTTTTCGCGCCGGGCATTCGTTGAGACGCGGAGAAACTCAAGGTTGCTCACCCCTGGAATCTCGATTGGATATTGGAATCCCAAGAACACGCCAAGTCGAGAGCGCTCTTCAGGCTCCAACTCGAGCAGGTCGCGGCCGAGGTAACGCACAGACCCGGATGTCACGCGATAGGCGGGGTGACCAGCCAGAACTTTGGACAACGTGCTTTTACCGCTTCCATTACGGCCCATCACGGCATGAATTTCGCCAGCTTTCACCTCTAGATTCACCCCATTGAGAATCGGCTTGTCCTCAACGGACGCATGCAAATCAGTGATTTCGAGGAGCGGCTCAGCGTCGGGACGGATCACGTCAGAAGAAAAGGAAGAAAGAATCGAGTACTAAGGGTTTGGGGCTGGGATTACCCCACCGACCCCTCAAGCTTGAGAGCGAGAAGTTTGTCGGCCTCAGCCGCGAACTCCATGGGGAGTTGGTTAAACACATCCCTACAGAAGCCGCTCACCATCATCGACACAGCTTCTTCGAAACCAATGCCACGACTTTGTAAATAGAACAATTGATCTTCCGACATGCGGCAAGTACTGGCCTCATGTTCGATCGCAGCTTGGGGCTGCTGAGATCGAATGTACGGATACGTATTCGCTGCAGCTTGATCGCCGATCAGCATTGAATCGCATTGGCTGTAATTCCGAGCACCTTTCGCATTCGGACCAACTTGAACAAGGCCTCGATAGCTGTTGCTTGACCGACCAGCACTAATCCCTTTGCTAACAATCGTTGAACGTGTGCGTGGCCCTACATGCACCATTTTTGTTCCGGTGTCGGCTTGCTGGCAATTATTAGTGAGAGCGACGGAATAAAACTCGCCAACCGAGTCAGCACCCTGCAACACACAACTTGGATATTTCCAGGTGATGGCTGAACCGGTTTCAACCTGCGTCCAACTAATACGGCTGCGGTCGCCTCTGCACTGGCCACGCTTGGTTACAAAGTTATAAATACCACCAACACCATTCTCATCGCCAGCGTACCAATTCTGAACCGTTGAATATTTAATAGAAGCATCATCTAAAACAACCAACTCAACAACAGCCGCATGAAGTTGATTCGTATCAAACATCGGCGCGGTACAGCCTTCTAAGTAACTAACCGACGCACCTTCTTCAGCAACGATCAACGTGCGCTCGAATTGCCCTGTATCCCCGGAGTTGATTCGGAAATAGGTCGAAAGCTCCATTGGGCATTCCACACCCTTAGGGATAAATACGAACGATCCATCACTAAAAACAGCTGAATTTAGAGCCGCAAAATAATTGTCACTGCTAGGCACAACAGAGCCAAGATATTTCTCGACTAACTCGGGATGCTCATCAACGGCCTCACTAAAAGAACAAAACACGACTCCATGCTCTGCAAGCTTTTCCTTGTAGGTGGTGGCTATCGAAACACTATCAAAAACGGCGTCAACAGCAACATTACTCAGCCTTTTTTGCTCACTTAATGGAATACCTAACTTTTCAAAGGTCTCAAGAAGTTTTGGATCAACTTCGTCAAGACTTTGCTTTTTTTCTTGCTGCTTTGGAGCAGCATAATAAACAATATCCTGATAATCAATAGTTTTGTAGCCTAATGCAGCCCAATCAGGCTCTTGCAACTTGAGCCAATGACGGTACGCCTTGAGCCGAAAATCAAGAAGGAATTCCGGCTCATTCTTTTTAGAAGAAATCAATCTCACCACCTCCTCGCTAAGACCTTTAGCGATCTTTTCTGTTTCGATATCAGTGACAAAACCGTACTTATACGGCTGACTAACGAGATCGCGTGTGGAGGTACTGGTCATGGACTTCAACCTGCTGTGGCGTGAATCGTTTCAGTGCTGATGGTCTGTTCCTCGCAGCGAAAGGGATTGTCTTCGGTCAGAAACAACATGCAGTGGCAATCTTTCCGCTCACGCATTGGTACGCAAGGACAGTTCCAAAAGGCCTGGGAAACTTCCGCTTGCTTGTCCTCGTAATGACGACAGGGGCAAAGTGCGCCGCCTAAATCGTCTTTATGCTTTGCAAGACCCTTTAGAACGACTGCCGTCACTCCGGGATCACTGCAGAAATAGGTTCCGGTTCGCTGGGCGTACGTTTCAGCAAATTTGCGAATGACCTCAAGGCTTTCAGCGGTCGGCTCTGTGCTGCCAGCGGACGCATCGGACATTGGGCTCAAGGGGGGAAAGGAGAGGACGTAGTCAGAATGGGAGTCTGAATACACTCTGGCCAAGGGTCAGGCCAGGACCGAGATACGAAACAAAAAGGTTTCGTTTCCAGGAGACTAGGGCACAGATCCATCGTCCGGAGACCCCATCATTCTGAAGGTGCGAGTCCCCACTGAGCAGACATTGATCCAATTTCGTGAACCCTGGCGAAGGCGAAGGGAGAACGCGTACGCCGGTTGCGGCCTTCCCGTGGCATCGTGAGTTCAACAGTTTCTTCCCATGGGAGCTCAGGCTCAGGCCCCTACCCGCGAAACCACGCTGACCTTGCTTCTTAGGCAGGGCGAAACCAGCGCGGCGAAATTGGCAGAGACGCTGGGAATTTCGGTGCAAGCCATGCGCCGGCATTTGCGCAGCCTCGAAGACGATGAACTCGTAGAAGCCAGTCCCACGTCAGCAGGCCCAGGTCGCCCCTCCAACCTGTGGAGACTCACACCGAAGGGGCATCAGCACTTTCCAGACGGCAGCGAGAACTTTGCGTTAGGTCTGCTCGAGTCCATGGCGGCGACCTTGTCGCCTGAGGTGATGGCGGATCTCCTTCGCCAGCAAGCTTTAGATAAGGCCACTCTCTATCGCAAGCAGCTGGGGAATGCACCGCTTGAAGAGCGAGTCCGGGCGCTTGTGAACCTCCGTCTGAAGGAGGGTTACGTCAGCGACATGCAGCCAGCACCGACGGGAGCGGGTTGGTGCATCAGCGAATTTCACTGCTCTGTCCAGAGAATTGCCGAGGAATATCCAGCGGTCTGTGATCAAGAGCTGCAGCTCATCCGGCACACTTTTCCCGACTGCCTGGTGGAGCGGGTGCATTGGCGCCTGGAATCAGGACATTCCTGTGGATTCAGCATCGCCCCAAAGCAGGACTAATCGATGGCTGAACGCCCGCCCTTCGCTGATGGGCCCTTATCTCAAGTTGATGCCGAGCAGATTGAAGCCACGCTGCTTCCCAACCTCGATCGCCATCACCTTCGCCTCTTAGCCCACTGCCTTCGCAGCTTCCAAGTCATCGCAAATCCTCGTCGGTCAGGCCCACTCCCAGACCGAGACTCGCTCGAGCAATGGCTTTTAGAACAGCCACAATTGGTAGACGAGCCTCAATTCCGCGACTTACTTCTCCATCAATTTTTAGCGGCAGCAGAACAACTGGAAAACCTCGCCAAACAGCGAAATCTCTCTCCTTTGGAACTCAACCTGGGAGCGCTCATTGAAGCCAGCACCACGGCAAGCAAAGCCAGGATCGAGGGGCAGCAAAACCATCCCTCGGACTGCGATCATCCAATACAAGAGTCATCCCTCTCATGACCTCCGCCATTCCCAACGCTGTCCATTTCTTTCAACAGAGTTGCGGTCGCTGGCGATCACAACGCAGTGTTCACCACCTCTTGCACCGGCGAGCTGAAGCGGGTGGATCGCTCATCGTTGTGGAAGATCTTGATCCGAATGACCCACGGCTGCAAACCCTGGCTGAACAACACGGCCAATCCCCGGGGAGCATTGCAGGAGGGAGCTTTGTGCGCTGGAGCGCCTCCATGGCGTGGGATCAAAACGGCGATGCCCATGACGGAGAAACAGTGTTTGGTCTGATCCCAGATGGGGAAGACGGACGCAGCGGCACCCTGCTTCGCGATTTGGGCTACGCCGAAAAAGCGCCGGCCACCTCCACCTTCCAAATGGATCAGCAGGACGGTCTCATTCTCTGCACCAGCTACGAAACCATGACCGTCTGGGAACGCTTCTGGTTCACCAGCCCCAATGTGAGGTTGCGATCCAGCACGGTGGAAGGGCTTTCAAACAACGCATCCTTCTGCATGGAAACGCGCTTGAGCGAAGGAACCGAGGACATCACAGAGGCGCCAAAAGGGGCAAAGGATGAGTCATTGGAACCACTTTCAGCCCCATTCGGCTGGTGAGATCCCACGTCAGTAACTATTACGGACTGTGAGTGCTGACCTGCGAAGAACAGGTGCACCTGACTCTTCTTATACGATCGCAAGCGAAGGATGTTGAAGATTGCGTGGCCATTCCTCTACTGCAGTACGCACCGATAACCCAAAATTCAAGGGTGGCGGCACTGCGGGTCGCATCCGAAGAGGTGCCACGGGCGTATTCCATGGACATCGCCATGGATGCCGACAATCTGAAAACCGTGATTGAAGGCGCCTACAGGCAAATTTATTTCCACGCCTTCAAGTCAGATCGGGACGTGAACCTCGAATCCCAGCTGCGAGACGGTCAGATCACTGTCCGCGATTTCATTCGTGGACTCTGTCTCTCCGACACGTTCCAAAGAAGCTTTTACGGCTTCAACAGCAATTACAAGGTGGTCCGCCACCTTGTGGAGAAGCTTTTAGGCCGGAAGACAAGTGGTCAATCAGAAGAGATCGCCTGGTCCATTCTGATCGCAACGAAGGGCGTGACCGGGATGGTGGACGCGCTGCTCGACAGCGAGGAATACCTTGACGCTTTTGGATACGACACTGTTCCCTACCAGCGCAACAGGGTTCTTCCTGGAAGGGATCTGGGAGATACACCTTTCAACATCACAAGCCCTCGTTACGACGAGTACTACCGCGGAATCCTTGGGTTCCCTCGGTTTGTCTACACAAACTCCGTCAAAGCCAAGGCCATTCCAGAGAGAGCCAAAATCAAGCGTGGAGGTTTCCCAGAGGACTACCTTCCTTGGGTTCGTGGCCTTGCGAATACAAGTGGCGTTGCACCCAGTGGGAGCGCTGACATGGACTACCTCTCCAAGGTTCCCTATCGCAGCATCGGTCGCTGAACCACAGGAAAAATACGGCAAAAGTCGAGGGGGCCAAGAGGCCCCCTTTTTTTGTGTGTCGAACTCTTGGGAGCAACCAACTGAGGCCATCAAGGCGACGGTCTGGAGTCAGAAGATGCTGACCACAGCAGTGAAAGATGTCTGAAAAATGGAAGTTGGCTGCAAACTGATCCCGAAGAAACTCGGTTGGTTGTCCGTGACGCAAGCCCTCTCATCTCTAGCTCGCCTGACGCTGCGTCAGCTCCGCCAGATGGCAAGTGATCTGGGGGTAACCCTCTACAGCCGTAAGAGCAAAGAGGACCTTGTAAGCGCTATCGCAGAGCGCCAAGATCGTCGTGATGGCGATCGCGAAGCCATGGAGGCAGAACTCCATTCTCCCTCCACGTCGGAGGCATCGACCCGCGTCGTTTTCCTGCCCAGAGACCCACAGTGGGCTTACGTTTTTTGGGAAATATCCGATAGCGATCGACGGCAAGCTCAATCTGAGGGAGCGGCCTTCCTGTGCCTGCGCCTCGCCGATGTAACCGGACTCGAAAACGGCTCATCCCACCCCCATACCCTTCAGGAAGTGCCTGTTGATAGCCACAGCACTGAGTGGTATCTCCCTGTCCCCCTTTGCGACCGCGATTACCGGGTTGAACTTGGATATAAGACAGAGAGCAAGTGGATCTCCCTGGCCTTCTCCTCCGTGGCAAGGGTCCCTGCACTCCATCCAAGCGATCAGATCCTTGATCAGTTTGTTCCCTTCAGCCTGGAAGCGACACCCGCTGCTGCTCCCGTCCAGCCAATGACCAAGCCTGGGTCTAATCCAGAACCAACCGACAGCAAATTGCACGAGCGTCTTTACCAAAGCGCTACGACCCACTTCCGCAGTCGCCGCGTTGGCTCTGAGATCCTTCATGAAAGCGATTCGATGGGTTCCGACCAACGTGGACTCAACGATTCAGGCGTCGGTCTATGGGCAAGCGGACGCAATGAATCTGGCCTCGGTGGTGTGGCTCCACGACAGCGTTCGTTCTGGCTGGTTGCTGACGCTGAGCTGATCGTTTACGGCGCGACAGATCCTTCTGCACGCCTCACCATTGGCAAAGAAGATGTGCCGCTATCAAGCGATGGCACCTTCCGCATTCAAGTCCCATTCCGGGATGGTGAGCAGGTGTACGCCATTGAAGCCACAGCCGCAGATGGCGAACAGAAGCGCAACATCACCCTCAATTTCGAGCGTGTAACACCGGAAGACAACAGCAATCCCGCCAGCGAAGCTCGCGCTGAGTGGTTCTGATTCTGAACTCCTCAATGTTGCGTTGGTTTGTTGCGATCACTCCCCTGGCAGGCGCCATGGCCTTCCCAATCCTGGTGCCGATCACCATGGCAAAAGTGAGTATCGGCGCTGGTGTTGGTGTTGCTCTTGTTCTGAGCACTCTTTGGTTTGTCGCCATGTTGCGGACATCTGAGATGCCGCACTGAGGGTGGAACCCTCAGACTGAGCAACGCTTATTTCCCTGTGAAGCGAAAACAACAAAGGCTGCCTGTGAGGGGCTGGCTTGCGACTGGGCTGCTTGGCCTACTCGCTAGCAGTTGCAGCCAAGCGGGTGTGGTGCTCGGTCAGATGCCAATTGACCTGACCTTGCCAAATGGAATCGAAGTGGGTTTCAACCACCGCACGGGTGATCGCTATCGAAGCCCGTTGAGTGGAGATTGGCGGAATGGAGACAATCTCGAACAGATGCTGATCGATGCGATTCAGTCTGCTGAAAAAGAGATTTTGGTAGCTGTTCAAGAACTATCTCTGCCTCGCATCGCCCAGAGTCTTGTTGCCGCCTCACAACGAGGCGTGAACGTGAACGTGATTCTTGAAAACAACTACAGCACCCCCTGGAGCCAGCAGCATGAGCTCGATCTCAGTCGTCATGGACGCCAAAGACTCAAGCGCTTAAAAGAATTAGCCGATCGAGATCAAAATGGTGTTGTGAGTCCAGAAGAAGAACGAGAGAGCGATGCCCTACTCATCCTTCAGAACGGACAAATTGCTTGGATTGATGACACCGAAGACGGCAGCAAAGGCAGCGGACTGATGCACCACAAGTTTGTGGTCATCGATGGTGAACGCGTGATCACTGGCAGCGCCAACTTCACAAACTCCGGAATCCATGGTGATGCTGGAGCCACGCAAACCCGCGGCAATGTGAATCATCTAATTAGCATTCAAAATCCATCTTTAGCCAGAGTATTTCAGGAAGAGTTTGCACAGATGTGGGGTGATGGCCCTGGCGGAGCAAACGACAGCCGCTTTGGACGCAACAAAACAGCCAAGCCTCTACAAACCATCAAGGCGGGAACGGCGAACATCAGCGTGCTGTTTCCACCCCACGCCAAATCACATCAAGGCCATGGCCTTGATG
>QCUZ01000064.1:0-9898 GCA_003210555.1 Synechococcus sp. AG-683-A03 | reverse complement strand
CGCAAAACCTTTCACCAGCCCCGTCCCGAGGAAGAACAAGGCAGCGCAACTGATCAGCGTGGTGATGTGACCGTCAACGATCGAGGAGAAGGCTTGAGAGAACCCTGTTTCGATGGAGCGAATCAAGGTATTCCCTCGACGTAATTCGTCTTTGATGCGCTCAAAGATCAACACGTTGGCATCAACAGCCATTCCAATACTGAGGATGAACCCTGCCGTTCCAGGCAGCGTGAGCGTGACCGGTATCAGCGCATAGACCGCCATGTTGAACAGGGCATAAAGACTGAGCGCCAGTACAGCCACCACTCCTGCAAGGCGGTAAACGAGCAGCATGAAAAGGGCGACCAACACAAGGCCGGCAAGGGCGGCGATCAAGCTGCGACGCACATTTTCGGCACCCAAACTGGGGCCAATCGTGCGCACCTCAAGAATTTCAACGGGAAGCGGGAGCGAGCCACCGCGCAGTTGCACCTCGAGGTCCCGGGCTTCCTCAGCACTGAAATTGCCTGTGATCACAGCGGAGCCACCGGTAATACCAGCGGCTTTGAACTGATCACCCACGCCGGCCTCACTGATGGGCCGGCCATCCAACACGATCCCGAGGAGACGCCCGGTGCCTGCAATCGAACGGGTGAGCTCCGCAAATTTGTCACCCCCCTCCCGATTGAAGGTGAGCGTCACTTCCCAGCTGCTGCCGTTTTGCTGCTGTTGGCGCCCTGCAGTAACGAGATCCTTGCCGGTGAGGGCCGCCGGCTCGAACCGATCCACAATTTCTTCATTGGCACGAGCTAAAAGCTGCTCCAACTGCTCTTGTTCAGAGTCAGCAGTGCCTTCAAGTCCCAACTCTTTTTGGGCCTTCGCTAGCTGCTCACGGGAGGGGCCATCGACTTGATCGCTTGAATCAGACTTGTCCTTGCTTTCGTTCAACGCCAGCACGCTTTTCAACTGCGCCCTGAGTTGAATCAAACCGCGTAATTCCTCTTCTGACCCAGGCTTCTGTGCCCGAAACTCCAGCAGCGCAGTGCTTCCGAGCACGCGAGCTGCTCTGGACGGATCGGTGACGCCTGGAAGCTGCAAGACCAATTGGTTATCGCCCACCGTCTGGAGGGTTGATTCGGCGACTCCTAAGCCATTCACGCGTCGATCCAGCACAGCCTTCACGGCTTCGAGCTGCTCGGCGTTCACCTTGGTGATCTCACCCGATGGCTGAACTTCAAGAGTGAGCTGGCTACCTCCGCGCAGATCAAGCCCCAACTGCAGAGGAAAGCTTGTGAGAACGGATCCAGCAGCGATGGCTAGAGCGAGGATGAGGGCGAACCACCCCTGTTGACGGGCCATGGATCAGAGCCCCGTGCGCACGATGGCCTGGGCCGTTTCCACGATTTGATGAGGCTGAATAATCGTCAGATTTTCGAGATTGCCGTTGTAGGGCGTGGGAATGTCCTGGCTAGACAAACGAATCGGTCGGGCATCGAGATCGTCGAAACAATGCTCCGTGATCAGGGCAATCAATTCAGCACCGATGCCGCCGGTCTTCATGCACTCCTCCACCACAATCACGCGATGCGTTTTCCGGATTGATTTTGCAATCGTTTCCATATCAAACGGCTTAAGACTGATCAGATCGATCAACTCAACACTGATGCCATCCGCTTCCAGCTGTTCCACAGCCTTTAAGCAATGGTGCCGCATGCGTGAGTAAGTAAGGATCGTGACGTCACTGCCTTCTTGAACGAGATCGGCTTGATCAAGAGCACAGGTGTAATCACCATCAGGCAATTCCTCTGTGAGGTTGTACAGCAGCACATGCTCAAAGAAGAGCACAGGGTTGTTGTCGCGGATTGCTGCCTTCATCAACCCCTTGGCATTGGTAGGCGTGCTGCAAGCCACGATCTTGATGCCAGGGACGGCATGGAAATAGGCCTCAAGGCGTTGGCTGTGTTCTGCTCCCAGTTGACGTCCCACACCACCTGGTCCACGCACCACCGTGGGAATCGTGAAATTGCCGCCACTGGTGTAGCGGAGCATCCCCATGTTGTTGGAGATCTGATTGAACGCCAAAAGCAGGAAACCCATGTTCATGCCTTCCACGATTGGCCTTAGGCCCGTCATGGCTGCGCCAACAGCCATGCCCGTGAAACTATTTTCAGCAATCGGCGTGTCGAGCACACGCAACTCGCCGTATTTCTCGTAGAGATCCTTTGTGACCTTGTAAGAGCCGCCGTATTGACCGACGTCTTCACCCATCACGCAAACGTGGGGGTCGCGGGCCATCTCCTCGTCGATGGCCTCACGAAGTGCGTTGAAGAGAAGAGTCCCTGCCACGGCGTTGCTGCAATCCCGGCCAAGCCGGCGTGAGTGGCCAAGCTATCTCAGCAACGAAAAAATCAGCCCCCTGCAGCAAAGGTCGTGAGCAGGAGCACCGAGAGAAGTAACCCCGGAGAGAGCAGCAGGATCAGCTGACCAAGATCGTGGGGAGTCATCACCAATAACCGCCTATGGCAGTTCAGGACAGAGATCTGACGCTAGACAGCATCAGCTTCTTTGCCTATGAAAAGACTGCGAAGAAACACCAGGAATAGGCCAATCCCGACAAAGGAAAAACTGAAAGTGGCAAGGAAAGACATTCCGATCAACAACGTTTTCAACGCTGAGGCAATGCTCACAGCGGTGGGAGAACTGAACGTGGGTGGACGGTTTGCGAAATAGGTCACCATCCCTTTGCTCAATCCGAGGCTGAGCCAGCCCATCAGCAAACTTGTGAGAGAGCCTGATAAAAAACTAAGAGGACCCTTCTTACGTTTTGGAGGAACCTCTGGCGTCTCGCTTTCACGGCTAGTCGTATCACTGCTCATCTCACTCCTGCTCATGGCATCAGCTTGGCGCCATGACCTACGAATGAACAACTCCAAGCGTCCAAACCGGATTGCTTGAAGAGACCACGGGCAGCATCGAGAGCTTGATCTGCATCCAGCCGATTGGGGAACAGGGCAAAGCAGCTAGGACCGGAACCACTCATCGCTGTTCTCAGTTGCCCGGGGAGATCCTGGAGCAAACGAAGGGCCGTTTGGACAGAGGCCGTTTGAGGTGCCACAACATCCTGCAAATCATTGCGGAGGGGAGGCGGCTCAGCCGCTCGCAAGGGGTGCAGCCATGATGCTGCACGCAGATGCTGCCGCCGTTGCGCAAAAGCCTGTTCACCACACAAATAGTGCTCGCCTTTGAGACGACGGCACTCGCCATAGGCCCAGGGCGTCGAAACGCTGACGCTGGGATCTTTAACCAGCACCACACCTAAACACTCCACTTCTTCCGGAACGGATTCAAGACATTCGCCTCGTCCAAAGCAGAGCTGCATCCCACCGGCAAGACAAAACGGCATGTCGGAACCAAGTTCAGCAGCAATGGCTCGTAAGTGGTCTTGGCTGTGTCCGAGCCCCCAGAGCGTATTCAGCGCTAGTAAAGCTGCAGCACCATCACTGGAGCCTCCGGCAAGACCAGCGCCAATGGGAATGCGTTTGCGCAGATGCAGATGAGCGCCAAGCTCATTGAAACCAGACCGCTGCCGGAGCAGTTCAGCAGCACGCATCACCAGATTGTCGCTGCCGCAACTGAGTCCAGGCTGATCACAGCTGAGTTGAATCAACCCATCAGCGCTATTGGAGCAGTCCAGCTGATCAGCGAGGTCGATGCTTTGCATCACCATCGCCAATTCGTGAAACCCGTCGGCTCGCTGACCAAGCACCTCCAGGTGCAAATTAATTTTGGCGGGAGCGGTGACGCGAACGGTGGCGGTCATCCGATCAAGCAGCAGAGTCGAACTGATTCAAACCCTTCGCTAAGGCAACCCAGGCTTCTGGTGCCACATCCTGAGGTCGTTGCTGAAGGCTGATGCCTGCCGCTTCTGCCAACGCTTGCAAGTGGTCTGGAGAGCAAACCGGGGCCAGAGTGTTGCGCAGCATTTTGCGGCGACTTAAGAAGGCCATCTTGAGCAGACGCTCCACACCTCGGGCCAAGGCAGAAGTAGGACGCAGCTCAGCAGGAAAAGGGTCGATGCAAATCACCTCCGACTGAACTTTTGGAGGTGGTTGAAAGCAGCGCGGGGGCACAGGGCATATGTGGCTGCAGCGTCCCAACAACTGCATGCGCACACTCAAGGCACTGAAATTGCTGTGCCCAGGCCGGGCACGAATGCGTTGAGCAACCTCGTGCTGAACCAGCAAAACCAGTCGTTGATAGGAGGGCTCAACAGGACGGTCGAGACGACCGATCAACCGATCGAGCAATGGCCCTGTGATGTTGTAAGGAATATTGGCCACGACTTTGTCGGCCGGTTCGCCATCAGCTAATTCCAAGGGAACGGACAACACATCTCCCTCACGCAAGGAGAACTTTGGATGGCATCCAAAGGTCTGCTGAAGACCAGCGACGAGGTCACGGTCAAGCTCCACCGCATGGATTGCAGCTGCCGCAGAGGCCAGGAGACGATCGGTCAGAGCCCCACGACCAGGACCCACCTCCAGGACGCGATCCCCATCCTGAAGTTCCGCGGCCTCAACGATTCGATCCAGCACTCGCTCATTTATCAGCCAGTGCTGGCCAAAACGCTTGCGGGCCGTGTGCCCTGAAAAGGTCATGACATTCACAGCGTTGATTCACTGTGCCCTATGCAGGATTGAACGACTGGGGCAACAGCGTGATGGCAAAGGTTCCTGTGGTTTGCATCACTGGCCCTTCCGCAGTTGGAAAAACCAGGTTCACCCTGGCACTGGCAGAAGCACTGGGCGCAATCGAGATTGAAGCGCTCGTGATCTGCTGCGACAACTACTACAGGCAACATGGACAACCTCACCCACGCTTCGGATTTGATACTGCCGAGGCGATTGAGATCGATGCGTTGAGAGCTGAGCTGGATCAGGTCACGCACTACACAGCAAGCAGCTTGCGTACCTACGACATGCACACGCGTGACGTAGGTCGCAAACCCCTCCATCAGCGCTATCAGCTTGTGTTGCTTGAAGGTGCCTATGGACCGCAAAAGCTGCTGGACGACGGCCCAATCACGGCGCTGCTCTATCTTGAAGCACCCTTATTGCTGCGGATGATTCGACGGCTCCGACGGGATCAACAAGAGCGCGGACGACACCCAATTCAGATCATTCAACACATGCTGATGCACATGATTCCTGGTGAATGGACTTTTATCCGCCCACTGCGATCGGTCTCGAAGCTTGTGATCACCAACCCACTTCGGGGAGAAAGGGCTGCGCTTGCGTTGATCCAAGCCCTGCTCACCGAATCAGCTCAGTGATCCCCAACGCATGCCATCAAGCGCGTCGATAGGGATCCAGCGCAAGCCATGCCTATGCACTGGAAGTGCTACAAGCGCCAACACAACTTCGAAACAGCTGGCTTCACTCCAAGAATTTGCTGCACGCCAGCAGTCCACAGTGCGGGCCAAACACCTTCGTTTGGCTTGATGAAACGCAGCGACACCCCAACCATCCAACCCTGAACGGCGACGAGCTTTCACCTCCACCACGAGGATTCGACTGGTTTGGAACGACTGTTTTGTGAAGAGCAGATCAATTTCTCCATACCGACAGCTCCAGTTGTGTTCCAACAAGCGCCATCCATGACGCAGCAACACCTGCTTGACATAAAGCTCTGCTTGAGCTCCTTGCACTTGAGAGTTAGACGACAAAGCATGGCTTAACAACGTGATCTCAACCATTCCCCCTGCCGAGCAGGATTCAAGATCGAAATTCAAGGGCTATAAACCTTAAAGATTGAATCGTTGTATGCGCATCGCGATTAGCGGCACACATTCACAAGGGAAAAGTACATTCGTACACGACTGGATCAAGCGTCATGATCACTACATTCGCGAAGAAGAACCTTTTCGAGCGTTGCATGAAGAGGGCTATGACATTCGCTTTCGCCAAGAAAGCACAAAACTGCATAACGGAATTCAGATGTACTACAATATCAGCAGATTAATGAGTTATCAGCAAGATAGTGACTGCGTTATTTTTGATCGCTCTCCAGTTGATTACATCGCTTATTCGCAATACACTGCCAACCATGGAACGACTGATATCAATGACGAATTTGTTGAATCACTAGCAGCAAGAGTGAGAGACTCTCTCCAGAACCTTGATCTACTGATTTTTTTGCCGATTACAAGTCAATGGCCGGTTGCAATGGAAAATGATGGAATTCGGCCTATCGACCTTCCATATCGCGATGAAGTAGATGCAATTTTTAAACAAATTTATAGGGAAGAACGCTTCTCGGTGATGCCAATCAACAATCCGCCAGTTTTCCTTGAGCTTTGGGGTGGCAGGGAGGATCGCTTGAACAGCTTGGAGCAGGCAATTCGAAGCGAAAAGAACAAACGGATCTAAAAGTCCTAGGCTGAACAACATAGATATCTCACTCCCGATGCGATTGCGCTTATTGGCTCCGCTGATGGTTCTTTGGGTCATGCTGGCCTTGCCGATGCAACCGGCATTTGCCGCCATGGATTATGCCAAGCAGGTGTTGATCGGAGCCGATTTTTCAAACCGGGAAATGCAAGGTGTGACGTTCAATCTCACCAATCTTCGAGAGGCCGATCTTTCAGGGAGTGATCTGCAGGGCGCAAGCCTTTATGGAGCCAAACTTCAAGACGCCAATTTGAGCAACAGCAATCTTCGTGATGCCACGCTTGATTCTGCGGTCTTTGACGGCACCAACCTCACCAATGCGGTGCTCGAGGATGCGTTTGCCTTTAATACACGCTTCATCAACGTCACCGTTGAAGGCGCGGATTTCACCAACGTGCCTCTACGAGCGGATGCGCTCAAGGTGCTTTGCGCCAACGCTGAAGGGGTGAACCCTGTCACTGGTCGAGATACGCGCGAAACCCTGGGCTGCTCATGAGCTTTGATCCCCGTAGCTTGGAGCGTCTTAAGGAATTGGGCCGGTCGCTGCCGAAGCCAATCGCGCCCCCTCAACAGACCACCAATCGCCCGTTGAAGGCGACCGAAAAGCGCCATCGCATTGAAACCGAAGACAATCCTGAACGCCTGTTTCAAGAACTGATGAAAGCGAGCAGTGATGGCACTGTTCCTGATCATTTGATGGCACGGCTCAAGGATGCTGAGCGCCACGTTGCGACTCAGAACAAGGCAAAAGCAAAAGAGCAGATCGCGCCGTCGTCTCAAACTCTTTCCAGACAACCGCTGCGCGGCGGCCAGGGAAAAACAACCCGCCCCTCACGCCCAAAGGTGGCGGCTGGGAGCGAAGAAGAGTCGCTGTATGTGGCGTTTGGCCAGCTTCTTCTGGAAGATGACGAAGATTCAGTCTGAGACCTGCATGCGTTGGGATCTCCAGGGATGAATCCATCTCGCTGCCGCATCATTGCCATCGGCAAAGTTCGAAAGACCTGGGTTCAAGAAGGAATCGAGCTCTATCTCAAACGCCTTCCTGGACTCACGATCGTTGAGTTGCGGGATGGAAAACCCGAAAAAGAAGCTGAATCGATTCGACAGACGCTGCGAAGCGATGAATGGCCTGTGATGTTGATGGAACAGGGTGAAACCCTGACATCAATTAGCTTTTCTGAGCGGCTACGCAGCCTTGGATCGCAGCGGCTTGCGTTCGTGATTGGTGGTGCTGATGGATTAACAGCAGAGCTGAAAGGCTTAGCCCATTGGAAGCTCAGCCTCTCACCGATGACATTTCCCCATGAGCTTGCAAGACTTCTCTTGATCGAGCAATTGTTCCGAGCCCAAGCCATCCAGCAAGGGAGTCCTTATCACCGTGCTTAAGCAAGAGACTTCATTGTTGAACGACTGCTAAACCAAATGATTATGGAGCCAAAAAGTATTTTATGTTTTGGAGACTCCAACACCTGGGGAATGGCTCCTGATGGAAGTGGGCGTCTTCCATTTGAAACACGCTGGCCGAATCGCCTCCAACAGATTCTGAATCAACCGAATCCCAATCATCAGTCCTGGATTGTCTTTGAACAAGGCTTGAATTCTAGAACTTGGGTCATGGATGATCCTCTTGGAGCTGTTAATTATGGTGGCGACTACAGCTGCAATGGCCGGCAAGACTTGCCCATGATTTTGCATAGCTGTAAACCCCTTAACGTTGTAATTCTTGCGCTTGGATGCAACGACTGCAAAAGCCATTTAAATCTTTCTCCAGAAGAGATTACATCTGGAGCAAAAATTCTTATCCATGATGTACGCATGTCCTATCAATGCGGTCCACGTCATTCCAGTCATCCCCCCACAATTATATTAGTGACTCCTGGAGTTATTCAAACCACACCACAATCTCTGGATTGGGGATTCAAAGGAGCCGCCGAAAAATCCCGGCTACTTCCCTCCCTTTATCGCAATCTTGCTGAACAAGAGTCGCTGTTCTTTTTCGACACTCAAGCTGTTGCTGAAACGTCTCCTTTAGACGGTGTTCACTTTGGTGCCGATCAGCAAGACTCCATTGCTTCTGGATTAGCAGCTCTCATTGCAACGATTCCATCCTGAGACCGTTTCAGCAATCCGCTCAGCCTTCCAACGACAAAGCCTCAAGTGCGGTGAACGCGATTGGCTCGAATTTGGCAATACTCACACTCCAACAGCGTGATGTGATCGCTAACAGTCCCCGCCGAAAGGCTGCGCTATCCCCTGTTGTGAGCCAAGTCGCTTTTAAAAGCGGTAATGCCTCCGGCAGATGCTCCATGCCCACTTCAGCCATCAACAGACTTTCGGGCCCCGCGTCGCGTTGCAAAGGCCCCTGATCGCTACGTTGCCAAACGCGCAGCAACAGCTCCAAAGCCAGCTCGCTGGCTATTGGCGCGGGAACCCCCGCGTCATCTCGCATCGCATTCTTCGGCAGAGAGCGTCCCCCCAGGGGCATCGCTCGCTTTCCATTCTGTTCAAACAGGGCTATCGCCAAGAGGTAGGGAGAGTCGGCCATCAGCAGCATCTGAAGAGGCAGCCATCTTGATCGATTCGGGATCCAAGCTTCGACGATGCTTCCGCAAAGACCATCAGGGATCACCTTCAACAGAGAGCGATCGCTGACCGGTGTACCTGTTAATGCTCCTCGACTCAGAAACACGATCCTTCTCACAGCAGATCCGTTTCGATCCCACCCACCACCAAAAAGTCGCAAAGACCAAAAACGTAATCAATTTCAAATTAACTTTTATTCTCCTTTTTGCATATACCACTCTTTGCATTCAAACTCTTAAAAAGCACAAGTGTTTCACTTGAAAAAGCCAGATATTCCCATTAATGAATCAGAAAGACTAAAAGCTCTTAGCGAATACAGAATTCTTGGCACAAAGCCTGAAGAAAATTATAATGACATCACGAAAATAGCTTCTCTTACATGTGGTACTCCAATTGCTCTCTTAAGCCTGGTTGATTCAAATCGGCAATGGTTTAAGGCCAAGGTTGGCATTGAGGCTGAAGAAACTGTACGAGATTGGTCATTCTGCGCTCATGCGATTCACTCCTCTGAACCTTTAATCGTTGAAGACGCATTACAAGACGAACGATTCTTTGATAACCCCTTGGTCAAAGGAGAACCGAAGATCAGACTCTATGCGGGTTTTCCTTTGCAGAATGATGAAAATCACAGAATTGGGACACTCTGTGTTATCGATCGCGAGCCACATGGGCTTTCGGATACACAATTCAGTATCATGGAATCCTTGTCCAGGCAAGCAGTTGCTTTCCTGGAACTAAGAAAAAAATCAATCAAATTGATTGAATCTTATTGCTCGCTTGTAGAAGATGGAAACATCATTTCAACCTGTTCTTACTGCAGAAAAGCAAAAGACACTGATGGGCATTGGTTGCATCTAGATCGATACCTATCTAAGCGAACTAACTTA
>QCUZ01000063.1:0-10099 GCA_003210555.1 Synechococcus sp. AG-683-A03 | reverse complement strand
GAGAGTCGGGCCCAAAGCCGGAGGTATTACTTCGCTTGCGCCGCGAATGGGTTCTGAAGGGTTTTGTGGAAGATCGGCGGGCCACTCTTGAAGCTGTGTTGGAGACCCCCGGACTTGAAGGGTTGAAGTGCTTCTTGGCGGATTGGGGTTATCTGCGCCCGGCGGACAGAGAGGGTTTGCCTGAAGGGCTTGATTTGCTTTCGAGCAGCAAATTTGCTGCCCCCTTGGCGATCTGGCTCTGATTCGATAACGTACATGTGTACTAGATGAGACAAGTGGCGTTGGCCGGGGCACTGGATGATCTGTCCAGTGTTGAGTCGACTTCAGTTTGCGGGCTACCGCCGGCTGAATCGGCGACCTGCGGCACCTGTTTGCTCCTTAACTGTTCATTGCTATGCCAGCCGAAGTGAAAGCCGCTCAATCCTCTGCAGGAGATTCTCGTCCAGGCGAGAGGGACAAGGCCTTAGATCTTGTGCTCGGTCAGATCGAGCGAAATTTTGGGAAGGGTTCGATCATGCGTTTGGGGGATGCCTCCCGAATGCGGGTGGAAACGATCTCCACGGGGGCCCTCACTCTTGATCTTGCCCTAGGCGGCGGGTACCCCAAGGGGCGAGTGGTGGAGGTTTACGGGCCTGAAAGTTCAGGGAAGACCACGCTCACGCTGCATGCCATCGCTGAGGTGCAAAGGCGTGGAGGGGTCGCGGCATTTGTCGATGCTGAGCACGCCCTAGATCCTGTCTATGCGGCTTCCCTCGGTGTTGATGTTGAAAATCTCCTGGTCTCCCAGCCGGATACGGGTGAGATGGCCCTTGAAATCGTCGATCAGCTCGTTCGTTCTGCTGCGGTCGACATTGTGGTGATCGACTCCGTTGCTGCGTTGACGCCTCGGGCTGAGATTGAAGGAGAGATGGGTGATTTGTCTGTTGGGGGCCAAGCTCGCTTGATGAGCCAGGCCATGCGCAAGATCACTGGCAACATCGGTAAATCCGGTTGCACCGTGATCTTCCTAAACCAACTTCGTTTGAAGATCGGAGTGACCTATGGCAATCCTGAGACCACAACCGGTGGAAATGCGCTGAAGTTCTACGCCTCAGTGCGGCTTGATATTCGCCGGATCCAAACCCTCAAACGTGGCACTGAGGAGTACGGCATTCGGGCGAAAGTGAAAGTGGCGAAAAACAAGGTGGCACCTCCGTTCAGGATCGCCGAGTTCGATATTCTTTTTGGCCGCGGCATCAGTACGCTCGGATGCATTCTCGATCTGGCTGAGGAAACAGGAGTCGTCACGCGTAAAGGGGCCTGGTACAGCTACGAAGGCGACAACATTGGTCAAGGTCGTGACAACACAATCGGTTGGCTTGAGCAAAACCCTGAGGCCAAGGACGCCATCGAAGTGCTTGTCCGTCAGAAGTTGACAGAAGGATCGGAAGTGACCTCGAATTCGATGCGTCCTTTGGCTGCTGCGGCCCGCTCAGCGGCTGCCAAGCCGTTAGCGAAACCTGCAGAAACGGATAAAAAGTCAGCTGCTGATTGAGTTGCTTAGCGGCTTGCGATTTCAGGGGTGCTTCCGATTGCGGAGCGCTTCTGAATGGAGGTAGCGATTCGTTGAAGCTCCTGAATGGCTTCTGCACCCTCAAATTTCACGAGTTCGCGCCCGTTGCGGGATTCAACCCAGCTGATCCCGAAATCGGAGACCAGAAAACGAACGAGGTGTTGATCGCCTAGCTCGGCCACGAACGATGCGCCCTTGCCGACAAGGTCATGGCCGTCATCGCAGCTATAGCAGGTGGCAACAACACCTTGCTTTTGAAGACTTGATGCAAGGGCATGAAGGCTCATGACCAAGTCTTGGACGACGGAGCGGTACTGATCGGCAAGGCGTGAAAACATCACGGACGTCCGGAACACCTTTAGCAATTCTAAAGGTTTTGACCAGTTTCCTGTTGGGCGGCTTCTGGCTTGCTGCTCGGCAGTAGGGCTAGGGCATGTCGGCCAGCGTCCACCAGCCGGCAGTCGGTCCAATGAAGCGCACCACGATCCAAAACACCACTAGCGCTCCGATGCCGATCCATGCTCCACGGGTTGTTAGGGCAACGAATTGCTGGGATTGGCTTTTGGTTAAAGGCAGCCAAGCAACGATGCGCTCGCTGTCCTTGGGATCTGGTTTGCGTTGCTTGGGAGGTAGTCCCTGGCTGGTGCGACGTCGAGCTTCTCCCATCGAGGCAGGCTGATTGGCGTCCTTTAAGACTAAGGGCGGTGTCAGTCAGGTAACAGTCGCTGGAGTGGAGACCAGGGCTCAATGGCGCGTAGGACCTGTTTACCCCAGCTGCGTGCGCGGACCCTTCCATCCAAAATGGCGAGCCGACCGCCGCTTTGCCTTAGAGGCGCAATCGCTGGAACCAGCTTCGCTAGAGCTTCCGGCAGAAGCAGGTCGCGGAACCAGTCTTTCCCCAGTTTTTTCAACGATTCCACTCGAGCAGCCGTGAGCGGATCTTCCAAGCTGGACATAGGAAGGAGGGCAACGATGAGCTGATCCAGGCCTGGTAGATGGTTCTGATGGTCCATCCACCACGACCAACTGCAGCAGATCACTCCGTTGACTTCCGGCGCTGTGTCTTGATGAATCACCCTGCTGCCAAATTCACCGGCGAGTTCGGTGGTGAGTTTTTGCCTGAGCCCTGGATCGTCGAGCAGAACAAGGGTCAGTCCACGACGCCCAAGAATCAGGCGCCGGCATTGATCCAGAAGATGCTCCGCATAGATCTCTGTATTCGGCAACGGCTGGCGTTTGGGTGCGAACAAGCGCAGCGGCTCCGTGCGGATTCGATCGTGGAGCTGGATGTCCACCATGGCCCCTGACTCTGATGACCGTTCACCGGTGCGCTTGTCCCGTTCCAGAGACACGCCATTCGTTTGAAGAAGAATCGAAGGGTGTTGCTCCAGCAGAGAATGAAGGGTTTGGAGCGGTTCCAGGGGTTGAAGAGTCCAGGACCACTGCAGCAGGTTTTGGTCGAGGTGCGCCCAGCTGGCCCATTGCGAACTCTCGAGGGTTAGCAATTCAGTCCAGGGCTCTGGTGCTAGCCCAAGTAGGCCGATTAAGTCGCGCAGGCTCACCAACGCGCTGCTTGGCATTGGGAGGTCACAACTGGATCGGCTTGAGGCGGCGAATAATTGGCGGCTGAGGCGTTCGTGGAGTTCGAGGAGAGCAGGACCTGCCGTTGGGTAGGCCTGACGCAACCGATCCCAATCCTGGGTTTCAATGCTGAGTTGCATTGCTTGGCGCAGATGGTGAGCCAACGATTCCGCTTCGGGAATAATCAACTGATGCGAACGTTTGAAGCCGCGGCGGCGGTGAACGTTGACCAGTTCGGCGGGAGAGAGCAACCAGAGTTGTGAACCTGGAGGAGCCGTGCAGCCGCTCCAACAGGCAAGCCTTAATCCCCCCTGGCGAAGGCGAGGCAGTTCAACTTGAAGGAAGCGTTGCCGTTGGCGCTCATCAAGCACCAGCACGCAGTCTTGGGATTGCAGGCAAAGAGGAACAAGCAACCCCAGCCACCAGCGATCCCGTTCTCCCGCAGATAGCCGGATGCGGGTGCGGTCTTGTCTGCGCAAGCTGCGACCGATCAGACGGCTGAGCGTCAGATGGTGCTCCCATGGCATCTCCTCAAGATGGAGAAGCTGCTTGAGTTGCTGATGGGCTTGGACTTCCAGCATCAGAGGAGCCTAAGCAGTGCTCTGAACGGGTTTGGTTCAGGCGGAGCGATCAATCAACATGGGCGAATGAGCGAAATCGATCCGATGGATCAGGGGCAAGGGGCGCAGCCGTGGTCGATCGATCGTGTTGGTGTGGTGGGGATGGGGTTGATCGGTGGTTCGATCGCCCTTGATCTCAGCCAACAAGGGGTTGAGGTGCAAGGTCTGGTTCACCGTGAAGTCACCGCGCAAAGAGCTCGCAGCAGAGGGCTTGCTTCATTGGTCAGTACGGATCCCAGCTGTCTTCAAGATTGCGATCTGGTGATCCTTGCCCTCCCGTTGGAGTCATTGCTGACGCCGGCAGAGAGCCTGCTGAAGGCCATCCCTGAGCAGGCGGTGGTCACGGACGTTGGCTCTGTCAAGGCAGAGGTCCTGGCCGTTTGGCGCGATCTTCATCCGCGCTTTGTGGGGAGTCATCCCATGGCGGGAACGGCTCAAGCAGGGGTTGATGCCGGTCTTACCGGACTTTTTTGTGGCCGTCCCTGGGTGTCAACACCTGAGTCAATGACGGATCCTTCAGCCCTTGAAGTGATCCATCAGTTGGCCGAGCGTTTAGGTAGCCATTGGCTTACAGCTGATGCGGCGCGTCATGACCAGGCCGTGGCGCTGATCTCCCATCTCCCCGTGATCGTCAGCGCCGCTTTGTTGCGATCGGTAGGAGAAGAACGTGATCCTGCCGTGCTCGATCTCGCGAGGACCTTGGCATCAAGTGGCTTTGCCGATACCAGCCGAGTGGGGGGCGGTAACCCTGCTCTCGGGACTGCAATGGCGTCACACAACACCCAAGCACTGCTTCGCTCCTTAGCGTTATATCGCTGGAGTTTGGAGCAGCTCGAGGAAGCGATTCTTGAGGGGCATTGGGCTCAGCTTGAGAAAGAGCTGGAAAAAACGCAGTTGCTACGACCACAGTTCCTGTCGGATTAGCTGGGTCCTTCAACGGTGCAGCTGAAGGGTTTGGCCGCGTTGAGCTAGCAACTGTCTGCAGGCCATCAGGGCAGACAGGGTGACGCCTGCTGTTCCCTCACCTGGATGAATGGAATCTCCACAGAGCCAGAGCCCAGGCATCGGCGTGCGGCTCGCCAGGCCAAAGGGGCCGAATCGACTGGGAGATTGCCCCAAACCGCCGACGATGCCGTTGGGTCGACCGGTCCAGCGGAGAAAGCCCCGTGGTGTCGCTAACTCCTGATGTCTCCAGGTGTGGTCCGACAAGCCCAAGGCGGCTTCCACTTCGTTGCGGATTTTGGCTTGACAGGCTTTCTTTTTGCTTTGGTACTCAGGCTCTGATCCGGAGAACCAACCCTCAGGGGTTGTAAAAACGCTGGCAATCACTGTGGCTTGACCTTTCGGCGCCCTGCCATCTCCCTCTCGGCTGATCGAAATAAACACTGAGCCGGGATCGCTTGCATCCCGCTGGAAATGGCCTGGACAATCGTTTGGCAGATAGGCCCTGTCGATAGCGCCATAAAAGACCAGGGCCCCACTGGGAGCCTCGAGCTCCTTGAGATGTTGTCGATAGGGCGCCGGCATGGGGCTCTGCTCAGCGTTGCTTTCAGCAGAGATCAAGCCAGGCAGGCACTGAGGAGGGAGCGTGCTGATCACATCGCCAGCTCCAAAGATCTGTTCCTGCCGTCCTGGTCCTTCTACGCGTAGTTGCCAGCCTGAACCATCGGAGTTTTGTTGAAGTTGCTGCACGCGGTGACGCAGAAGCATGGTTCCTCCATCGCGCTTCAACCCAGACGCGAGTCGTTCACTCAGCACCTGCATTGATCCATGAAGGTGCCAGAGGCCAAGAGGGGCTTGGCACATTTGCAACACCGTCGCTCCATAAAGCGCTGCGGTTTGATCGGCAGGTTGTTGGGAGTAAAGCCTGAGCTGTAGATCAAGAAAGCGACGCAGGCGTTGATCACTGCCGCAGCCAGACAGCGTTAGAAGGTCTTTGACTGTGCAAAGACTCAGAGGGGCGCTGAGCAGATTCCCTGGATTGATCGCAGCAAGTGTTTGCTGGAGATCCCAGCCATTGCGAATGGGTAAAACAGGGTCGGACGCGGCGAATTGCCAATTGCTTTGGTGCAAAAAACTGCAGAGCTGCCAGAACCTTTCGCTATCTGGAAATTGCTGTTGTCGTTCCTGCTGCCAGCGCAGGGGGTCGTGCCAAAGCCGCACTGGTCTGGATCCATCGGCCAGGTCGACCACGCAGCCTGGATCAAGCAGTTCGGCCTCTGGTAAGGGCAGATCCAGATGTTGAAAGATGCGGGCGTGACTGCCACCCGGCTCGAGGCCTGCCACTTGGGTGGCACCCACATCAAAGGTGTATTCACCGCGACGGAAGGTCCCTGCACAGCCACCCGGCTGATAATGCGCTTCTAAAAGAGTGACTGAAACTCCGTCGCGTGCCAGCAGGGCCGCTGCAGTGAGTCCAGCGATGCCACCGCCGACCACGATTACGTCGTCGCGTTTTTGCATCGAGTCATGCTGACAGCTGAGTTAGGGGGATCGTGAATGCGAACGCAACTGCTGGAGGCGTTGCAAAACGATTTCTGTGAGCTGCAGGGCTGCAAGTGCAAGACCCTCGAGCCTGTTGGCAGTGCCTCCACTTGGCGTGCTGAGCTATCGGATGGGAGATCGTTATTCCTCAAGCTGGCATCGCCAGCAATGCTCAAGGTGGAAGCCCGAGGGCTCCGCTCTCTAAAGCAATGGGCGGATCGCACCTTTCTGTTGATCCCTGATCCGCTTGGGATTATCCCGGTGGGAGAGCTTGCTGCTTTGATCTTGCCCTGGCTCGACACTGGCCGAGGCGATCAATACGACCTAGGTCGAGGCTTGGCCCGCCTTCATCGAACCTCTGCTGATGCAGGGATGGATCGATTTGGTTGGGATGAAGAAGGATTTATTGGCTTAGGTCCTCAACCATCTGGGTGGTTGAAGGCTTGGGGCGATGCTTTTGTCACCCTGAGGCTGATCCCCCAGCTTCAACTGGCAACAAACTGGGGCTTGGGTCTGGATGAACTCGAGCCCTTATTAGCCGCAACACGGGTTTGGTTAGATCAACATCAACCCCTGCCATGTCTCGTGCATGGCGACCTTTGGGGCGGAAACGCATCAGTGCTCGCCGATGGACGTGGCGCACTGATCGACCCAGCCTGTTGGTGGGCTGATCGTGAAGTGGATCTAGCAATGACCTGCTTGTTCGGAGGATTCAGTTCGCGTTTTTATGAGGGCTATCAAAAAGAATGGCCCTTAAAGTCGAACTATGAGGATCGAATAGATGTTTACAACCTCTATCACTTGCTGAATCACGCCAACCTGTTTGGTGGTGGGTATCAACAACAATGCCTCACAGCAATCAATGCCATGAGGTCAATGTTGTTGTGACTAAGAGAGGAAGTTCAGCCGATCTCAGCCCAGGTACTCGCTACGAATGGTCTGAACGCGATTCACCAAAGCGCTGCGCTTTTCACTGGTTGTGAGATTTTTCCAGCTCCATTGGCCCACCACCACAACGCCGAGAAGTTCGAGCAGCCCTGGTACGACAGGAAGAAGATTGATGGTATCGAGAATGCCCTTGATCAGAATTTGAGCAACGATGACAGCTGCAAAAATTCCAACAACTTTGCCGATACGACCGGCTTGGCTCCAATCCACCTTGTCTAGGGTCTCGTTGACTTTCCCGAGGATCTCGCTGTAGCGCTCAGAAAAGTTGGCGGTCTCAGCGCTGGTGGATGCTTCGCTGGCGTTGGCGGTCCCAGTTGATTCACTCGCCGGCGTGGTGGACTCCTCGCTCATGTAACTAATGCCTAAGGCAGATTTTGGCTGAGAGTATCGGTCTTTCTTCACAAGCGCCATCCCAGTTGATCATTGGTGCGGAATGTCTGATGGTTCTGCGTCACGATCTTGTGACTCGAGCGCCTGCGGAAGGCTGTGCGTTGTTGCTCGGGCAGGGGCCTGGTGCTTCCGATTCCGGTTCAGACGATTGGCGCGTGCAGTTGATCTGGCCTTGCCGAAACATGGTGGAGAAACAAGACCATGATCGTTTTGAGCTGGATCCTCGCGAGCAAATTGCCGCGCAACGGTGGGCGCGCTCGCGCTCATTGAACGTTCTTGGGAGTGCCCATTCCCATCCGACAGCTTCGGTTGTGCCGAGTCGGAGAGATCGTCTCTGGGCTGGGAGTTCAGGACTGATGCTGATCATGGGAAACAACCAAGCCCTAGCGGCTTGGTGGCTCGAGGTGGAGGCTCCCCGTTGTGCTCTCGCCGATGTTCATCCGCTGTCGATTCAGGTCATGGGGGAGACTCCTCTGAAGTCCTTCCCAGGAGAACTGGGGATTCGCCATGACGGAAGCGGGGGGTGCTCCTCAGCTCAGTGGAGAGGAGAAGACCAGATATGCCCGCCACATCACGCTCCCCGAGGTGGGGGTTGAAGGACAGCAACGTTTAAAAGCTGCCTCTGTGTTGTGCATTGGTGCTGGAGGCCTGGGGTCCCCACTCCTCCTTTATTTGGCTGCTGCTGGGGTTGGTCGCATCGGGGTCGTGGATGACGATCTTGTTGAGCCCTCGAACCTGCAACGTCAGGTGATCCATGGCACTGGAACGGTGGGGCAGGCCAAAACGTCATCAGCACGCTCTCGCATTGAAGACCTCAATCCTTTTTGTCGGGTAGAGGACCATTGCTTTCGCTTGTCAGCGAACAATGCGCTTGAGCTCTTTGCTGCGTACGACGTGGTGGTGGATGGAACGGATAATTTCGCCAGTCGGTATTTGATTAACGACGCCTGTGTCTTGACCAAGCGACCGTTTGTTTATGGCTCAGTTCAGCGCTTTGAAGGACAGGTGAGTGTGTTCAATCTCGGGTGTGAGTCACCGGATTATCGAGATCTGGTTCCAGAGCCTCCACCGCAAGGGCTTGTGCCCTCCTGTGCTGACGGTGGAGTGATGGGCGTGATGCCTGGCTTGATTGGCCTGATTCAAGCCGCTGAGGTCATCAAGTTGATTACTGGGATTGGAACTCCTCTTGATGGTCGGTTGCTGTTAGTGGATGGCTTGTCGATGCGTTTTCGAGAGCTCACGTTGAAACGCAGACCCAGTCGCGCCCCAATCGAAAAGCTGATTGACTATCAAGCGTTCTGCACAGCCGGACGCTCGAGCTCCGGGGGGAAGTCAAAGGTGATGAAAAGTATTTCTGTGGTGGAGCTCAAGGCAATGCTGGATCAGAACCAAGACTTAGCTTTGATCGATGTTCGCAATCCAGCAGAAGCTGAGGTTGCTGCGATCGCTGGCTCCGAATTGATTCCTTTGGCCACTCTGGACAAGGAGGAGGTGATCGAGCGAATCAAGGCCATCGCAGCGAGCAAAACGGTTTATGTGCATTGCAAACTTGGAGGACGTTCGGCCAAGGCTGTTGAATATTTCGCCAACCACGGCATTGACGCGGTCAACGTGGAAGGTGGAATTGATGCCTGGTCAGAGCAGATTGATCCTTCTGTTCCTCGCTACTAACCGCAATCGTTAGTAGTCGACACCGCGCTTGAGATCAACGCCCTGCTCGGCATAGTGCTTGTGGCACACCATCTCTGAATGGACGCTTGCCAAGTCGAAATAGGCCGGCTGGTGTTTGCACCGGCCGGTAATGATCACCTCCGTCTCTGTTGGCTTACGGAGCAAGGCCTGAACAATGGGTTCCACCGGAAGAAGTTCGAGATCCACTGTGGGATTCAACTCATCGAGGATCACGGTTTTGTAGAGCCCACTCGCGATCGCAGCCCGTGCAATTTCCCAGGCTCGCTCCGCTTCCACGTAGTCGATGGGTTGCTGCTGTCCTCGCCAAACGATGGCATCACGCCCTGAACGGAGGTGATCCACCAAGTGGGGATAACTCTCACGCAAGGCTGCGATCGCTGCGTCTTCGGTGTACCCACTGCCTCCTTTGAGCCATTGCAGGATCAGAACGCGATGGCTCTTGTCTTGGCTAATCCCTCTGCCGATCGCTTGCAGAGCTTTTCCGAGGGCACTGGTGGATTTCCCTTTTCCTTCACCGGTATAGATCTCGATGCCGCCTGCCGTGACGAACGACAACGCTGCGTTGTTGTTCACCTCTGGGCGTCGGTGAGCGCGCATTTCAGAGTGAAGATCTGCAATTTCCACTAAGGGGCGTGGAGCTCCACGCCCGGTGACGATGATTTCCATGCCTTCCGGTCGGCTCTTCAGCGACCGGATCACATCTTCGGTTTCGAGTAAGCCGAGATCCAGCACTGGATTGAGTTCATCGAGAACGACAACGGAGTACAAGGCACTCGCAATCGCTCCTTTGGCGATGTCCCAGCCCCGTTGCGCTTCCTGTCGGTCGAAGCGT
>QCUZ01000062.1:0-10327 GCA_003210555.1 Synechococcus sp. AG-683-A03 | reverse complement strand
GGGAGATGCTGTTTTTATGACCAACAGGAAGCGTCAAGAAATATGGGTCTATATCGAATTCATAGCCACAATCACAAGCCACGTGGTACCTAAGTTTCTTTGATTTTACGAGTCTTGTGAGCAGTGTAATCCTTCCATATTTCTGTCCTGACTTAAATCTTTCCAGTTTTCTATCTCCAAGAGAATCTCGAGTGACTCGTGCTTTTGATAGGGAATTTCGTACTGAATTCTCGCTGCCTTTTCCGATGACTTTGGCGATCTGAGAAAAGGTTCTTCCTTCCTCCACATAGAGGCGCTTGATCTCTTCAAATTCTCTTTGAGTGAAGCCAGACTTTCCTGCCATTAGAGGGACTCCTGCCTTCACCGCCAAGTATCTCAGGGTTCAGCTCACGTTTCACAGATTGTGTGTGCCTGCAGTCCATGTCACTTCTTGATTCGTTTTGACCCCATTCCCTCTTGTTCGTGACCCCTTACGCACGCATTGATGTGGCTTGTGATGGCCTCGATCCCTGTGGTTCGACACAGGATCGGTTGTTACGCCATCAAACGTTCGGTTGATGGCTTTTCGATTGGCGTTTAGTCCCCTATATTTAGCAGACGTTGGTCCCCAAAACGGGACGCAGTTCGATCTCAAACAAGCAACGGGGTTTGAGGCGCTGTCGGTCGTTCCCATGAACACCCTCCTCCTGATCAAAGAGAAAGAGCTGAAGGCACAACGCCTACAGGATGCTCAGCGTTGGTTTGCTGCCCATTCAGAGGGCATCGATTACACCTCTGCCCACCTTTCTCCCACGATGCTTGCTTCCGTAGGAAGTTAACTTCGCATCGACTACTACGATCCATCCCGCCTAGAGCGGGTTTTTTTTTGGGATGATCAATTCAGCAAGATCGCAGTCGGCATTGCACCAAGAAAGCTCTGCTTCCCTCAAGCTGTGCATGCAATCTGTTCTGGACGAGGGTTTCGGTAGGAAACCCTTTTGTCTTGCTTAATAGGTCTTTCAGCCTTTTTGGCCGCTTATCTCTTTTTGCTAATTCGGACAATGCGCGGATCCAGGGGGCAGGCCAAGGCGTGGAAAGGTGTGTGGATTCCGTCGTGAATCAGGCTTCCCATTGGATGGGCGTTAGCACTATCAAGCTTCATTGCATGGATTTAACACCTAATCGTTCTAATGACTTGAGTATCCCTTCGGCGATAGGCATAACTGCCCATTTTTGTTTCCTCAACTGCGCTGCAGGTCATCCACTCGCATAAGCCATTAAAAATGGCCTGATTTGAGTCTTTATTTCAACAAAACTCTTTGCCCCTGCCTGGCTATTTGTTGCTGTCTTCAGTGCAACTGCATTTGTTTCCAGTGTTCGCTGCGACTGTCGGCTTGTTCGAAGATGCATCAGGCTGGCGTCTGGTTTGTTTTTATTTCAGCCAGCAATGGTATTTGCACTATCTAAAGACAATATTAAGCACGAGGATTAGGTTGATTTTTTCTACCAGTTTTGTTGGGATCGACCCTGTCGTTTGCGCAATTTTGATTCAGGAATTGCAGGATTCCAAGTGTTTTGCGGATTTAGATCAAGTGGCTGATTCTTAGTTTCCGCGTTGCAAGCATTCCAGGAGTGGCTGGTGTCTTCTTTTGACTATTAATTGATGTAAGGTGCTTATATCTTTGATTAATTCGATGCTTACGTCAAAGCCTCTTCTGAATGTATTTTTGATGGCTTCTTGTGGCTGTTTTGCCTTGGGCTGTGTTGCTTCGTCTGAGGCTAAGGCTGAGATTGAGATTGAGGTGAGTCTTAAGGAACGCTACCTTTGGCTTAAAGACTCAGGCACTGCTGTTAAGAGATATCCAATTGCGATCGGTGCGCCCGAAACACCCACGATCCCGGGTTCTTATAGCATTCTAAAAAAAGTGAAAGACCCTACATATTATTCAAAGTCACACCATAAAGTTTTCCCTGCTGGCCCTAATGATCCAGTTGGTGTTCGATTTATGCCTTATCTGAAGTCGGCAGCAGATGGAAAGGTTTATGCCGTACATGGTACGGCTTGGCCCAGGTGGGTTCACCTTCGTGCGGCTGCAAGTTTGGGATGTATCAGAATGCTGAACAGCGACGTCATTGAAGTTTTTAATCAAGTCGAGGTGGGCACTCCTGTTGTGATTCGATGAGAAGTCGTCCCACTCAGTTTTCTTTCTTTAGTCACTGCTTTCTACGGCCTGGTTGGGTGGTGCCCAAATCAGTACAAATATCTGTTGTTCATTACTAATCCAGCCATTTTCGCTGGAGGCTGGCATAATTTATTAATGCCACGTCTACGTCCCGATTCAAAACGCTTGCCGGACATCCCAGGTGGAGAAGGCTGGCTCTCCAATGAGCTACAGCAGCAACTGGTGCATTTTCAGTCTGCTGGTAACTCTGCAGATGGTGAATTGATCGCGTTACGAACGTTTCAATGGAAGCCGCCCTATCCACCCGTGCCCTTATCGCGTCGTCGGATGCTGCGTCATCAGGCAGTTGATACCTGGGACACCATGCGTGAGGCAGGTTGGCAGCGGTGCTATCCGCCGGTTCGCTAAAGGGAAATCTGATCTCCCATTCAGCTGAATCTAGTTTCGGTTCATGGGTTGTTTTTAGTCGTTTTTTGATGGTTTTACATCAAGGAATTCCTTTCTTGGTAAGGCTTTGTTTGAAATAAGCATCATCAGATCCTTGTTTTTCCTGAATTCTCTCTTTTTTCAAGAATGCGAGCCAAGGCATGTTGCGCCATGAAACGAATTGATGAGCTTCATCAATGAAACCTGTTTTATTGCCTCGGGTGCTTCATAACTGATTTGTAGCTTGTTGTTCAGGTGAATGGCTCAACGATCCTCTCTCCCTGGCCGCAGCCCTTCTGCGATACGTGCCTCTTACGACATTGCCATTACTTGTGGTATTTCCATTACCCTTCTCGGTATTGGAATGACGATCTTCTTGGCATTTGCTGAGGCTTCCACGAGGCCTTACGGTCATTGGCTCTCCGGACAGAATTTCTTTTGATCGTTTTTTCTGAGAATTATTAAATTGGAATTTGTATTCTGCAGCTTGAAGGGTAAGTAATCTGAAAAATAAAATTATCTATAATAACAATAAAATTAGCTTTAAATTGACTTGATTGATAATTATCGGCGCTATTGATGGTATGAGATTTTTCTGACTATTTTTGACGCTATCTATTGTTCTGCTCCTCGAGTTCGGCTTCTCTTGCCCCGAGTACGAGTGCGGCTAGGAATGGAGCAATGGCGATAGCGGTGAGGATTTCCATGTGATCTAAATTCGTCTTTACATTTTGTCGGCAAATCTGCTCCGTCGCGTGTTTATGGCTACAGCGTCTGATTGTTGAGTATAAATACTGCGGTTTGCTTGTTGTCTCGAGCCGTTAGTTCGGATTGAGTTCGTGAGCGGCATGGGCCAAAGCTTCTCTTCTGCTTCCGGTTAGCTCGTGGATTCGGAATTGTTCCAGTCGCGCTTTCACCTTTGCATTAGCGCCTGCGATCAGCACTTGACGTTCGTGGTGTTCAGCTTCCTCCACCATTCTTTCGATTGCCAACGTGGCCGTGATTCCAAGATGCGGAACGTCTGTTACATCCAGTAAAAGTATTTTGTACTGCCTGATTTGGGTCATGCGTTCGCTGATCCCTTTTGCTGCCCCAAAGCTCAGTGGTCCCTGCAAACGAAACAGCATGAGTGCATCTCCGCAACGGTTGAGGAGATGTTGTTCTTCTTGATCGAGCTGAGAGCTGTCTTCTGAATTCATGCTTTCCAGCTGATGCGTTGTAATCGATTCAATGGTCAGAAGGTTGGCAACGAACATGCCAACAAGGACTGCGCCGATTAGATCCCAGAACACGGTCATCAGCAAAACACCCCACATCACTAGTGCCGTTTTGATGGAGAGACGATGCGCTCTTAATAGGAATCCCCAGTCGATGATGTCTAGGCCAACTTTGATTAATATTCCGGCTAGTAATGCTTCTGGAATGCTCTCGGCCAGCGGCCCAGCGCCCAGCAGCAGCACAAGTAAAAACACCGAATGCGCCATCCCTGAGATGGGAGTTCGGCCTCCTGATTTGATATTGATCACCGTTCGCATCGTTGCTCCAGCCCCGGGGAGGCCGTTAAAGAGTCCTGCCACGCTGTTGGCAATGCCTTGCCCGATCAGCTCTCGGTTGGAGTGGTGACGGCTTTGGCTGATGTTGTCGGCGACAAGGGATGTAAGCAGCGAGTCGATGGCACCAAGCACCGCGAGCACAAGGCCAGCTCGTAATAAAACCGGAAAATGATCTTTGAGATTAGGCAGGCTGAAATTCAATCCCCCTTCCGGAATGGTTCCGATTCGGGGGATGCCGTCTTGTGACAACAGCATGGAGAGAGGCGTAATGATCACCAAGGCAATCAGTGGCGACGGCACCCAGGTGCTGATTCTCTTGGGTGTTAAAAAAACCACTGCCAATGTCAATAGACCAACCAGTAATGCAGCTGTATTGGGTGTGAATTGACTAAAAACTGTCCCGAGAGAAGTGATCACTCCGCCCTGGCTTTTGATTCCTAATAAGGGTCCTATTTGCAGGCAGAGAATAATTACCCCAATGCCAGACATGAAGCCAGACACCACGGAATAAGGAACAAGGGTGATATACCGACCAAGCCGCAAAACTCCCATCAGGATCTGAATGAGCCCGCCGATCAAGACGGCTCCCATGACAAGCGGGAGGAGCTCATTGCTCCCAAGTTCCCGAGAAATTCCTACGGCTGCGAGCGTTCCAATCACACCGGCAACGGTGACGCTCATCGGCCCTGTAGGACCTGAGACTTGCGCAGGCGTTCCGCCAAAGAGAGCGGCCAGAAAGCCCGTAATGATCGCTCCGTACAGCCCGTAAATCGCTCCGCCCGGACCAAGTGCGGCGTTTCCAAACGCAAGGGCCAGGGGTAGGGCCACGACGGCTGCCGTGAGGCCGCCTAGTAAATCTCCTCTCCAGTGCCTCCAGCTGAAGCCGTGAACTAAGGCCAGTCTTGGACGCGCCATGGATTAAGGACGGGCTGGCATGGATGTCCATGCCTCGAGTTGCTCGAGGGTTTGAACTCCTTCTCGTCGCTCGCCGTTTTCAAGAATCCAGGTTGGATACGCCCGAATCTTTGCTGTTTGACAGGCTGCCCCTTGAATTGGAAGGTCCTTGGGTTTCCCGCATTCAACGTAAGGAAGTTTGTTGGCTGCATCGCCAAACAGTTCTGTTTGGGCCCTGCAGGCAGGACAACGCCAGGATCCGTAGTAGAGCGCCTTGCTTGTGCTGAGATGGTCAGCCAGTTCTGCCGGATCGGGTGACGCTGCTGCTGGAAATGGCAGTGCGAGCGCTGTTAGTGATGCCAACAAAGGCAACAGTTTGCTGATTTCAACCATGTCTCAAATCTAAGAACGGTCTGCCGTTCGGGCATCCCACCATTGCTCCGGTCCGCATCCACGGACGAAACTGTGCTTCGGATCTGATGCGCAGCCCTAAGGGTTGATGAATTCCATGGCCGGCAGTGGCTACCGCGATTACTTCAAAGTGCTGGGTGTGGAACGCAGTGCAGACGCCGACACGGTGAAACGTGCTTTTCGAAAGTTGGCTCGTCAATATCACCCTGATGTGAATCCTGACGATCAGAACGCTGAAGCGCGCTTTAAAGAAGTGAGCGAAGCCTATGAGGTGCTTTCTGATCCTGAGAAGCGCCGTCGCTACGAGCAATTTGGCCAATACTGGAACCAGGCAGGAATGCCTGGCGGTGGCTCAGGCCCCGCTGGAGTTGATGTTGACTTTGGCCGTTACGGCAACTTTGACGACTTCATCAATGACCTTCTGGGTCGTTTTGGTGGTGGTGCTGGCTCTGGTCCTGCCGGGTACGGAGGAGGTTTTCCAGGAGGTGGCTTCCCAGGAGGTGGTTTCCCCCGTGGTGGATCGAGAGCACCCCTCAACCTTGATGCGGAAGCAGCGGTCAAGGTGACGTTTTCGGAAGCGTTTCGAGGTGGTGAGCGCACCTTGTCTGTGAACGATGAGCGGGTTCAGGTTCGGATCCCTCCCGGCGTGAAAAGTGGTTCGAAGCTTCGGCTGAAGGGCAAGGGAAATGTTCAACCGGGGACTGGTCGCCGAGGTGATCTATATCTCGTGATTGAGGTTCAAGCGCATCCGATCTGGACCCTGGATGGCGATCAGTTGCGTGCTGAATTGCCTGTTGCTTTCGACGAACTGGCTCTTGGTGGAATGGTTAAGGTCATGACGCCCGATGGTGAAGCAGACGTCACGATTCCCCCTGGCACCCCTCCAGGAAAGAGTCTTCGCTTACGGGGAAAAGGGTGGCCTGGAAAGTCTGGACGTGGAGATCTGTTGCTCACCCTTGATCTTCAATGGCCGAAGCAGTGGTCAGATGAACAGCGACAGTTGCTTGAACAGCTTCAGAGCAGTCGAAACGGAGACCTCCGTCAACAGTGGATGCAGAACGCCAGCCTTTGAGGCGGGATTTACGATTTCAGCATCTGCTGTAAGACCTCAGGAATGGAGATCACCTATCGCCCCCGCCGTTTGCGTCGCTCTCCGGCCTTAAGGGCCATGGTGCGCGAAAACCAATTGCTTCCAGCGGATTTCATTTATCCGCTGTTTGTGCACGAGGGTGCTGAGGTTGAGCCGATCGGTGCCATGCCAGGCGCGAGTCGCTGGAGCCTCGATCTCTTGAGTGCTGAAGTTCAGCGAGCCTGGGATCTAGGCATTCGCTGCGTGGTGCTCTTCCCCAAGGTGGCTGAAGGGCTGAAAACTGAAGACGGTTCAGAAAGTTTTAATGCCAACGGTTTGATCCCACGAGCGATTCGACAGCTCAAGAGGGATGTTCCCGATATGGCGATCATGACCGACGTTGCCCTCGACCCCTATTCCTGTGATGGCCACGACGGGATTGTGAGCCAAGAAGGCATCGTGCTGAACGACGAAACCATTGAGCAGTTGTGCAAGCAGGCCGTGATGCAGGCGGAGGCCGGGGCTGATCTGATTGGACCCAGCGACATGATGGATGGTCGCGTTGGCGCCATTCGTGAAGCCCTTGATGACGCCGGTTTTGAGCACGTCGGCATCATCAGTTACACCGCAAAATATTCTTCTGCTTATTACGGCCCGTTTCGCGAGGCGCTGGATTCCGCCCCTCGCGCGACCACTGAGAAGCTGATCCCTAAAAACAAAGACACCTATCAAATGGATCCGGCCAATGCTCGCGAGGCCATCACAGAGGCCCAGCTTGATGAGCAAGAAGGTGCCGACATCATGATGGTCAAACCAGGGTTGGCTTATCTGGACATCATCTGCCGCTTGCGGGATGAGTCAGAGCTTCCGATCGCTGCTTACAACGTCAGTGGTGAATACTCCATGGTGAAGGCGGCCGCCGAACGGGGATGGATTGATGAACGTGCTGTGGTCCTGGAGACCTTGCTGAGCTTCAAGCGGGCAGGTGCAGATTTAATTCTCACGTACCACGCTTGTGATGCCGCCGAGTGGCTGCGGACGCGTTGAACACGGCTAGGCCATAGACGGTCTGGGTCCTGGAGTCACTCACAGATGGCGATTAACCCACCAGAATGACCGTCTTCTTTCACTGCCTCTATGCCAGCGGTACAGCGCCTTGGCCACGTCGCCATCCGTGTGCAGGATCTGTCACGTGCGATCGCTTTTTACTGTGATCTCGGCATGCGCTTGGTTTGGAAGGCGGATGACTGGTGTTATCTCGAGGCGGGAGAGGGCCGTGATGGGTTAGCTCTTTTGGGACCCAGCTACAAAGCAGCAGGGCCGCATTTTGCCTTTCACTTCCGCGATCGCGCCGAGGTTGATGTGGTCCATGACCACCTCAAAGCATCTGGGGTCAGCGTTGGAGCTGTGCATGACCACAGAGATGGAACTGCGTCGTTTTACTTCAGGGACCCAGATGGCAACTGGCTTGAGATGCTGTATGAACCTCCCGGTGGCATCCCCTCCAACCAGATGGAGGCATCGGCAGGTCTCTCCTGATGACATCCGACCCCCGCACGACATCGGTATCTCCTTCCGTTTCAATCCTGGAAGAGACCCTGGAATTGCTGGAGTGGCCTCGGTTGTGCCAGCACTTTTCAACATTTGCGAGCACCCCACAGGGCCGCCAACACTGTTTACAAGATCAGCTGCCAGCTGACCTGGAAACCACGCTGACCTATCAGGTCAGGAGCATGGAGCTCGCCAGCCTGGACGGGCTCCTTGATGGCGGATTGAGTTTTCAAGGGGTGTCTGACCTCGAGATGGTTTTGCTCCGCTGTTGTAAAGGCGGAACAGCCTCAGGCGAGGAGTTGCTGTCGGTGGCGCACACACTCGCTGCAGCCCGACGCCTTCGCCGTCAGATTGACGATCCTGACTTGAGACCTGACTGTTCAGCTCTGCTGGAAAACGTGGCGACGCTTCCGGAGCTCGAGCAGCGTTTGAAATTTGCCCTTGAAGAGGGTGGGCGCGTTGCGAACCGTGCGAGTGAATCGTTGGAAGATTTGCGTCTCCAATGGCAGGTCGCACGGCAGGAGCGGCGTGATCGTTTACAGGCGGTTGTGCGGCGTTGGGCCACTCTGTTGCAAGACACCGTGATTGCTGAACGCCATGGTCGTCCGGTTTTGGCGGTGAAGGCTGGTGCCGCGTCTCAATGTCCGGGAATGGTTCACGACAGTTCTTCGTCTGGAAATACTGTTTTCGTTGAACCGAAGACTGTGATTGGTCTCGGCAATCGTCTGGCGGCTCTGGATGGCCGGATCCGAGAAGAAGAGAGAAGGGTTCTGGCTGAGCTCAGTGCTGCCGTTGCAGAGCAGAACGATGTGATTGATCGCTTGATGGCCGTGCTGTTGAAGTTAGATCTGGCCTTGGCAAGGGGGCGTTATGGCCAATGGCTTGGTGCCGTACCACCACGGCTCGAACCAGAAGCTGATGCGCCCTTCCACATACTCGAGCTGCGCCATCCACTACTGGTTTGGCAGCAGCGCAAGGAGGGTGGCGCCCCTGTGGTCCCTGTGAGCGTTGAGGTGTCGGAACAGTTGCGGGTTGTCGCCATCACTGGACCCAATACCGGTGGGAAAACAGTGACCTTGAAGAGCATCGGCTTAGCGGCATTGATGGCCAGAGCCGGTATGTGGATTCCCTGCAACGGCAGCCCCTCACTCCCTTGGTGTGCGCAGGTTCTTGCCGACATCGGCGACGAACAATCGCTTCAGCAGAGTTTGTCCACGTTTAGTGGTCACGTGAAAAGAATCGGAAGCATCCTCCAATCCATCGCCTCTGGCCCGTCGCCGGCGTTGGTGCTGCTTGATGAGGTGGGTGCTGGCACAGATCCCAGTGAAGGCACGGCTCTGGCGATTGCTCTGCTGCGCAATTTGGCCGATTGCGCCCGACTCACCATTGCTACAACCCACTTTGGCGAGCTCAAGGCACTCAAGTACAGCGATTCACGCTTTGAAAATGCCTCCGTCGCCTTTGATAGCGACTCCCTTTCTCCGACTTATCAGCTGCTTTGGGGGATTCCAGGACGCAGCAATGCGTTGGCGATTGCGACGCGTCTTGGATTTGACAGTGGCGTGATCGAACAAGCCAGGCAATTGCTTAAGCCCAGTGGCGATGGCGATGTCAATGCTGTGATCCGTGGCCTGGAAGAGCAGCGGCAACGCCAACAGGCCGCGGCTGAAGATGCGGCGGCACTCTTGGCTCGAACTGAATTGCTCCATGAGGAGCTCCTTCAGCGGTGGGAGCAGCAACGCAAAAACTCAGCTCAGCAGCAGGAGTTGGGACGTCAGCGTTTGGAGAGCTCGATTCGCGATGGGCAAAAAGAAGTACGCCATCTGATTCGCAGATTGCGGGATCAGAAGGCCGATGGTGAAACGGCTCGCCGCGCCGGTCAGCGGCTGCGCAAACTTGAATCCAACCATCGCGCCGCTCCAGAGCGACGCCTTCATCCGGAATGGCGCCCCTCTGTGGGTGAACGCATTCGCCTGCTTGCCCTCGACAAAGCGGCCGAGGTGCTGGAGGTCTCAGACGATGGTCAGCAGCTGAGTGTCCGTTGTGGCGTGATGCGCAGCATGGTGGATCTTCAGTCGGTGGAAAGCTTGGATGGCCGCCGAGCAGCACCGCCTGAAAAGCCTGTGGTTCAAGTGAAAGCGCGGCGAGGTGCCGGTGGCTCCCAAGTGCGTACTGCTCGGAACACGGTGGATGTTCGCGGCCAGAGAGTGCATGAAGCGGAATCGGCTGTGGAAGAGCTGCTTCGTGGAGCGAATGGTCCG
>QCUZ01000061.1:0-10352 GCA_003210555.1 Synechococcus sp. AG-683-A03 | reverse complement strand
CCATATTGAAAAGCTCCCTGGGGAGAATGTGAACGATAAATACTTCGGAGACGCCGAGGCTTCGGGCTCCCTTATTAGCCAATCTACAGATGAGACAAGGCTCCTTGACGATCTCGAGGCCACAAAAGACCTTGGTCGGATGTTGGCAGCGCGCCTTCAACCCAACGACATCGTGCCTCAACAAGACTGGCTGGAAGCCTTGAGATGGAGTGGTCCGTTACCAATGCAGGATCGCCGATCTGCTCTGGAGGAAGGATGCGTTTATTTCTCATGGCATCCAGCACCTGGGCCTGTAGTGCACCGAGTAAAAGGTATGGATTTGCAGTGGGATCCACGGCCTTGATCTCCAGGTGGGCAGCACTTTGATCTGTCGCGGTGGGAATGAACCGAACGGCTGCCTCACGGTTCTCCATTCCCCAGACCTGGAAGGGCGCAGACCAGCTGCTGGGCACGAGGCGTAGATAGGACACGGGCGAGGGGCTGGCCAGCGCTACCAGTCCAGGTAGCTGTTCGAGCACCCCTGCGATCAGAGCTTCGCCTTCAGGACGAAGCCCATAGGGACCGGAACCGTCTTGTAGCAAGGGGCCTTGAGAATCTCGGACGCTGAAGTGCAGGTGGCCGCCATTCCCAACCCAATCGAGCCTGGGTTTGGCACTAAAACTGCTGTACCAGCCGAAGCGGCGCGTCACACGTTGAATCACCAATCGGGCACGAATCAGATGGTCCGCCGCTTGAAGGGGGGCTTGGGCTGCGAACGAGAGTTCGAACTGGGAGGGGCCATATTCGGGATGAAATTGGAGCCAGTCCACATCGGCTGCATCCAGTGCCTCGAGGAGTGCCGAGGCGTAATCGAGTCCTTCGATCAAGCGGTCCGCGCCATAGGGACCACCAGCGATCACTGCCTTTGGGGAGCCATCGTTGTCTGGGGTGATGACAACCCACTCCAGTTCAAATCCAGCAGTGAGGGAGAGGCCTGTGCGCTGCAATGTTTCTCCCATTCGGCGGCAGAAGTGGCGCTGATCTGCCCCATAGGTACTAGAGCTCTTGCGGTTCCATCGTTCGCCGGCGGCCCAGGCCCAGCCTTGATCAGGGTCCAGCATCGCCAGCGATGATGGATCAGCCTTGAGGCGCAGATCCCCGTCTGGCCTGGTGAGGCGATGCGCCGGATCGATGATTCCGTCCGAGCGGAAGGCGTCTGAGATCGGCGAAAAACCAACGCCGATGTCGACGGCGTGTTGCCAATGGCGCCATGGCACAACCTTTACGAGTGACTCGCCCGCGTGGTTGTCCCAGGTGATGGCGATCTGACGTATACCCCTGGCGCTTAACGCTTCGAGACAGGTGTCATGTTCAGAGCTCATGGCATGGCGTGCAGTGTTTCAAGAATGAAGCCTGCTGGGTTGAGATGCTGCGCTCTTTTTGCCTTGGTGAGCGGTCTTGGGCTTAAAAAAGTGATTGATCAGAATGAAGGTTGATAAGGAGTGCACTTAATGGGTGTCATGCCATGTCGCTGGCCATGGTTGGTCGCGCTCGCTGCGCTTGTTTTGGCCTTAGTGGTGCATAGCCAGGCTGAATCGGCCCTGCCGTTTTGGGCTGGCATGCCTGTTTGGGTGTTGATGTTCATCGCTCTGCAAGCAGGACTCACCCTTGCGGCTGCTTGGATCGCCCGTTGATGACTACCACTCTGATTTCAGCGTTCCTCGCTCTTGTTGCTTACCTGCTTGCGTTGCTCTGGCTTGGTGCCCAAAGTCTCGGGGGCCAAACCAACAGCGCCGACTCCTATTTTCTGGCCGATCGCCGACTGCGTGCCGGAGTGCTGTTTTTCACGCTGATCGCGACCAACTTCAGCGCCTTCTTTTTTCTCGGCTTTGCCGGCGCTGGATATCGAATCGGGATTGCCTATTACCCAATGATGGCGTTTGGAACAGGATTGGCTGCCCTCAGTTTCGGCAGCCTCGGCTGTCGGGTGCGGAAACTCAGTGCTGACCATGGCCTCATCACTCCGTCCGAATTGATTGGCCATCTCTTGCCTGGGGAGGGACTGCGCCTGTTGGTGCTTGCGGTGATGGTGCTGTTCACCCTTCCTTATTTGGCCCTGCAACCTCTTGGTGCCGGTTATTTGCTCGAGAGCCTCACGGGAGGAGCGGTTCCTTTTGAGCTAGGAGCCGTCCTGCTCACCGTTGTGATCGTGCTGTATGTGGTGGGCGGGGGCATGCGAGCTGTGGCACGGACCGACGTGCTTCAGGGGGTGCTGATGTTTTCGCTGATGCTGATGGCCTTTGTGGCTGTCGCCAAAGGTGTCGGTGGTGTTGAGATGGCCAATCGCACGCTTTCTCTTCAACGCCCTGAGCTGTTCAGTGCGGCAGGACTTGGCGATTTTTTTACGCCGCGGATGATGGCGAGTTATCTGCTGCTTTGGCCGTTATGCCTGCCGATGTTTCCGCAGATGCTGATGCGTTTCTTCGCTGCCGCTGATGATCGCTCGCTAAAGAATTCCATGGTGCTCTACCCATTCGTGGCAGGCGTTCTATTTGTCTGTCCTGTGTTGATTGGGATGTGGGGCCATTTGGCCTTCCCCGATCTTTTGGGTCGTGCGTCCGATCAGATCATGCCCCTGATGCTGGCCCGTTACAGCCCGGAATGGTTGACGGGAATCGTGATGGTTGGTGCCTTGGCTGCGTTTATGTCCACCTTGGATTCGCAGTTGTTGGCGCTGTCGTCGATGCTCACTCGCGACATATATAAGAGGTATTGGCGACAGCAGGCATCTTTGGCGGAGCAAGTGCGTGTTGGGCAGCTCGTGGTGATTGCCCTTGCGGTCGCTGGTCTTGCGATCGCCCTGCGTCCGCCTGAGGCCATTCTCTCGCTGGCGACCCATGCCTTCTCTGGTCTGGCGGTGCTGTTCCCGATGCTGGTGGGGGCGGTCTATGGCCTGCGCTGGTCCGTTGTTGGCGCCATGTTGTCGGTGATCGGGGGGGAAGCCGTTTTGCTGGGTTTTGCAACGGGCCTGATTCCGGAGGTGTTTCAGGGGGGCTGTTTGCCTTTAATTCCTGCTCTCGCTCTAGCCTGCACGGTTTTGGGAGTGGATCTGGTCATGGCTCGCAGGTCTCGGTCATGGTTTCAGACCTAGTTTTCGGTGGTTGCAGCGAGATGGTGCGTCCGCTGGCGGGTGCGTAGTTCAGATCCAAGAGCCAGGCATCAGGCAGGGAAAGACTCAGCCGCTCCGGCCACTCCACAACGAGCAAGGCTCCCATTGCGTTGGCCTCTTCCTCCTCTTGCAGGAAAAGGTCGTCGGCTGCGCTGGCCTGCTCAAGGCGGTACAAGTCGAGATGGATCAGTGGTGGGCTGCCTTCGGGGTAGTGCTGAGCGAGTGCGAAGGTTGGGCTGGTGATCGGCTCTTGAATGCCTAGAGCGCCGGCTAGCCCTTGCACCAGAGAGGTTTTGCCTGCACCGAGTGGTCCTTGTAGGAGCACGATGTCGTTGGGTTGAAGGCGCGCTGCCAACATCCGACCAAGGTCTTTTGTGGCCTCGAGATCGTCAAGGAGCCTTGTCTCATCTGTAGATTGGCTAATAAGGGAGCCCGAAGCCTCGGCGTCTCCGAAGTATTTATCGTTCACATTCTCCCCAGGGAGCTTTTCAATATGGTGGCAACAGCCGCGGCAACGACCGAACTTCAGGTCGCAAAGGATTACGTTATTGCTGATATCGGTTTAGCCGATTTCGGACGCAAGGAACTCGATATTGCTGAGACCGAGATGCCCGGTCTGATGGCACTGCGCTCCAAGTACGGCAAGGAGAAGCCTTTGAAGGGAGCCAGGATCGCCGGCTCTTTGCACATGACGATTCAGACCGCTGTTCTGATCGAAACCCTGGTAGAGCTTGGTGCCGATGTGCGCTGGGCCTCCTGCAACATTTTCTCGACCCAAGACCACGCCGCAGCTGCGATGGCCGCTGGTGGAATTCCCGTCTTTGCCGTCAAGGGTGAGACCCTTGAAGAGTATTGGGATTACACCCACAGCATCCTCGAATGGGGCGACGGTGGAACGCCCAACATGATCCTCGATGACGGTGGCGATGCCACCGGTTTGGTGATGTTGGGAAGCAAGGCTGAGCAGGACATCACCGTGCTCGACAACCCTTCCAACGAAGAGGAGACCTTCCTGTTCGCGTCCATCAAGAAGAAGTTGGCCAAGGACTCCAGTTTCTACAGCCGCATTAAGGCTGAGATTCAGGGTGTGACCGAGGAGACCACCACGGGAGTGGCTCGTCTCTACAAGATGCAGAAGAGCGGAGAGCTTCCCTTCCCTGCGATCAACGTCAACGACTCTGTCACCAAGAGCAAGTTCGACAACCTCTATGGCTGTCGTGAATCACTGGTGGACAGCATCAAGCGCGCGACCGACGTGATGGTGGCTGGCAAGCAGGCCCTCGTGATTGGCTACGGCGATGTGGGCAAGGGTTCTGCGCAGTCTTTGCGTGGTCTTGGTGCCACCGTTTGCATTGCGGAAGTGGATCCCATTTGCGCCTTGCAGGCCGCGATGGAGGGTTACCGGGTTGTCCGCCTCGAGGATGTGGTCGATCAGATGGACATCTTTGTAACTGCTACGGGCAACTACCAGGTGATCCGCAATGAGCATCTGGTGAAGATGAAGGACGAAGCGATCGTCTGCAACATCGGACACTTCGACAACGAGATCGATGTGGCTTCGCTCAAGTCCTATGAGTGGGACAACATCAAGCCTCAGGTGGATCACATCACCTTGCCAAGTGGCAACAAGATCATTCTTCTTGCCGAAGGCCGTCTCGTGAATCTGGGTTGCGCCACCGGTCACCCCAGTTTCGTGATGAGCAACTCGTTCACGAACCAAGTATTGGCTCAGATTGAGTTGTTCACCAAGGGAAGTGAGTACGGGAAAGAGGTGTATGTGTTGCCTAAGCACCTCGATGAGATGGTGGCTCGCCTCCATCTTGAGAAGATCGGCTGCAAACTCACTGAGTTGAGCAAAGATCAAGCTGATTACATCAACGTTCCTGTAGAAGGCCCCTATAAGCCTGATCACTATCGTTATTGATCATTTTTAGATCGATTGAGGGCTGTAAAAGCAGCCCTTTTTTATTGCCTTCTTGTTTTAGGGAGACTTTGCCTTAAAGGGCGATTATTGTGATTTCGCTTGATGTTGGATTGGGGGGGGAGTTTGTGTGGCTGCCGTTTGATCCCATGAATAGTATGCTTTCTGGATTGCTTTGGTGTTGTAACGCTGGTCAGCCAAAAACAATACTTCCCTGATGTACGAATTAATTGCGAAGTAGTTTAGTGAATATTGTTTCGCTATTTATGCCTAAAGCGATTCCGTTTTATTATGTGGGTTTCATCCTGTGAGAATCTTAGAAAGCATTTCAGGCTATTGTGTCTCAAATGATGTTTTCTAGCTAGAAGGTGGTGATATTTCCCTTTCCCTATGCCTGATTCTGATGCCCGAATCACGTCGTGATCGAGGATGCCGTTTGGCCGAAAAGTATGAAACACTAGCTTGGCTTTGTCTTTATTGTGCATGGGTCTGTCTGAACTAATTACTCAGCTTCCAGAGCTGATTGGACAGGCCGTCGAGGCGAATCAATGGTTGGGCTACGGCGCAATTTTTGCAGCCATGTTTCTGGAAAATTTGTTTCCGCCCATCCCCTCAGAGCTGATCATGCCTTTGGGAGGGTTTTATGTGCAGCAAGGACAACTGCAATTCATCCCTGTTGTTCTTGCCGGTTTGATTGGAACGGTGCTGGGAGCGTTGCCTTGGTATGGCATCGGCCGCCTGATCAATGAACAACGCATTGAGCAATGGCTGGACAAGCATGGCCGCTGGATCGGCATTAGTTCCGAGGAGTTGGCTCGGAGTCGCCGCTGGTTTAGCCGTTATGGCACCGCCTTGGTGTTTTGGGGTCGGTTGGTGCCAGGCATTCGCACCCTGATTTCAGTCCCTGCCGGGATTGAACTGATGCCAATGGCGCCATTTTTGATTTGGACCACAGCTGGCAGCTTGATCTGGACGTTGTTGCTCACCATCGCTGGAATGGTGCTCGGTGAGGGCTACAGCAATGTTGAGGTCTGGATCGATCCGGTCTCCAAGGTGATCAAGGTGGGCCTAGTTATTGCCGTTTTGGCTGGTGGGATCTGGCTTGCCCTCAGGATTTGGCGTCGGCGTCAGTCCGCCGATTAGCGCTCCATGCCCGCCAGCGACCGGCCGTTGTGAGTTCTTCCCAATACGGGAAGTAGCCGGTCGCCATCAAGGATGGATTTAGAAGGGGACTTCTTCGTCGCTAGGGCTTCCTCCCCCGAATCCTCCGGATCCTGCTTCGCTGTCGCGCTTGGAGCCCAGGAGTTCGAGGCGATCAACGCGAACAACCGGTTTGCTGCGATCACAGCTCGCTTTCAGACCTGCCTGAACACCCATTGCTGCAAGAGCAAAGACGCATCGGATTTTTTCCCGGCAGCTCGCTCGGCAATTTTGAGCAGCACGATGCCGTGCGCGTGCTGCGCCATTTCAAGCAGTTGCTGAATGGGGGGCCTCTGCTTCTTGGTCTGGACCAACCCAAAAGCAAGGTCCGCCTCGAAGCGGCCTACAACGATGCCGCTGGCATCTCAGCCGCCTTTGCATACAACTTGCTGCATCGCCTTAATGCCGATTTGGGAGCAAATTTTGACCCGCAATGCTTTTCGTATCAAGCGCGGTGGCAAGCCGACCAACAGCGCGTGCAAATGGCCTTGATCAGCAGCTGCGAGCAAGTCGTCAGGATCGCCGGTGACCTTTGGACCTTCCAATGCGATGAACCGCTGATCACCGAATACAGCCTCAAATACAGCCCCGAACGAGCTGTTGCTTTAGCGCAACAGGCCGGATGGCGCTGGGTTCGCCGCTGGCATGATCCAGATGACGATCTCTCCTTGCATCTCTTAGAGGCCACAGACTGAGATCCAAACCTTCATCCCTGCTGAGCCATGAGTCGCGACGAGCAACGGGCCACAGTGCGCCTACAACGTGAAACCCTGATCGAAGAACTAGAAGCGGTGTATCGCAACGCCTTCGATCGCTTGGGTGCCCTCGAGCTCGGGGAGGGATCAGTGGCTCGTCTCACCCAACTATTGCTCCGTTCACGGGAAGGGGCGATCAATCCGCTGGAGGAGGAAATCGAAGCTCCATTGATCACACGCGCACCGGATCAAATCCCATGAGCCCCACCTGGCTGGACCACCTCGAACGCGGCTTAGAGGAGCGGCTTGAACAGTTTTTGCGCAGCAATCCAAGCCAAGATCAGTTGCTGCGCGAACAGCATCTCCAAGACCGCCAAAGGGATCTTCACAACCGTCGCGGGCAACAGCAACTCCAAGCGAGGGAATTGCGCCGCCAACTGCTCACCCTTGCCGAACAGGTCCAAGCCTGGACCACGCGTGGCGAGAAAGCACGAAGGGCCGGTGCGCTTGAACTCGCAAAACGGGCCGATCAGCACGTTGCTGCTCTCATGCAGCAAGGGCGCGAGCTCTGGGAGGAGTTCGAGGCGCTTGGCCTTCGGTTCGCCGAACTCGAGGAACAACTCAACAGCCTTAAAACCCAGGAAAAACAGTCCACATCCAGGCGCAGCCTTGATGAGGATTGGGCCCTCTTTGAAGCACTGCAAGAGCTTGAAGAGCTGAGGCGCAATCAAGGCCTCAGCTAATCGAGCTTGATATTGCTCTCGATCAAGCCTTCGGTGCGGGGGGCTCGAGGCTCACGTTTTCTGGCGGAGGTGTGGGGTCTGGATCAGCGATCAGCATGTGCTGGAGCACAATCTCAGGACGCTCACTGTCACGCCAGCGGATGCGATAAGCGGGCATCTTGGTGCCTCGGCTCGTGGTCTGCTCCACTGGCTCCATCACCCATCCGCGACGGGAACGTCCCTGCGGATTGCGCTTGACCACCGCATCGGCGTGTTTGAAGCGGAAACCTACGCGCTCACCACTCATGGGAATTGGACCCTGCCACTGGGTTTAATTATCCATGCTGACAGGTCACCCCTCAGGTCGCATCAAAGGAAAGGCAATGACATCTCGAATCGAGGGGCTGTCGGTGAGCAGCATGACCAATCGATCAATGCCGATTCCAAGTCCGCCGGTGGGGGGCATCCCCACTTCAAGAGCCTGGATGAAATCCTCATCCACACCGCTGGCTTCCACATCTCCAGCAGCCCGACGTTCCTGCTGAAGCTCCATGCGCCCTCTTTGATCCAGAGGATCGGTGAGCTCACTAAAGGCGTTGGCGGTTTCACGGCCAACGATGAACAACTCAAACCGCTCCACCAGCCCCGGCTTGCTGCGATGTTTTCGCGCAAGGGGTGAAATTTCCTGCGGGTAATCGAGCACAAACGTTGGCTGGATCAAATTGGGCTCAACGGCGTGCTCAAACGCTTCGTTCAAAAGCCGTCCGATGGTGTCGGCCTTATCCGGTGCAGGAAGACTGGCGGCTCGCATCGCCTCCACAGCCGCCTCACGGGTCTGGAAGGAAGCGAAATCGAGGCCTGTGGCCTCCTGCACGAGCTCATGCATCGTGGCGCGCCTCCAGGACGGCGTCAGGTCCACCTCCACTCCCTGGTAGGTGATTTGAGTCGTACCGCACACCTGCTCACACACCGAGGCGATCAGCTGCTCGGTGAGCGTCATCATGTCGTTGTAATCGGCATAGGCCTGATACACCTCCACCGATGTGAATTCGGGGTTGTGGCGCGTGCTCACCCCTTCGTTGCGAAAGATCCGCCCCAGCTCATAGACCCGTTCAAATCCCCCCACCACAAGCCGCTTGAGATGGAGCTCTGTGGCAATCCGCAGGTAGAGAGGCAGATCGAGGGTGTTGTGATGGGTGATGAAAGGCCGCGCCTCAGCGCCTCCGGCTTCGGACTGCAAAACCGGTGTTTCGATCTCTAGGAAATCTCTTTCGTCCAACCAACGGCGGATCGCACTCACGGCCATCGCCCGACGCCGGAACGTCTCACGGGACTGCGGCGTCACGATCAAATCCAGATAGCGCTGGCGATAGCGCTTCTCGACATCCGCGAGACCATGCCATTTATCCGGCAGGGGCTGCAGCGACTTGGTGAGCATCTGCCATTCGCTCACCTTCACAGACAATTCACCCCGATCCGTACGGCGCAAGATGCCGTGAACCCCAATGAGGTCACCGGCATCGACCAGGGAACTGAGCTGAGCAAAGCTGTCTCCCAGCGTTGCTTTTTCGAGAAACAACTGAATCGTTCCCGTTTCGTCAGCCAGGGTGAAAAAAGCAAGCTTGCCCATCACACGGCGCGTCATCACCCGGCCAGCAACCGAAACCTTCAGGTCTCGTTCGGTGCCGTTTGCAAGATCAGCGTGGTCGGCTTGCAGACGAGCCATGCGATCACTGAGATCGAAACGCAACGCATACGGCTCTTGCCCCTGTTCTTTGAGAGCATTCGCCTTCTCCAAGCGGGTCTCACGAAGTTCAGACAAGAGAGAAGAAGCAGTCGGGCGCCATCCTGCCCCGCGGCGGGGACGAAAGGTGGATTACGCGAAATTGATCAAACTGCTGCAGGGGTTCCTGCCGGCTCGCCCATGCGCTGTGATGCGTAACCAATTCCTCTCACCGTGAGGATTAGTTCAGGGTTGCGAGGGTCTGGCTCGAGCTTGCCTCGCAGGCGTGCCACGTACACATCCACGACCCGAAGATCAGCGGCTCGACGGGGGGGATACCCCCAGAGCTGCTCAAGAATCTCAGCCCTTGGAACCACATGGCCTGGTTCCCGGAACAGCAATTCAAGGAGGCTAAATTCTGTGTAGGTGAGAGCGATACGTTCGCTTCCTCGATTCACCTGCCGGCGATTGGTGTCGACCACTAAATCGCCAACCCGCATCACGCCTTGACCGCTAGGAATTTCACGCGGTTCAATCGTGGCGGAGCCAGACCCAACCCGTCTCAAGATCGTGGAAATGCGTGCTTCTAGCTCCTTCGGGCTGAAGGGTTTTGGGAGGTAATCATCAGCGCCTAAATCAAGCCCGGCGACGCGCTCAGAGATGGACTCCAAGGCCGATAGAAAAATGATCGGAACGCAAGACTCCGCTCTTAATCGCCTACAGACAGCAAACCCATCCATTTTCGGAAGCATCACGTCAAGCACAACCAGATCTGGTTCCTCGTCGTGGAACTTTTCCAACGCCTCCTCTCCGTCCTCAGCGGAGACAACGTTGTAACCAGCCAATTGCAGACGCATCAACAGAACCCGTCTCACTGCAGGCTCATCGTCAACCACAAGAATGGTTCCTTTTACAGAAGGCCCATCTGTGGGCATCGCAACAC
>QCUZ01000060.1:0-10427 GCA_003210555.1 Synechococcus sp. AG-683-A03 | reverse complement strand
GAAACCATTGTGGGCCTATCCTGTTGAGAGGCAATTCATTGAATTCAATTCCAAACACAGTGCTGTTTGGGATAAAGATTCCTGCTATGGGAGTTATATTGTTGAGGATGAAAATTGCGACAATGAGAGGAGCTCCAAGGCGTAGTAGTCGATGTGTGGTGAAGTGTGCAACTCCTCTCTTCTGCACTGAACTTGGCAGTAGATAGCCGGAAATTAGGAACAGTATGTTCATGTAAAATGTATTACAGATCCAGCCAAACCAAAAGCTTATTGCTTCGTACGCAGGTGCTGCTTCGATGATCTGTTTGAGATCAGTTGTGAATAATGTCCCTACTAAAATCGTATGAGTTGCAATCACTAGGGCTATCATAATTGCTTTAATCTGATCAAAAAAAATTATTCTTTCGGTTTTATTAGTCGCATTTGTGTGCATGATCAAGTCTTGGATTCTGTTGGTTGGTGCCTTTCGGTGAGGATCTGATTCATTCGTTTTTTGGCGTTCTTCCTGGCCTTCGTTGTTTTCTGCGCCTTTTCGTTCAGTATGAGCTTTGGATCCATCACTCTCTAGGGAGTGAGAATTTGCGTCTTGCGGCTTGCTTTGGGTGCGGCCTCTGGCTCGAAGGTTGTCAACCAGGCATCCTTTGTTCGTTCCTTAGTGGATCAGCTCTGGTCGATTGCTCTTGTCCCATGCGTCCCTTCAGTGTTTTTGATCGTGCCAGCCCTGAGTTGATGCTTTGGATGGAGGCGGTTGGCACGTCTTGCTCGGTTCAAGCAACAAACACTTTGATCCGAGAGGGGGATTTCAGTGATCGTATTTTGGTGCTGAAGGAAGGCTGCTTGACCGTTACGACAAGCGACCAGCAGCAGCGTCAAGATCTGTTGGCGACTTTGGGGCCTGGTGGCTTAGCTGGTGAGATGAGCTGGTTGGAGCAACGCCCGGCAGTGGCCAACATCACCGCTGACACTGACAGCAAGATTTTGGAGTTGCCGGCCCAAGATCTCGATCAGCTTCAGTTCCACCACCCAGCAATGGCGGCCGAGTTGTATCGGTTAATCGCCCAAAAGCTTGCCATTCAGATCAAACGGCAGAACGCCTGGGTTCACCGACTTTCAGCAGCTGATTTCACGGTTGAGGCGCTTCGCAAAGTGTTGATCTTGTTTGCCAACCTCCAAGAGCAAGATGTTCACCGCCTCGCGAGCTTTGGCGACATTGAGAATGTTTCACCTCATTCGGAGCTTCTGCAACAAGGCGCAGAGGTTCCTGCGCTGTATTTGATTTTGAGTGGGGAGGCCGAGATTCTTTTTACGCGCTCTGGCGCGACTCAGTTGGTGGGCAGTTCTCGAAGAGGAGAACTGCTTGGTGAGATGACCCTTCTTCTGGATGATCAAAGGGGTGCATCGGCTGGTGTGAGATCTGAGAAAGGCATGGATCTCTTAGCCATCGAACGTTCCAAACTCCAGGACGAATTAAGGCGGAATCCGGAATTCGCCTCCCGTTTCTTCCGTGGCGTTGCCTGCATGCTCTCCCAGCGGAGCAAGGATCAGCTGCACAATCAGCAACGCTCTGCTTCTAGCTACCAAACCGAGCAGAACACCCCTGATCCATTGGATCTCCATCAGCTGGAAGCGATTAGTAGGGGCGCACGCCACTTCGATTGGCTTTGCCGGCATTTTCAGTCTGGAGACTCTGTCCAGTGATGAATTGGTTTGCAGGCAGTCAGCACCGCTGGCCAGAGGTGGCCTTTCGCTTGCTTGAGGGAGATCTTTTGCTGGTCTCCAGCGGTACGAATGACTTCGGATTAATGCGTTTGGAACGGGGTCGTCTGTATCCAGGAGTGGTGCTGAGCAGCGCGGCTCCTGTGTCTCTCAAACTGCAGGCGATTGATGCCAGTCGGGTCGAGTTGGTGCCGGATGGAGATCCTCTGGAGGGAGTGCGGTGGCTGGATGAGAAGCTCAGCGAGGACCTTGGGGTTCCCCCCTCTGAGCCCCCCAGCATTGAGCAGTTGCTGCACAAGTTGACGGAGCAGCACCAGCTTGCCGAGCAGCACCACCAATCTCTGCTCGCGAGTCATCAATCCCTCAATGAGGCCAGTGAGCAGCAATTGTTTTGGGCCATGGAAATGGGCCATAGCGATTGGGTTGAACCCCTCGCAAACCCTGAATTGCTTTCGGGGGGAGGCGTGGATGATCCAGTTCTCCTCGCTTTGCGTGTGGTTTGCAGAGACCAGATATCCCTGCTGCCTTCTCCGATGATCCAAACGGACCTTGAGCCTCGCGAAAGGCTCCAGCAGTTGCTTGATCGCACGGATTTGATGTCCCGCGATGTGTTGATTGATCGCAGTGATCTGCAACAAGATTGTGGTGATTTGATCGGCTTCATGGATCAGCCGTCAGGGGTTGCTCCCCGCGTCGTTGTCCTGCAGTCGACCGGCAAGGGATACCTCGCCTGGGTGCCGGAGTGCATGGTCGAGCCGCTGCCTATTCAACAGTGCGATCGCTGGTTGAACGAGCTCTCTCCCCGCATGTTGAGCATTAGCCCTTCATTCCAGGCCAAGGACCTCAGCACCCTTGGATTACTACGTTTCGCCTATGGCCAACCCACCCATTTCATCAACTTCCTTTTGGGTGGTCTGTTACTTGGTGTCGGCATCGGATTCCTGCTGGCGATTGGACGGGATGTAGGGGCCGCCCGCTGGATTTTTGGAATGGGCGCAACCGGTGCGATCGCTGGAACTTGCCTTGGTGTTCTGAGCGGAGGTTTCCGCCTTGGCGTTGGCGTGATGCTGCTTTCCACCCTCCTTTCGTTGTTAACGCCAACGTTCAACACGGTGATCACGAATCAGGCACTACCGGATCGGGATCTAGGGCTTCTTTTACAAATAAGCGTGATCCTTGCGGCTGCCGGAATCACTCGGGTTTGCTTCGAATGGGTCCAGAGCCGAGCCGTGCAGGTCAGTCAGCAAAGGGGAGCGGCCCGTTCCCAGCTAGCAGGGATGCACCGATTGCTGCGCCTGCCCACTGAGTTTTTTCGCAAGCGCAATGTGGGTGATCTTCAGCTGCGCTTCGGTGCTCTGGAGGAGTTGCGCTCAGAGATTCAACAACTTCTCGAGGGAGGTCTGCTGCGACTTGTGCTGACCAGCATTTACATCCTGTTCATGCTGCGCATCAGCGTGAAGCTGACGGCTCTCGCACTGCTCGTTGCGGCGCTGATCCTGCTGCCAACAGCCTTGATTGGCTTGCAGTCGCGTCCCTTACAAAGACATCAGGAGGAAGCTGAAGGTCAAGCTCAGAGTCGCAATCTCGAACTGATTGGTTCCGTTTCCAAGTTGCGACTGGCTGGAGCGGAAAGTGCTGCGGCTCGTTGGTGGGGCCAGGAGTTTCAAAAGATCGTTGACCTTGAGAATGCTCTCGATGCCAAGGAAGCGACCGCGGCTCTGCTCAAAGCGGTGATGCCCAATCTCGGGACTCTTCTCGTTTACATCGTGATTACGCGCTTGATTGCGGAAGCCGCTAACAGCCCAAACCTCAACGCCCCGAACGTGGGCCAACTTCTGGGATTTTTCTCGGCTTTTGGCACCTTTATCGGAGCTGCTGCAGGTTTTGCTGGATTGCTGATCGGAGCCTTCGATATGCCTGTGATTTATGAGCGTGCTCGGCCCATTCTTGAGACGGAGCTGGAAACGACGGAACTGCGTGATGCAGCCGGTGACTTGGATGGTGAAATTCACTTCGATCGCGTGAGCTATCGCTACGCCCCGGATTTGCCGTTGGTGCTCGATGGGATGAGTTTGGAGGCTAAAGCTGGTCAACAGCTCGCCATTGTTGGCCCATCTGGATCGGGAAAATCCACTCTCGTCCGCCTCTTATTGGGCTTTGCTGCTCCTGAAGATGGGGAGATTCGCTTTGATGGTCAGCCCCTGAACGGGTTGCGGCTCGACAGTGTGCGGCGTCAAATTGGCACGGTTCTGCAGACCAACACCCTGTTCAGCGGCACGCTGATGGAGGCGATTGCGGGAGGCAGCGTGATCGATGAGGAGGAGGCTTGGCATGCCACCGAACTTGCTGGACTTGCAGATGAGATCCGAGCGATGCCAATGGGTCTGCAAACCATGATTCCGGAGGGGGGCGGCACTCTTTCAGGGGGCCAGCGTCAGCGAGTTGCGATCGCCCGTGCCCTGGTGCGCCGACCCCGAATCCTGATCTTTGACGAAGCCACCAGCGCCCTGGATAACCGCACGCAAGCGATTGTGACCAGCAGTCTCGAATCCCTTGCGATTACGCGAATCGTGATCGCCCATCGCTTGAGCACCATCCGTCACGCCGATCGGATTGTTGTGCTTGAACGCGGTCGGGTGCAGGAGCAGGGCACATACGAGACCCTGATGCAGAACCAGGGCCTGTTCGCTCGAATGATGCAGCGTCAGATCTCATGAGCCTGTTCCGCAAGAACGCACTGGATGCTCTGTCCAGTCCAGAACAACTGGATCACCCCATGCGACTCCTTCGTCCTGGGCAATGGCTGCTGTTGTTGTCGCTGGGTGGATTTGCCCTCACCATTGCGATCTGGTCTGTGCTCGGGCGCCTTCCTGTGCGTATTAGCGGCAAGGGAGTGCTGATCCGCTCCAACAGTCTCACGGTGGTTCAAAGCGAAGCCCCAGGGCGGATTCTTGAACTGCACAAAAGGATCGGTGACTGCGTGAAGCGGGGGCAACTGATGGCTCGGATCGACACGGTGAAGCAGGAGGTGGGAAAGCAGGAAGCTGAGATTCAGTTGGAACAGCTCATCAGCCAAGACCGGACCGAAGATCAGCTCGGAAGCATTCGCATTCGTCAGCAGCAAGCAGAGCTTGATCGGATCAAGAGTTTGGCCCGCTCGGGCGGCCTCTCGCTTGATCAACTGAGTCAACGGCAGAAAGAGCTCAGCAGTCTTGTCGATTCAGTTGAAGCGCGAGATGGTCAGCGTGAGCAGCAGATCAAGCAACAGCAGTCCCGAATTGAGGCTCTTGACGAAGAGATGAGTCGTTTGGCGACCATCCGCGCTCCTATCAGTGGCTGTGTGGTCGATCGGAATGTGCACAGGGGCGAGGTTCTTCAAACCGGCAGCACCCTTTTCACGCTGGAGGCGGCATCTCCTGGGGATCCATTGGAAAGTTTGGCCTTTTTCCCGGCTGGCGATGGGAAGCGATTGAGCGTGGGTCAGCGCGTTCGGATTAGTCCCACCAGCACGAAGCAGCAACGCCATGGGGGGATCGAAGGACAAGTGCTCAGTATTCGGCAACTTCCTGTGAGTGATCAGGCCTTGATCAAGCGCCTCGGGATGGAGTCCCTGCTGGAGGCCGTGCGGATGGAACCAAAGGGGCCTCTCATTGAGGTCAAAACCTCTCTCAAGCGGGATCCCTCCACGGTGAGTCGTTACGACTGGGGCGGTGGTCCAGGCCCGACCCTTCAGCTCACGACCGGTACTCCAACAGAGGTACGGGTGTTGGTAGAGGAACGTCGCCCGATTAGTTACGTGATTCCGATCCTGCGTGATCTGACGGGGATCTACTGATGGTGCGCACGCCCACGGTGTTGCAGATGGAGAGCACTGAGTGCGGTGCAGCCTCTCTCAGCATTGTTCTGCAGCACTACGGGCGCTATGTACCGCTCACCAATTTGCGCGAACTGTGTGGTGTGTCGCGGGATGGCAGTGATGCTGCGAATTTGATTCTTGCGGCACGAAATTTCGGTCTCGATGCCAAAGGATTTCAGAAGGGACTTGCAGCTCTGGAACAGTTGACCCCTCCCGCGATTTTGTTTTGGGAGTTCAATCACTTTTTGGTGTTTGAGGGGTTTCAAGGCGATCGTGTGGCTCTCAACGATCCTGCCCTTGGACCGCGCACGGTGAGCCGGGAGGCATTCGACCGCAGTTACACCGGGATTGTTTTGACGATGGAACCGGGCCCGGAGTTCAAGCGCGGTGGTCAGGCGCCATCGGTTTGGCCGATCGTGCTCAAACGGATGGGCAGCGAATGGAGGGGTGTTCTGTTCATCCTGATCGCGGGGTTGCTGTTGATTTTTCCCCAGCTGGTGATGCCTGTCTTTGCCCAGATCTATCTGGACGAAGTGATTGGTAACAACATGAACCTCTGGCTGAAACCGATGCTCTTGGCGATGGCCGTGACCATCGGGCTGCAGGTGGCGCTTCAGCATTTGCAGTTGGTGGGAACCCGCAGCCTTGAAAAACGCCTAACCCGTCGCTTTTCGATCGGGTTTGAGCATCAAATCCTCGCCCTGCCCGAGCGCTTTTACAGCCAGCGCCATGCCTCGGACATCGCCGGGCGGATGGGAATCAACGCCAGCATCGCCGAGTTCATTGGCGGTCGGCTGGTTCCCATGGCGACGGGGCTGCTGTTGCTTGGTTTCTACCTCGTGCTCACCTTTCTCTATAGCCCCTGGCTGGGTCTGCTGATTCTTGGCACAACGTCGATCAATGCCTTTGTGGTGAAGCTCAATCTGCGCATGCAGAAGGACGCCAGCCTCACCTTGCAAAAGGATGCTGCCAAAAGTGGTGCTGTGGTGGTCAGTGCCATGCGAGATATCGAAACGATCAAGGCGGCTGCGATTGAACACGACGTATTTCGTCGATTCGCGGGCTACCAGAGCAGGTTCCTGAACACGCTTCAGACCTTGCAGCTGCGTAATGCGCGCTTGCGCCTGATCCCCAACGCCCTCACCACGTTCAATGAAGTGGCTGTGCTGCTGTTGGGTTTCTTCCTGGTGATCCGCGGGGAGCTCACCTTGGGCATGTTGTTGGCAGCTCAAACCATTGCTTTCAGCCTGAAGGGACAGATTGAAGGTGTGATCAGCTTTGTTCAACAGTTGCCCAGCTTCGAGGCCGGCGTTTTGCGCCTGGAAGACGTGCTCGAACAACCGCGCGATCCCCTTCTCACTAGTCGTGAGCAGGGTGAGGACATCTCAGCACCAACCCGACTGAGTGGTCAGATCGAAATCAAGGATTTGCGCTACGGGTTTACGGCGATCACTCCCCCCCTGATCGATGGCTTGACGCTCACGATTCATGCCGGGATGCGTCTTGCCCTGGTGGGCGGCAGTGGCAGCGGCAAAAGCACCTTGGCGAAACTGTTGGCCGGGCTGCATCAGCCCACGGCGGGCACGATTTTGTTTGATGGGAAAACTCTGCTGGAGCTCCCTCGAGCGGTTGTGGTTTCATCCCTCGCCATGGTGCAGCAGGAGATCCAGCTGTTTGGATGCAGCGTGCGTGACAATCTCAGCCTGTGGAATCACGCCATTCCTGAATCAACGCTGCTCGAGGCCTGCAGAGATGTGGAGATGCTCGATGTCGTTCGCGGTTTGCCAGATGGCATCGACACTTTGCTCTCTGAAGGTGGTCGCAACTTGTCAGGTGGACAACGTCAACGACTGGAACTAGCCCGTGCCTTGGTCGGCAACCCAAGCATCTTGATCATGGATGAGGCCACCTCGGCCCTCGATGCCGAAACAGAGCAGAAATTGATCGCCAATCTCAGTCGACGGGGTTGCACCCAGGTGATTGTGGCTCACAGGCTGAGCACGATCCGCGATGCTGATTTAATTCTGGTGATGGATCAGGGCAGAGTGATCCAGCAGGGCACCCACGAGAGCCTGATGCAGGACCCCAGCGGTGTTTATTTTCAATTGTTTAGTGAAGTCAGCTAAAGAATTCTCGTCTCTGCATCAAAATGCATTGAATTCAGTATATCAATATGCTTTTCCCTGTCCCGTTACGTCTAAAAATGTTGACTAAATCCTTGTCTGATTGAAATAATCTTTATGTCTCAGGCAGATTGAATTTATCGTCTAACGGTGACAATCTGGATGAGCTTCAATCGATCACTGTTGGCTTTTAAAGTAGCCATGATCTGAGCAATTGATTGATCGACATGTGGTTGAGGTTTGGAGAGATCTTGCAGCTCATTTGCTAGTAAGCATCTCTGGGGCCTTAGAGTTCACTGGTTTCAATATTGTGCGTCATCGTGGCAAAGCTCGGCGAGATAAAGCTCAAGCAAATTCAACAGCTCAACACCGCTGATAGCCCACTTCTTATTCGTAAACACAAGGAAGTGCTCAACCTGATGATGAGGAGGCTCCAGCTTGATACCTATGGTTTGACTTGGGCTCAGTTCTTAAAGGGTGTTGGCATAGGCGGTCTGTCCGTCTGGCTTCTAATGCGTTAGGGCTTGGATTGGGCTGCTGAAGAGTGAATGTGTTGAACGTTCTTTTCTCACCGTGACCATCTCAATCTGTCGTTGCGTCACTTGGTAAATGGGTTGTTAATTAAATTTTGTTGTGATGATTATTGGTTGCATGCTTGAACCTTCATGGCCAATAGGCAGTTTTCATGAGTCGTTGCTCCAGTATCAGCGGCATGAACCACCTCTTGTTCAGCCAATCCCCATCATTGGGGCCATCCATTCCGCATGCATTGCTGTGAGCATAGACATATTGAATTGATGAACAGCAGGGTTGGTTTTGTCGGCAACCCACAAAAGGCCAAATGGAGCATTCAGGGCCAGTTGCATCCGCCAGCGCCAAGTGATGATCTTCCAAATTTTGCTGAACAATGGCTTTGGCACGAGATCGAAATCGTTCATCTTTTCTGCATCATCGGTAGTGACTATGGCGAATCTCGTCCATGGATGGAGCCCTTGGCTGAATGGTCAAGGTAAGGGATCCAGTTTCATCAACCAGTCAAGGTGTTTCCTGCATGTTTCCCACAGAAGCGCCGGTTACATCGCTAATGCGAATTAGAGTACGGTTGATTGAGTTATTAGTAGGCCACGATCTTGGTGCTGATGCCAGTTTTTCTGATGTTGGCTAGTTTGATTGAGAATTCTATATTGCGAAATGAAGTATCTTGCTGTTTCTCTTTTCACTCTTTTAGCCTGTAGCGGTGCTCAATCAATAGCCCATAACTATGAAGGTGGGATCACGGCTGAGTCAATCAGTATTCAGCACAATTCCACTGATGTTTTGAAGCAACCTTTCAACTATCCTCAAGGTATCCCAAATATTAATCCTCTTAATGTCACGTTGGGTGTGCATGAAGAGACCAGCTGGCACAAGCATTCCGTGCCCCTGTGGGTGTATGTCACTGAAGGATCCTTCACCGTTGACTACGGCTCTAAAGGCAAAAAAGTCATGAACAAGGGTATGAGCTATGTCGAGGCTATGAACTGGTGCCATAAGGGGATCAATGGACCCCAAGAGTCAAAAGCTATTGTTGTTTATATGGGTGCAGTCAGTACAGCGAACCACCTTCCATGTAAGCCTCAATAATGATATAAAAGGGGTGCATGATTAACTTGAATAAACTTCTGGCCCCATAGTGATTCCCCGTCATGCGCGGCGTTGTTTTGCCTTGAAAATTTTTTCAAGGGTCTTTATCTGACCTTTCCATCGGTCTGAACAACGACTGGTGTCGTCAACGTCGTCCGCATATAAACCCATCGCGGCGTGCATCATTCAGATTTGCCTCCCCTAGTGCCGGGATCGACTGTCCGGTTCGAAAGCTTCGGAAGGGCCAGCCCGGTCTGGTGTCACAAATTTCACGGTCACAGGTGCAGATGTAAGTGTTGGCGTTATTACCGTTTTGGCGCCATTCGCTGAAGATCAAGGAAAGCGGCACATCTCTTTGCTCAAACTGTTTTGTGGGAGGCTCCTGTGCCTGGGTTGTTGGCGCCAGGATCCATTGGCTTGCCAGCAACGATGCAAGGGGGAAGAGGCAAAGAGAACGAGGCATTGCTTTGGGGTAGGCGAATGGTAGGGGATGCATCCGTTGGGGGGATGGTTTCGCTAACGCTATTTTTGCAGGTTTACAGCGTTTATCTGGGATCTAATTCATCTTAGAGTTTAGGTATGAGATGGTCGTTTGATATTTTTTCTATTCCTTAATGCAACGTTGTGAGAACGGCTTCAAGGATGCTCAATTCCTTTTTGCAATTTCTCATGTCCCATAAGAAATTTTTTTACTTACCCAGGACTTGAATCTTCTTGGTGACTTGTCTATGGACATTCAAGAGTTGGTTATTGTGTTTGGGGACGCTGTTGCCTTTCGATGTCGATCTTAAGAATAGGAGCAAAATGCGACTTTTGCAGGGCTGTCAGTAAATTTTGTCTTCGCCCAAAGTATATGCTTTGGGTGAATTGCATGATGAATTGATCAGGATAATTGCTTGGCTTGGGTGTTTTCAGCCAAAAAACTGATTGTTGAATATGCTTGCTTTGTGGGAATTCAAATATTGTCTGTGAAGACGAGAGGAGTCGTCAAGCGCAGTCGTTGAGACCTGCTTATTTGTTCGATTCTGACTATCGATGAAGCAGTACTGCAATCCAAATGTCGCCCCCAGCATTTCAGTCACCGTGAGCAGGCCCGTATCAGGCAAACC
>QCUZ01000059.1:0-10432 GCA_003210555.1 Synechococcus sp. AG-683-A03 | reverse complement strand
CAAAGCCCAAGGGTGCGCTGCATTGGCTGGGCCATGCCCATCTCGATCTCGCTTGGCTTTGGCCCGTGGCTGACACCTGGCAAGCGGCGGAGCGCACCTTTCGCTCTGCGCTCGATCTGATGGAGCGTTATCCAGAGCTGCACTTTGCACACTCCACCCCGGCTCTTTATGCCTGGGTGGAATGCCATCGCCCGGCCTTGCATGCGCGGATTCAGCAGGCCAGTCGTGAAGGTCGCTGGGAGCCGATCAATGGCCCTTGGGTCGAAACCGATTGTGTTCTGGTGAGTACGGCATCCCTGTCGCGTCAGTTCACGCTTGGACAGGAGGACAGCCAGAGGCGTTTCCCGGAATGGCGGCATGACTTGGCATGGTTGCCTGACAGCTTTGGGTTCGCCGCCGGACTTCCCGCTGTGGCGGTTGCCAGCGGGGTGCGTTGGTTCTGCACGCACAAATTGGCTTGGAATGCCACCAACCGTTTCCCCCATCGTTTGTTTCGCTGGCGCAGCCGTGGAGGCGCCGAGGTTTTAGCACTGATGCTGCCCGGAATCGGCACCGATGGCGATCCTGTCGCGATGGCAAAAGAGCAGCACAATTTTCAAGCTGCTACGGGGGTGGAGCATGCGATCTGGCTCCCAGGGGTTGGAGATCATGGCGGCGGTCCCACTGCCGAGATGCTGGAACAGCTCCGGCTTTGGGAACAACAGCCTCAAGCTGTGGCACAGCAGCCTGGAACCCTGCGCGCCTATCTCGAGCACTTGGAGCCTTGGCGCTCCAGCTTGCCGGTTTGGCGCGATGAGCTTTATCTAGAGCTGCATCGGGGTTGCGCGACCAGTCGGCCTGATCAGAAACGCCACAATCGCAGTCTGGAACGACTCCTTCGTGAGGCTGAGCTCGCTGCCGCGTTGCTTGGAACGCGGGCTGATGCGCTAGTGCCCTGCCACGAGCAGTCCAGCGATTGGCGACCTCTGTTGTTCCAACAATTTCATGACATCCTTCCGGGTACATCGATCCCTGAGGTGTTTGAGCAAGCTGAACCGATCTGGTGTGATGCACGCCGGCGTGCGGCCCACTGTCGAGATCAGCTGTTAGGTCATCTCCTCGCGTTCAATCAAGACGGGATGGCGTCAGATCCCGATCGCTCCCATTGGGCTTGGTGCGGCTTGCAGCCGCTTGCACACTGGTCACCGTTGCTGCGCTTGCCTCAGGGGCACTGGTCAAGTGGTGGGCAAATCTTGCCTGTACAGGCTGCTCCTTCAGGCGGTGTTTGGGTTCAGTTGCCTTGTGGCGAAGGCGTTTGCGCGCTTCCACTTCAGCGCAGCCGCGAGTCTTTGGGGTCTGCCTTGCCCATTCGTCATCCCGTGAACGTGGAGGTGGTGTCGTCGGGAGTGTGGAAGCTGAGCAATGGAGCCTTGTCTGCGGATGTGAGCGCCCATGGTCTGGTTCAGCTGCGCGACGGGAATGGTGTGCCACAGCTCAGCGAACCCATGCGATTGCTGCGTTTTTCTGATCGAGGAGAGTTTTGGGACGCTTGGGATCTTGCCGCTGATTACCGCCAACATCCCCTGCCGATGGCCGCACGCTGGTCGGCAGAATTAGTGGAGTCGGGTCCTCTGGCAGCAAGGATCGTGTTGCGCACGATTGCTGGGTTGAGCCAGGTGCGCCTGGACCTCGTGCTGAAGGCCGATTCGCCTTGGCTCGAGGCCCAGCTCAGCGTCCAATGGCAGCAGACCCATGAACTGCTGAGGTTGGAATTGCCGCTGAACAGTCCTGCGGTGCGTTGGGCTGCCGACACGAGTGGTGGAGTGATCGAGCGACCAGCACAAGCGTTCACTCCTTTTGAACAAGAGCGTTGGGAACTGCCTGTGATCTCATGGCTGGCAGCCGAAGCGGAAGCTCCCGGGGGTGGGATGGCCGTCTTGCTGGAAGGTCCTCAGGGTGTCGACGCCAGTGCGAACCATATGGGAGTCTCCCTGCTTCGAGGTCCAACTTGGCCAGACCCCTCAGCAGACCACGGCTGGCACAGGCATCGCTTGGCCTTCATGCCAGCGCAGCTCGGTTGGCACCGCAGTGGTGTCGCCCAGGCGGCGATCCGATTCAGGGAGCCGGGATGGGTCGGTCCTGTTGCGTTGGAACAGCGATGGCAAGGGCTTCCCTCCTTGCCCATCGGTCTGGTTCCGATTTCAGTCCGACCAGTGAAGGATGCCCGTCTTAACGACAAGGCCGTTCAAATTGAATTACTCAATCCCGGGCCAGCGCGTCAGCGTTGGTTGCCTGGGACCGATTGGAGGCTGAGCTCAGTCGCGTCTAACGACCCAAAGATGTTCTGGGAGGTGCAACCTGGCGAGCTCATCACATTGATTTTGGAAAACGTTCAATCCTCGTGATCATCGAACGGGTCGTCGAGGTTTTTGGATGGAGGGCCAAAGGCCGTGTACACCCCCAATCCTGTTAACCCAAGCAGGGCCGCCAGAACGGCAATCGCCACTGACATGGCTGGGGACGAACTTTCCATCACAACTCTCCACAGGATCGACACCTTTACGGGTCGGAGCCCCTACAGTATCGAGACTTAATTCCACCCGAGACTTCAGCGCTGTCATGGCTCAACGCACCCGTCTGGGAGATTTGCTCCGCCCCCTGAATTCGGAATACGGCAAGGTTGTCCCTGGCTGGGGCACAACACCAGTCATGGGCATTTTTATGGCCCTCTTCCTTGTGTTTCTGCTGATCATCCTTCAGCTGTACAACAAGTCACTGATCCTTGAAGGAATCAATGTCAATTGGAATGGCTTAGGCCTGGGCTGACATCCGCGAATGAATGTTTTCGGCATTGGCCTTCCAGAAATGGCCGTCATCGCGGCGGTCGCTCTTCTGGTGTTCGGTCCAAAACGGCTTCCAGAGTTTGGCCGCACCCTTGGGAAAACTCTCAAGGGATTTCAGTCGGCTTCCAAGGAATTCGAACGCGAAATCAATAAGGCCATGGCTGAACCTGAACCCGTAGCGGATCAGGCAAAAGCCCTTGAAGCACCAGTTGAGACTGTTGTCTCGCCATCTGTTGCGCCCAAAAAAGAGCCAACTTCCCCTTCCGATTGAGTCGATGAATCGTGGTGATCTCCGCCTCGTGGTGGGGTTGGGGAATCCAGGCAATCGCTACGCCAATACTCGACACAATGTCGGTTTTATGGCTTTGGAACGCCTGGTCTCACGCGAGGGCGGTGGCTTCCGTTCCATGCCAAAGCTTCAAGGTCAGCTGGCTGATCTGGGTTCCGGGGACATGCGATTGAGGTTGTTGATGCCCCAAACCTTCATGAATGACAGCGGTCGCTCGATTCGTGCTGCTTTGGATTGGTTTGGCTTTGAGTTGCATCAGCTCTTGGTCCTTGTTGACGATATGGATCTGCCGCTGGGTCGTTTGCGTTTGCGGGCCCGTGGGTCAGCTGGTGGCCATAACGGCCTTAAAAGCACCATTCAGCATCTCGGCACACAGGATTTCGCGCGACTGCGGATTGGAATTGGTGCACCCGGGCAAAACCCCAGTGAACGCAAGGCACGAACCGTGTCGCATGTGCTTGGCAGTTTCAGTCGTGAGGAGGAGCCCCTGCTCGACAAAGTTTTGTTGGAGGTCGTCGATGGTTTGGAGAGGGTTCAGCGTCAAGGCCTCGACCTTGCAGGAAATCACCTCAATGGACTTCAGCTCGCTCCCACTAACACCGAGGCGTAATGGCTGCGCTACCGGTTACCACCGCCCATCTGCGAGTTCAACGCCAGAGTTTTGCTGATCAATGTTTGGAAGGAGACGTCCAGGCAGGAGGCTTCAATTGGCAGTTCAGCTGGTTTTTTGATCGTGGCGAGTTGAGTGTGGAGCCCTCCCTGGGGCGAGCTCTGATTCAAGACGCGCTGCTTCGTTTTCTTGTGAAATCTGACTATGACCTCGAGCCTGGAGGGGACTACACCTTCACCGTGCGGGCTCGCTTTTGAGGGGGTCGGGCCCCGGCCATCGCAAAGGCCGATCCAAGTAATCCTCAAGGATCACGAGCGCTGCGATGGCGTCGAGATCACCAGGAGGGATGCGCAGGCCTGAAGGAAGCAAGCGCTTCCAGCCCCGTGCAGGCCACAACTGCCAGTAACGATCACGGGCGCGCAGGGTGGTTCCTGTTTCGTCTACGACGTGGAGCTTCAGGCTGGAGGGAAGTTGTTGTTGCCAGATCGTGCTGCTGGTGCCGTCACCGATCACTAGTTCATCAATCTGAGCTCTCTCCCCCTGAGCGTTCAACATCCAGGCGTGAAGCTGATCAAGGACCTCAGAGCTTGGTATCACGATGCCTTGCAGCACAGTGTTGGTTGAGGTGTCTGCTAAGAGCAAACCGCATTTGCTTCGGCCTGGATCTAACGCGATGACGCGTGTCATTGGCTGAGTCGCAATTGAATGGCGATGGGATCTGCTGTTTCGCTGCGTCGTAAAGCGACTGCTTCGAGCGCTGCAAGGCCGCCGTTGCGGTCGATCAGCGCTTGGCCAAGCGCATTGATGGCATTGCCATCGAACTGCAACCCTTTGCTGAGAGAACCGCGTCGTTGCACTTCGGCCAATGTGGAGGCAAGGAGAAGATTGAGTCGATTGCGCACAGCTTCAGGGTTGCGCTCATTGCTCGCGAGGGTCGTGCGGGCCAAGATCTCCCCCTCTCTGGTCACGGTGACATTGGGGAGCACTTCTGGGAAGGCGTACACAACGGTTTCGCCCAACAACACATTGGCTGCTGAACGGATGTTCACAACCCAGGTGCCAGGTTTGCGGATCGTTTGTTCCAAGCGTTTGATGTCGGGTCGCGGAACCAGCAGGATCTGACGCTCTGCCGGTTGGCCAGGGAGCACTTGTTGATAGGCCTGAAGATTGGCATCGCGTAGCAACTGATCGATGACCGTTTTTGCCTGATCGGGGCGTTCGAGCTTCAGGGTCACGGTGGCAAGTGGCTGCCCACTGCTGATGGCGACATTTCCGCGCCGCAGGGCAAGGAGAGTGTCTTCCAGTTGATTGAGTTCCTTCTCGCCACTGCGAATTTGTGAGCGCACAGCCGAGAGTTCCTGTTCCGTGCGTTCGATCTCCACATCTTTCGCATCCACGTCTTGGCTTAATCGTTGTCGCTCAGCTTCCAGGGATCGGGTTTGCTCCTGGAGGGGCTTCAAGGTGCGACGCAGTTCTGCCGCGCGCTGTTGGGCCGTTGTGAGCTCTTTGCCAGCTTGTTTCTGAGCGCGTTTGCTTGTTTTGAGGTCGGCGCGACTGCTCCGCAATTTTGCTTCAAGAGCATTCAGTTCAAAGAGTCCGACCCTTAGCTGCCGACTGACCAACAGCAAGAGTCCGAGTGAAAGCGCACTAATCAGGCTGCCCGTCAACACCGTGATCACCACGGCCGTGCGCTTGGGACGCAGTCCAAGCAAGCTCAATCGAGCTTTCCCCACACGAGAGCCGAGGCGGTCTCCCAGGGTTGAGAGCACGCCTCCAAGCACAAGCAGGGCGAGAAGTAGGAACCAGCCGGTCACGGAGAACGAAGGGTATGAGTTCGGATGGGAGCTCCATCTTCACCTGCATGGTCAGCTGAACCGCTTGGCGAGAGCGATTGGATCGAGAACAGTGATCTTTTTGCGATCGATATCGACAAGGCTGGACGACTTGAGATCACCCAATAGGCGCGTAATCGTGACGCGTGTGGACCCGATCGCTTCGGCGATGGCTTGATGCGAGAGGCGAAGGTCGATGGTGATGCCCCGTTGACCAGGCACTCCGAAATCTCGACAGAGCACCAATAGAAAACTCACCAGCCGAGATGACATGTCCCGATGGGTGAGGGTTTCGATCATCGTTTCGGTCTGGAGAATCCTGCTGGATAGACCTTGCAACAACAGCAGGCCCACACTGGTGTCAGCTTCGATGGCCTGCCGCACTGATGTGGCGGGAGCCGTGACCATCTCCACTCTAGTGAAAGCGATCGAGTGATAAAAACGATCGGAGCGATGACCTGTCAATAACGACAGAACTCCAAACAAGCTGTTTTCTCGTAATAAGGCAACGGTGATTTCTTCGCCGGATTCGTAAACCCTGGAGAGGCGAACGGCCCCTCGACGAATGAGGTACACCTTTTCTGCTGGGTCGCCGGGGAAAAAGATGGTTTTCCCCCGCTCCACCATTTCGGAGTTGGCTCCATCGAGTCCCCTAATGACGTCTTGAAGCGTGCGACTGGATGGAACCGCGGGGGTTCCGAAGCTCGAGCCCGCCGGGCGAATTGTTGGTGGTGCATAGCGGCTGAAGCCGCGGCTGACCTCAGCCATGTTCCCAGCGCGTCTGTCGAGATGTTATGGATCAGCCCACCCAGCTCGTGTAGCAAGGAACACGAAATGCTGCCTTGTCATGAGGCGGAGTTCATTCAGCGGACAGAGATGCGCGTTGATCATCCATGATTTTTTTGAGCCCAGGCTCGGCCAGGTCCAGCAGGTCATTGAGCTGCTGGCGGCTGAAAGGAGCTCCTTCTGCAGTGCCCTGTAGTTCCAGCAACTGCCCCTCTCCGTTCATCACGACATTGAGATCCACATCGGCGTTGCTGTCTTCGCTGTAGTCGAGATCGAGAAGAGGGCGGTTTTGAATCACACCAACGGAGACAGCAGCAACCTGGGCTTGGACTGGGTTGGTGTTGAGAATCCCTTGTTGAACAAGCCGTTCACAGGCCCGTTGCAGGGCGACCCAAGATCCGCTGATCGCGGCGGTGCGGGTGCCTGCATCCGCCTGAATCACATCACAATCAATTCTCAGCGTGTTCTCGCCGAGAGCTTCCATGTTGATGGCTGCGCGCAGGCTGCGGCCAATCAGACGCTGAATCTCTTGGGTGCGTCCACTCAATTTGAGCAGTTCTCTGTTTTGACGCTCCGGCGTGGATCCAGGAAGGAGTCGGTATTCGGCGCTCAGCCACCCCTGGCCTTGATCTTTGCGCCAGCGAGGGACCCCTTCCTGATGGCAAACGCTGCAAAGAACAGCGGTCCGTCCGCTGTGGATGATCACTGAACTCAGGGCAAATCCCATGGGATCCCAGCTGATTGAAAAGGGGCGAAGCTCGCCCGGCTGACGGCCGTCATTGCGAGAGGTGTCGGTCATGAGCCCATGGTGCGGAGGTGCTTTGAGCCTGCCAGTTGGCTCGGCACACCATGGATGGTGTCAAAAGACTTGTGTCTTGGACTTTCACCGCTAGATTCATCCACATCCGGATTTGCCGGACACCGGCGAATGTGATGACCGTCAGCCTCAGCCCTACCCAGCATTCTCGTGAGTCGCGGACTGTTGACCACAGGACTCTTGAGCAAGCAGGACTCAGGCGATTGCCCTCTGTCGAGGTTCGTCCAGCTCTCCATTTGGTGGCTCCAGAGGGGCAGCTTCAGGTGCATACCGCCTCCTTTCGCGGAAGTTTCTCTGGCGTGCTGAGTCAGGCGCTGCGCACCGCAGGCCTTGGTAGCAATGTTTTGATCGCCCAGTTTCTTAAGGGTGGAGTGGATCAAGGCCCTCAGAGCAGCCTCACCCTGTGCGACAGGCTCAGATGGTTGCGGCCATCTGTTGCGGAATGTCTGTCCGATGCTGCTGTGAGCCGCGATGACGAGGTCAAAGAGGCTGTTCTGGCGGTCTGGCAGATCTGTAAGACCCATCTCTTAGAAGGCACGTTGGACCAACTCGTGCTGGATGAGATTGGCTTGGCGATCGAGCTTGGTTATTTGAGCCACGAGGATGTCTTATCGGTGTTGGAGCAAAGGCCTTCAGCGATGGATGTAATCGTGACCGGACCCGCGATCCCTGCAGAGATGATGGAGATGGCTGATCAAGTCACGGAATTGCGTCGAGGTTTCTAATGCTGAAGAACGATCGTTGGATTACGGATCAGGCTGATGCAGGCATGCTCGAGCCTTTCCAAGATGGGTTGGTGCGCCATTTGGATCCGGAACAACGGCAGAGTCCGGTTCTGAGTTTTGGCTGCTCGTCCTACGGCTACGACCTAAGGCTTTCGCCTAAGGAGTTCCTGATCTTTCGCCACGTCCCTGGCACGATCATGAATCCCAAGCGATTCAACCCTGACAACCTTGAATCAACGCCCATTCATCATGATGAGGATGGAGACTATTTCATCCTTCCGGCACATTCGTATGGCCTCGGTGTTGCTCTCGAAAAGATGCGAGTGCCGCCCAATATCACGGTGATTTGTCTTGGCAAAAGCACCTACGCCCGTTTAGGCATCATTGTGAATACAACTCCAGCAGAAGCTGGCTGGGAGGGGCATCTCACCTTGGAATTTAGTAATAGTTCTGGCGCTGATTGCCGTATTTATGCCAATGAAGGGATCTGCCAGTTGTTGTTTTTTGAAGGTGATCCTTGTGAGACCACCTATAGCGACCGGCAAGGTAAATATCAGCATCAACCCGAGCGGGTAACGCTGGCTAAGGTCTAAATTAATCTAGATTTAGCGGCCAACGTAGGCTGTTGAGCTAATACTAATTCATTCGTTATTGGTATTTGAAAATTGTTTTTGAAGCTTGTTTAGGGAGCAAGACGAGCTTTGTGCAGTCTTGTCTTTTCGTACCAACCTGCAAATTCCGGAGTCCAAGCTTTGAGGTGGGGCCACATCAGGTCGCAGAGCTCACGGATTTCCTGCTGGGCATCGAGCTTGGCGCGTAGATCCATAAAATGCAGGAAGGCCCTGAGCGTGAAGCTCACCACAAAATGTTGCCTGTAATCGAAGGGGAGGATGCCACGGGCATGTTCTTCGGCGTAGCCGGCCTGAAGCAATTCCTGATAGCGATCGGCGCTGATTTTGCAGTGATTTAAATCTTTTTGCCGCTCAGCTTCGCTGTAAAGATATTTCTTGCCCTTGCGGTCGCTGTACTCACCGACGGGGCGTAAATAAAAGACCTCCTCGAGATCGAGTTCTCCAAGGGCAGCTCTGCAGATGCGATCGCCTGTATAGCGCATGGATTGAACATCAAAACTGACGCCCACTCGGTGCGTCCGTGCCTGTTGCATCACGGAATGCGGAAACCAGCCCACGTTCAGCACAATCTGGGCATGTTCCATGGGTCCGTAATGTCCCCGCTCTCCTGCTAGGAGGCGTTTAACGCAAATTTCGCCAGCTCTGGTTTCATCCGGCCATTGCTCGCGATCGGAGGCCACGAAGCCCTCGCTGTAGTCCTGGTGCATCCCCACATAAACGCACTGTTGAGGGTTGGGGGTTGCGGCGATCAGGTCAACTCGAAAACGAGAGTCCATGGGTGTCGTCTGCGATGAACTGTTCATGCTCTGTCTAGCTGTGGCTGCGCGGGCCTGGGCTTGAAACCGTCTCTGCCGGAGTCACGCTGCTGGTGGAACCAACGCCAGCAAGCTGAGGTAGCGGCTCATCCTCAATCAGTGCAACAGCCAATGACTCCAGCTGGTCTGCTGTTCTCGCTCCAAGCGAGCGGCCGCGCATGACACCGTCAGCTGAAAACAAATTGAGCTGCGGAATCCCCGTGACGTCATAACGATCGATCAAATCCAACCAGCGCGGGTTATCAATATTCACCAGTACGACATCCATTTGATCGGCGTGCTTTCGTTCCGTTTGCAGCATCGCGGGTGCCATGGCTTGGCAGGCCTCACACCAACCGGCGTAAAACTCCAGCACGGTGGGGCGGGAATTGTTGAGGGCGACCTCAGGATCAAGAGATTGCCTGGCCAGCTGGTCCAGAGGCGCTTCCTGGTTGAGCCCGTTGCGCAGCAGAAATAATCCAGCAGCAAGGACCAGAGCCGTAATCAGCAGCAACCCCTTTTGCAAAGGAGTCAGGGTGGCGGGGGCAGAACTGCCGGTCATGCCGGGAAGATTTATTTGCTTTTACTTTGGCAGGCTGATGGATGTGTTGTTGCTAGCGTTCGAAAGCCAATTCCGTTGTTGTGATCTGCTTTCTCGCTGATTTCATCAGACGACCGTTGGCTGCTTGCTGATGTCTCTTCTTCGTTTCCTCGTACTGCCGCTGCGGGCTCCCCTGCTGCTTGTGCTGTTTGGTGTTGCCGTTTTCCTTGGCCATCACTGGTCGATTGAAAGTGAGCATTTGATTGCTCTGCAGAATGTGCCGCCCTCCTTGTTCTGGACGGTGGAGGTGTTGCAATCGCTCGTGATTGTGCTCATCTGCACGATGCCTGATCTTCTCCTCCGCCAGCTGTCGTTGTTGATGGCCTCCAGCCGAGTGCTCAGCCTGATCTCCACCCTTCTGCTGGTGATCATGGTGGGCCTCTATGTGCTCAGTCTGAGCTTGCTGTCCGATGTGTTGATCTTGGCGTCTGCCACCTTGCTGGCCCGGCTGGACCTCACCCGGATCAAGGTTGTGCCACCGCCTCAGGTCATGGCCTTTTGGTTGGCGGCGTTGGTGCTGGTGG
>QCUZ01000058.1:0-10533 GCA_003210555.1 Synechococcus sp. AG-683-A03 | reverse complement strand
GAGGCAGACGCCATCCTTTCTGCCATTCCTTTGGGACGATTTGGATCCCCTGATCAGGTGGCTGGAGCTGTGAGGTTCTTAGCTGCTGACCCCGCAGCTGCTTACATCACGGGACAGGTGCTTCAGGTGGATGGTGGGATGGTGATGAGTTGAATTTCAGCTTTGCAGAGGCTGACCAAGCTCTTCTCTCAAGCGACGAATGCGCTGAAGCAATTTCAGTCTCCGGCTGCGGTCCGTCGCTGTGAGGTAGATACGCAGCGGTACGTAGACCAACGTCATGGTTGCAGCCATTGCAGCCATGAAAACGAAGAACAGCGCTCCGGAATCCTTCATGTTCAAACCTTAACTAGACCCTTTGCGCCGTTGGCCGGTGGATTCGGCTTTCCCCACTTCCGAGAGGAGAGGGTGTTCGTAGACGCTGGAAGGGATTGACCCGCGGGTTCCTGACACTATGGCCAAACTTCTCAGCTTCTCAGACGAATCACGTGAGTCCCTTGAGCGCGGCATGAATGCCCTTGCTGATGCCGTTCGGGTCACGATCGGACCTAAAGGCCGCAATGTGGTGCTCGAGAAGTCCTATGGCTCTCCCGACATCGTCAACGACGGTGACACGATCGCTAAAGAGATCGAACTTGCAGATCCGTTCGAAAACATTGGAGCCAAGCTGATCCAGCAGGTGGCGGCTAAGACCAAGGACAAAGCTGGCGATGGCACCACAACGGCCACCGTGCTCGCCCAGGCAATGGTCGAGGAGGGGCTTCGCAATACGGCCGCTGGTGCTAGCCCAATCGAACTGCGCCGGGGGATGGAAAAAGCTGTGGCTGCTGTGGTCGCAAGCCTGAATCAGCGCTGCGGGCAAGCTGATCCGGAAGGCTGCAGCATCCAAGCTGAGGCCCAGCGGAGCAAGAAATCCAGCACAACGTTGGGCACTCCAGCCTTCAACCTGGCGGACCTCAGCAGTTGCAGCAAATCCAGCTTCTGCAACCCGGGTTGGGATATGGCTCATCGACAGCATCAGGTTCACCTGACGTCCCTCAGCAAAATTGAGGCAAACCTGGAAATCAGGCTCTCGAACACAGCCAAGAAGATTGGCCCAATCGGCCATGGTCAGATTTGCAGAAAAGTCAAAGGGAATGATCTTTTCCACCGAGGGCAGCAAGGTCCATAGCGATCGGTAACCAGGGGAACAGGCCACTTGGATGGAAGCCCCAAGCTCGTTGGCACAGGCTGCTATGGCAGGCATACGCTCAAGCTGCTGTTGAGCTGTTCCTGGGCTTAAAACGAGAACGCGCATGAAACAACAGCACAAGTGGTGCGAGCTGATTGTATGGAGGCCGTTTCAGGTTGCTAGGAACAGGAGTCGCTTATGCATCTGTTGATCGCAGCCGCTGGGAGTGGGCGGCGGATGGGGGCGACCCGCAACAAGCTGCTGCTGCCGCTTTCAGGACAACCCGTGCTGGCATGGACACTGCAAGCAGCCCTTGAAGCTGAGTCGATCGATTGGATCGGAATCATTGGTCAGGAGATTGACCGTGCCGAGATTCTCGCTCTCGTGGAGGGTGCTCCCAAACCCGTCGCTTGGATTGCCGGCGGAGACAGTCGTCAGGAGTCAGTCGAACGGGGGCTGGCAGGGCTGCCAGACCAAGCACAACACGTACTCATCCATGACGGGGCCCGCTGTCTCGCCTCACCAGACTTGTTCGACCGCTGTTCAGATGCCGTTCGCGGCGGCAAGGCGGTGATTGCAGCGACCCCTGTCACCGACACGATCAAACGGGTTGATGCATCAGGCTTGATCACAGCGACCCCGAATCGCGCAGAACTATGGGCGGCTCAAACTCCGCAAGCCTTTTCTGTGGATGAACTCCGCCAGGGTCATCGTGAAGCGCGGGCGAATGGCTGGACTGTCACCGATGACGCCTCTCTTTATGAGCGCTTGGGATGGCCCGTCAACGTTCTTGATGCAGGTCCCTCCAATATCAAAGTCACGACCCCTTTTGATCTCACTGTGGCTGCAGCGGTGCTGGCAAAACGCCTGGGTTAGCGCCCACGCTCAAGACACCCTGATCGCCATCAAGCGTGGCGATCGCACCAACTGGCAATGCTCCATTCCCCCCCGGGCCGTGCCCCACAAGCAGATTTGCAACCACGGGAATCCCTAAGTCAGCGGTGCGCTCTCGCAACACCTCCTCCAAGCTGAATCCACCGGAATCCGACCCGTCATCGCAGGCCAGGAATCGACCGAATCCAAGGCCGGCAAGAGATTGGAGCAGACCTGCTAATCGCCACTGCGTGAGCATGCGATCAATGCGATAAGGGGCTTCGCCGATGTCTTCAATGACCAACACAACTCCCGTGAGGTCAGGCAGGAAAGGAGTCCCGATTAAGTGGGAGGCCACCGTTAAATTCAGGGTTAACAAAGGACCGACAGCCACGCCTCCCTGCCAGGGCACCCCTTGAAGATCCAGCAGAGGTTGGCCAAAGAGCAGGGCTTTCAGTCTCTGCTGGCTCCACTCGGGTTCATCAGCAAGGGTTGTGATTAAGGGCCCATGGACCCCCCCGCTCACCCCTGCTGCCATGCGAGCACAAAGCAGTGCGGTCACGTCCGAGAAACCCAGCAACCACCCTGGCCGCCAAGCAAAAGGTTGTTCCAAAAGCCTGGCAGCGCCCCAGCCTCCGCGAGCACAGGCCAAGAGGGGGGCATGGGGAACCGATTGAAAATCACCCCGACGCTCGTCGTCCCTTCCGGCCAGATAGCCCCAACGCCGTTGGCTGATGACATCCGGACGGATCCGCAATCCCCAGCTGCTCAAGATCGCGATCCCTCGCAAAAGGTTTTCAGTGTTGTCCAGTGCAGAGCTTGCGGCCACAACTGCCACCTCATCACCACTCTGCAGAGGAGAAAGCATCAACTCAGGCCTCTCTGTGTTGTGCATCAGCCCAGCCGCCCGAGAACGAGACCCAATAACAACAATGCGCCCAAACGCACCTGGTGACTGAAATGAACGCCATACACCGACATGGGCTGCTGCTTAACGGTTTTCAGCGCGCGGGTGGCACGCTGCATCCCAAAGGCCACCACCAACCAGAACGGCCAGAAAAGCACTCCGATTCCGGCGCAGGCAGCAGCAATTGCGAGGGCCAACATTGAGAGCGCATAGGTCACACCCACAACGCGTAAGACGGACGGGCCAAGGGTCAGTGCGCTGCTGTTTAAAGCCATCCGGGCGTCATCCGGACGATCCGCCATCGCGTAGACCGTGTCAAAAGAAAACGTCCAAAGCAGGGTGGCAACCCAACAACCTGCCAAAGGCCAACCGCCATTCAGAGCTCCGGTTTGCGCCGCCCAAGGAATCAACACCGCGAAACCCCAGCACAAGGCCAACACCGCTTGGGGGTAGGCGAACCAACGCTTAGCGGACGGGTAGATCAAAATCGGCGGAAGGGCGAGACACGCCAATGCAAGACAGAGGTTGCGCACGGAATCCGGCAAGTTCAGCACCACGCCCAAGCTGATGATCAGCAGCACGATCAACACAACCACGGCCTGCGCAACGCTCAAACTTCCTTGTGCAAGTGGACGTTGCTTCGTGCGTTCCACATTGCGGTCGATGCGGCGATCCCATAAATCATTCGCAATACAGCCCGCCCCACTAACCGCTAGGCCACCGAGCACGATCATGAGCACAAGGGACCATGAAGGTGGTGCATCCGGAGTGAGCCAGAGACTCCAGCCTGCTGGGATCAACAGAATCAGTCTCCCGCTGGGTTTGTTCCAACGCAAAAGGGCAACCCATGGAGCCAGGGTTTGACGAAACAACATGCGCTTAGCGGAGCCGACTGACAAAAAAGAACTCCATTGGGGGAACCTTAAGCAGAGGTTCTTGATGGCTGCTTAGGGCAAAGTGGAAGGGCTTTCAGCGCGGTGCTTCAAGTGACAGCAGGGCCGAGCTTTCAAAACGGTCGAGCCTTGCGGAAGATTGCCGCGATCGATATCGGCACTAATTCCACCCACCTCTTGGTGGCCTCTGTTGATCCTGAGCTACGAACGTTCAGCATTGAGTTGGCTGAGAAGTCCACGACGCGCTTAGGGGAAAGAGATCCCGAGACAGGCAACCTGTCAGAAACAGCGATCGAGCGCGGCCTCGAAGCGCTGCGTCGTTTTCACGAGCTCGCTCTGAGTCACCAGGTTGAACAAATCGTGACCGCTGCCACCAGCGCGGTGCGGGAAGCTCCGAATGGTCGGGACTTTTTACAAGAGATTCAGGATCAGCTCGATCTTGAAGTTGATCTCGTGAGTGGCCCAGAAGAAGCCCGCTTGATCTACCTAGGTGTGCTCTCAGGCATGCCTTTTGGAGACTGTCCGCATCTTGTGCTGGACATTGGAGGCGGATCCACTGAGCTGATTCTTGCGGATGGTCGTGATGCGCGAGCACTGACCAGTACAAGAGTTGGAGCGGTGCGACTCCAGCGAGATTTTGTCAAAGATGACCCGATGCCCCCGCAGCGTCGGACGTTTCTTCAAGCCTTCATCCAAGGGTCGCTAGAGCCCGCGGTCAACAAAGTGCTGCGGCGGATTACCCCTGAAGAAACACCCGTGATGGTGGCCACCAGTGGCACCGCGATGGCCATAGGAGCCTTAGCCGCGAACGAGGAGGATCGTCCACCGCTGAAACTTCACGGCTATCGGGTGAGCAAACAACGCCTCGACCGGTTGGTTGATCGCTTGGTGGTGATGACACCAGAGCAACGCAAAGGGCTAGCACCCATCAACGATCGACGTGCGGAGATCATTGTTCCAGGTGCCTTAATTCTTCAAACCAGCATGCAGATGTTGGGAGCTAAAGAATTAGTTCTGAGTGAGCGCGCTCTCCGTGAAGGCCTCATCGTTGATTGGATGTTGCGTCATGGCCTTCTAGAAGACCGTTTCAGCTTTCAAAGCAGCATTCGACAGCGCACCGTGATCCATCAGGTGCAGCGTTTTGCCGTCAATCAACAACGAGCCGAGCGTGTGGCGTCCCATGCACTCACCCTCTATGACAACACCAAAGACCATCTACATCGTGACGATGGCTCAGGCCGCGAATTGCTGTGGGCTGCAGCGATGCTTCATGCCTGCGGCCAACACATCAATCTCAGCGCATATCACAAGCATTCCTGGTATCTGATCCGCCACGGCGAACTGCTGGGCTATTCAGAAGCAGAGCATTTAATGGTGGCGGCCATTGCGCGCTATCACCGCCGCAGTCTTCCCAAAAAGAGACATGAGTCTTGGCAGGCGCTTCAAAGCCGGGACAATCGACGCACGGTCTCAGATATGGCCTTACTGCTAAGACTGGCGGTTGCCATCGATCGACGTCCTGAGCCGGTGGTCAAAAGCTTGGTGGTTAAAGTCAAAAATGAAGATCTTGTGCTCCAGTTGATCGGGGAAAAGGCCGATCAGGATTTGAGTCTCGAACAATGGAGTTTGGAGAGCTGTACCCCCATTCTGAGGGAGATCACCGGTTTGAACCTCAAGCTCAAAGTTCAGGAGTGAGGGGGTACCAACGCAGCTGATCGATGCTGCCCAACGCACGAGGTGAGGCGTCCCCATAGCTAAACCGAACCAAATCAGGTCGTCCCGCGAAGACTTCAAGCCCCTGATTGCCATCAAACTGTTTTGGTTCGTTCAGAGTCCCCTCAAAGATCACGTCACCGCTCCGATTGCGGACGGACACCCAGCTCGGTGGTGAGCTGACAAGCGAAATCGATGCTGCACTCTTGTTGTTACCGCTTTTAGCAGCCTCCAGGTCAGAGCCGTTGTTTCTGGCTGGTGTGGCCTGAGGAACAGGCTGGTCCTGTGAAGCCACGCTGCTCACCACATCTGGTTGCTGGCGATTGGAACGAAATGCAATGGCGCTGATTGCTGTCACTCCAATGAGGAACAAAGGAATGGCTGCATTTCTGATCCAGCGACCGATTGCTGAGGAGTCCTTCTGATCTTGCGGTGCATCGGTAGAGCCCCCGCGCACGCGACTCACCCGCTTTGCAGGCGCACCCTTCGTCTCACGAAGCTGAGATTGAAATTTTTGAACAAACGGACCGGGGTCTAATCCCAACTTTTCTGCAACTCTTCGCAGCATCCCGCAAATAAAAACGGATTCTGGAAGATTGTCCCGATCTCCATTCTCTAAAGCTTCAAGCTGCTCTTGACCCATGTGGAGTGAATCGGCAAAAGCTTGGGATGTCATCCCTTGCCTTTCCCGCTCTTCCTTTAAGACGCGGCCGAGGGAAGCGAGTTCATCCTGACCGAAATCTGAATGATCGGTAGCGTCACTAACTTCAGCCATTTCATGTATTCGCCGTCAAAAAATTTTAGTTGCGTTTCACCAAACTGTCAGCCAGATTTTATTTTCACCTAGTCAATGAACGAATTAACTTTCAAATTAAAAGATTTAATGGGCGATACTGGATTCGAACCAGTGACCCCTTCCGTGTGAAGGAAGTGCGCTACCACTGTGCTAATCGCCCCGAACGCAAATCTTAAACCACAACGGTGAAGCCAGATAATTAGTGACTAGGACGGAACAGGTGATCATGCTCTGGCGAGTAAAGCTTTGAACGCTGGCGACCTGCCTTCAACGCCGGACTCACGACATAGAGAGTGGTCCTGATCAAATTTTGCTCTCGAGAGATGGCTGCCATGCGATCCAGTGGGACGACTTGCAGCCATTCATCGGGCCAACTCACACGGTGACCAATAGCAACTGGTGTATCGGGCGAATAATGCTTCAACAATGTTGCTTGCACCTCCTCAACATGGCGAGCACTGAGATAGAGGCAGAGCGATGCTTTAAGACGGGCAAGATTCTCCAAACTCTCCGTTTCGGGCACTCCAGTGCGTCCACCAGCCCTGCCCAGAACAATGGTCTGAACGAGGCCAGGAATCGTCAGTTCAGCCCCTAATGCTGATGCGGTCGCCTGATAGGCACTGATTCCTGGAACCACGTCGACAAATATTCCAGCGTCATTCAATCCACAAATTTGCTCAGAAAGAGCTCCATAGAGGCAGGGATCACCGTCATGAAGACGAACAACCTGAAGGCCTTTTTTGGCGCGATCGATCATCAGTGGAAGTACATCCTCAAGCGTGAGCGTGCTACTCCGGATCGTTTCGCAGTGATCTGGGGCTAAGGCGGCGATTTGAGGCGACACCAACGAGTCTGTCCAAATCAAAACCTGGGCCGACTTCAACCGGTTCTCAGCACGTCGCGTTAAGAGATCAGGAGCTCCTGGCCCTGCACCGACAATCGACACTGTGGTCATGAAGTACCTGGGGTGCGTAAGCCTGGATCAGGCAATGACTTTCGTTTCCCGTATAGCCAAAACAAGCCAAAGCCCGCAAGCAGCAGCAATGAGAGGCTCATCAACTGAGCAATCCTCAAGCCCCCGTCACAAAACGGAGGGACTCCTCCCAGGCAGAGCGGATCAATTCGTAAGCCTTCAATCCACACACGACCAAGGCTGTAGCAGAGCAAGTAAATGCAACTCAGTGCTCCTGATGGGAGTGAAATACGCCCACTCCGCCCCCATTGAAACAACATTATCAGCACGATAAAAACCGCCAAATTCCAAAGAGATTCGTAGAGGAATGTGGGGTGAAAAAATTCTGAATCAGCAAAGATCTGGGGACGGCTTGAGTAAGGAATAAATAATTTCCAAGGCAATTGGGTTGGAACCCCAAAGGCTTCTGAATTGAAAAAATTCCCCCAGCGGCCAATTGCTTGACCAAGGATCACGGATGGGACTAAAACATCGAGCAGATCCCAAAAGGAAACTTTCCGCCAACGACAGAACAAAATCACGGATATCGTACCTCCTATTAATGCTCCATGGATCGCAATTCCCCCTTGCCATATCGCAAACACATCCCACCAAGAGTTTTGGTAGGAGCGCCATTCAAAGGCCACGTAATAAAAACGAGCACCAATAATTGAAGCCAACACCAAAATTGGCAGAAGGTCACTAATTAATCCCGATTCAAGATTTCTCTGTTTAGCTAACCAACTCGATAAATTGAGGCCTATGAGTACGGCTAGGGCAATGAGCAGCCCGTACCAACGCAAAGTAATAGGCCCGAGCTGAAAAAGCACGGGCCCAGGTGATGTAAATACAGCGGGAATGATCACCTTGATCAGACGCCTTCAGCAGCTTGTACCTTCTCAATCTGCCTCTTCTTCAGAACCAGCATGATCTGAGCCAAAGCAACTGCGGCGAAGAACGCAAGCATGCCGTAGATGCGAACTGGGTTCTGAAGAACAACTTCGGTATCGAGCTGACCGAATCCACCAACATTGGGATCGTCGGTGATGGGGGCTCCAGCTTCAACCACGTCGCCAACAGAAACCAACAGAGCAGGACCCACTGGAACGGTCTCAGTGATTTCAGCACCATCGGCAGACTTCACGGTGACCACGCTTGCTCCATTGTCGCCAGGCTCAATGGCACTCACAGAGCCTGAAGCAGGCGCCGTGTAGACGGTGTTGTTGCTCTTTTCACCGGTTGGGTACACCTGGCCGCGGCCGCGGTTTCCACCAACGTGAATGGAGTACTTACCAAAACTGATGCTGCTATCCGTCGCGGGGTCAGGAGACAGCACGGGAAAGACAATCTCTTGATGCTCATCACCAGGGATTGGCCCCACCAAGATGATGTTGGGTTGGTCGTCGCTGTACTCGCTGAAATAAACGCCTTCCGTTTCCTCCTTGATCTCATCGGTCCAGCGATCCTGAGGAGCGAGCGTGAAGCCATCAGGAAGCATCACCACAGCTCCGACCTGGAGAGGAACCTGACTGCCATCAGCACCCAGCTCTTGAACATCGGTGTCGTAGGGAATCTTGACAACTGCCTTGAAAACGCTGTCAGGCAAAACGGACTGGGGAACTTCTGCCTGAGTGAGCTTTTGGGCCAAATGGCAGTTCGCACAAACGATCTTGCCGGTGGCCTCCCGGGGAGAGTCGTAGTTTTGTTGTGCCCAGAAGGGGTAGGCCCAACTTGCGGAGGGTGCGCTGAAGACAGCAAGGCCGACGATCAGTGCGGCAAAAGTAGAGGAGAGCAGGCGACGCATGAGAAAGCGAGGTAGGAGAGAGACAGCAAAAAGCAGGGGCTGATCAGGACCACCAGGGCTTTTCGCCCGTCCGGAAATCGGTTTCAGTCCATTGGCTGACAAACACGTTGTCGTTGTCGACGCTGACATTGGCTAAAGCCAAAGACAGAGGCGCGGGACCGCGCACGACCTTGCCTGTGGCGTCGTACTGACTGCCGTGGCAAGGACACATGAATTTGTTGGCTCCGCTGTTCCAGGGCACGACACAACCGAGGTGTGTGCAAATGGCATTGATGCCATAACTCCCGATGGCATCAGCGCCTTCCACAATCAAGTAGGTGGGGTCACCTTTCAAGCCTTGGACAAGACTGCGATCACCCTCAGCGTGACTACTCAGCCAACCGCTCGCGGTTACCGCATTGCCGAGCTCGTCCTTGGCACTGGTGCCACCACCACCCCCAGCAGCTCTGGGCGGGATGAAGTAATTCGCCACCGGATAAAGCGCCCCCAGGGCCACGCCTGTGACGGATCCGAAGGTCAGCAGATTCATGAACTGCCGACGGCCCATACCGGGCACATCACTAGCTGGCATCTGAGTCATGGCTGACGCTCAATCAACACTGAATGAGGTCCATTATGGAGGGTAAAGGTCCCGTCACGCTTTGCAACGACTGGGCTTTTAGATGATCCACTCAGCCGTTTCCGTGCTTGTAGAACCACCATTCGAACAATCCATCTCTCCACTAACGGTCGATGAGGTCATCGACCTGCTGCGCGAGCGCTGGCAAGCCAGCTACGACATGCAACTCGTTGTAAGGCGCAAGCGGATGTATCTCCAGGTGATGTGGGCCTATCTCGAACAACAATCCTTCCCGTTAAACGAAGAGGAATACCGCACCCACCTAGCCCAAGTGGTGGACGTGGTGAACCGCCTAGGCCAAGCAGGCGCCGTCCGCACCTGGTTAAACGACACGCGAGACCGTCCCCGACTCGGGAAAGCACTCAGCCTGCAGCTGCAGGGGGAGGACCGTCTGGAGGAGTTTCTGGTCTGAATCGTTCAACGGCCGCGACAAGAGCCACACCAACGAAAAACAAGCCTGAAATCGCCCCGGCGAGCAGCGACATCGTGATCGGATCGGTGGATGGAGTTAATACGGCTCCTGCAAGCGCAGCAAGCAATACGACCCAACGCCAGGCCGAGAGCATCCGCTTCCAACGGACTAAGCCAAACAATCCAAGCAACAACTGCAAGACGGGCAATTGAAATGCCAATCCCGTGGAGAGCATCAGCAGAAGCACAAAATCGAGATAGCGCTCGATTGACCAAATCGGTTCCACCACATCAGCCCCGTAACTCACTAAGAAGCCAAGGGCTGCAGGAATCAGCGCCCACCAGGAAAAAGCAATTCCTGCAAAAAACAGCACTGCTGAGCCCGCCACAGCGGGAG
>QCUZ01000057.1:0-10551 GCA_003210555.1 Synechococcus sp. AG-683-A03 | reverse complement strand
AGAAGGTTTCAAATTCAGGATCCTCAGCAGCGCGGATTTCCTGTGACACGAAGTCATAGGCACGCAAGTTGAGTGCAAGACCGATGATGCCGATGGAACTGGTCCACAGGCCCATCACTGGCACGAACAGCATGAAGAAGTGCAGCCAACGCTTGTTGGAGAACGCAATTCCGAAGATTTGGCTCCAGAAACGGTTGGCGGTGACCATCGAATAGGTCTCTTCTTCCTGGGTGGGTTCAAACGCCTTAAAGGTGTTCGACTGTTCACCATCCTCAAAAAGGGTGTTTTCCACAGTCGCGCCGTGAATGGCGCAAAGCAGTGCACCGCCAAGAATGCCGGCCACTCCCATCATGTGGAATGGATTCAGGGTCCAGTTATGGAAGCCCTGGAGGAACAACAGGAAGCGGAAAATTGCAGCCACACCAAAGGAGGGCGCAAAGAACCAACTGCTCTGTCCCAAGGGGTACATCAGGAAGACACTGACGAACACCGCAATCGGACCTGAGAAGGCGATGGCGTTGTAAGGACGAATGCCGACGAGACGAGCAATTTCGAACTGACGCAGCATGAAGCCGATCAGTGCGAAGGCGCCGTGGAGAGCAACGAAAGCCCAGAGGCCTCCAAGCTGACACCAGCGGACAAAATCACCCTGGGCTTCTGGGCCCCAGAGCAAGAGAAGGCTGTGACCCATCGCATCAGCGGGGGTGGACACAGCAGCGGTGAGAAAGTTGCAACCCTCGAGGTACGACGACGCGATGCCGTGGGTGTACCAGGAAGTTACAAAGGTGGTTCCCGTTAACCAGCCACCAATGGAGAGGTAGGCCGTGGGGAGAAGAAGAATGCCGGACCAGCCGACAAAAACAAATCAATTAACAAACCAATCCCTACAATCAAGAGTCCGCTAAATGAACTGATTCCACCATACGAAGCACTCGCCCAGCAGTACCCCAGGGTGGTGGTGGGCAACATCACCAAACCAATCAAGGGTGCAACAAAATCTGGGAGAGGTAAGTCACTGAAGGGGCCGAGTACAAAGGGCGCATTCACAAACCAGAGAAGAATCAGAATCAACCTGGGAACAAATAGGCCCAGAGCAGCCAGTAGGCACATCAGCGTTAGGGAGTTTGAACTCTCTCTAGCCACGTGAGTTCAAACTGGCCCGATCGTCCAATGTGGAGATTCGGGGCAGCTGAGTTGATGCAGACACAACACGGACATGGATCGAGACCCCCATCGAAAGCGAGGGTCTTAATCGCCGGCCTCATCGGCAACGTGATGGAGTGGTATGACTTTGCAAGCTGATTAGAGCGAGCCCAGTCCTTCAATGCAGAGGGTGCTTGCTTTGGGCTGCCATGCCTTAATTAATGCGGCGTTGGCTTCGCACTGATCTCGCGAAGCTTGGGGAACTTTTTCCAATGCCGCAGTGGTGCGATGGGCTCCATAGGTGGCCCAAGTGATGATCAGCCAGGTGATCGGTTCCATTGCTTGCATGCCCTTTTGAATAGTTTGGCTTGGAGAGCCATAGCCCTGTGAGCTTGCTGCCGGCTAAGCGAACTCTTTGTTCAGGACTTATGAGTCGCTGATCTCATGCAATCGGTCGATCAATAGGTCAACGTCAGTTGGATTGCCACCATCTTCAGCCCAGGCTTCGGGATGAATCCTGTCCTGAATTTGTTGATTCAGACGCGTTGCGTTGCGCAGATTGAGCAGGGTTTGGTTGCTGGCTGTTTGCGTTGTTGTTGAAGGCGTTGGAAATGCCTGAGCTGATGTTGCCTGCTCTACTCCAATCCAGTGGCAAGCGATGCGTCTCCTGCTTCCGAGTTGGCGATGTTCCCAGAGATACACCGCTTGCCAGGTACCCAGCAGCAAGCGACCGTTTTGAACGCTGAGTGTCATGGTCTGACTGGTCAGTGCCGTTCGGATGTGAGCAGGCATGTCGTCATCGCCTTCATCGTCATGGAGATATCGCCGACGCTGGCCTTTGGCGTCCGCGGGTCCTTTCCCGTCCTGTGGGACGACAGCCTCCATCCAGGCGGCTAAATCATTGAGAACGCGTGGATCTGTGTTTTCGTTGATCGTGATGCTGCAGCTGGTGTGTAAACAGGTGAGGTGCAAAACCCCTTGCTCGATGTTCTTGCTCCCGAGCCAGGTTTCAATCCGCTCATTCAGTCTGGTGAACCCTTTCCCTTGAGTCTGGATCTCGAGTTGAGTCAAGGTCTGTGCAAGGGCCATAACGGCTCGGTCCAGAGATAACTACGGTTTAGCCGCGTAGATCGTTCTGAGCTTCAAGCGTGTCGTTCTAGTAGGACAGGCTCGCCAGGTACTGGGGTGACAACATGTGGATCAGGCTTTTCTTTGATTTTGGCTGAACTCAGCAGGGCACTGATCAATCCGGTGAAAGTCACGTCTCCGCCCGTTGTACTGGCGAGCACCGTGCGCGGAGTAAAGCGTTGAATCAAGTCTGGAAGCACGCTTGCACCAGTAATAAAGTCTCCGGCTAGCGGTAAGCCGAGGTCGATCACTGGGGTAATCACGGTGTCGACCGGACGGGCCGCCAGCTTTGCGTCGAGAACGCCGTGGGGCTCGAGATAGAGCGACCCATCGCTCCAATCAAGCAGGTATCCGTTTTCCACATTGGGAACGGCAGCTCCAGCTGTGGCTTCGATGTTGAGACCCTTGACGGTGCAAGTGTCACCTGGCTTGAGAATTTCAATGTGCTCGAACCCCAAGCGTTTCACCACCTTTCCGGCAGCTGTCGAGCCCACCACCTGGAGGTTGCGTGGAAGCAGTTCCAGGCTGGGTTGGTGGCAATGATCCGCTAGCCCTTGCGTGAGTAGGAGTAGGTCAAGATTGTCGGGAACAGGCCAGGGGTGCGGAAGTTCGCCGCGCAGCATCCAGGCACCTGGTGGGAACACCAATGGTCCACTGAGCCAGGGGTCGACCAGGACACGACAATCGGCGATTTCTAAAAGCCAGCCATTGGCACCGAAATAGGTTGCTTGAGACCTCATTGCTGCTCCTTCGTTGGGGTCTGCAGCGATTCATTGAGGCCCAGATCGATCTCACCGATCCAAGCCACCATGGCTATGAGGGCCAGAACGGAGCCGATCAGTGGAACCAAGCGGCGGGCTTTCATGAACGCTTTGTCAATAGCTGAACCGTAGAAGGGCGTTGGCTGACCCCGCGAGTTAGGCGAGAACGGCCAAGGCAATTCCGCTCACCGCCAGGAGTGATGCGCACACTCCAGCTGCTCGTGGATGATCGCCTTCCGGTGCTGCCACCAACAACGCCATCACTGGGGCCGTGCTGAGCACTGTGATGCCGATACCGAGTGGTAGTTGCTTCAACACCACTTGCTGCAACACGATCCCCATATTGGTGCCGAGCACCGTGGCCAACAGCACTCTTGGCCAGCGTCGCTGCTTTGGTCGAGGTTTGGGAAACAGCGTGCGGAGCCGTAGCCACGGCAGCAAGAGCAGCAACCCTCCCAGCAGGCGTGTTGCTGCGCTTTGCCATGCCGTTAAATCCGTGCTGATTAAAACGCTGCGGGAGAGGGCTGCTCCGCTGACTCCACACAACACGGCAAGTAGGGCAAACACAATTCCCTGCCATTGCACGTGGCGAGCGCGGTCTCGCTGGCGCGTTCCATCGGGTGGACTTTGACGCGCCACAAGCAAAACCGATAAGGACACCATGGCGGCTCCCAGCCAAGCTTGAACTTCAATGCGTTCTCCCATCACGACAAGGCCGCCGAGGGATGCAATCAAGGGTGCCAACGACTCAAGTGTGAGGGTGCGTCTTGTGCCAAGACGCCGCAGGGCTGCCAGGTAAAAGCTGTCTCCTAAGGAGATGCCGAGTCCACCGCTGATCAACAGCCAGAGCAGTGCTTGGCTCTCGTTGATCCACGGCAGGAACAACAGCACTGGAAGCAGCAAGGCACAGGCGATGACGTTTTTAAGCCCATTGAGTTCGAGGGCCGTTAATGAGGTGGAGAGGCCACGCCAAAGGCTGCTGGCCAGGGTCCAAGCCAGCGCTGCGACCAACCCCGCGATCACGCCCATTGATCAATTACCAGTAGGGGTCTGTGGCGAATTCCACGGAGAGGGAGCCGGAGCTTGAAGCTGGCACCGTGCTGATGCAGGCACGCACCGTTTGACCATTGACATCGATTTCGCATGCGCCACAACTCCCACCGAGACAACCTGTAGGGATGTGCACTCCTGCCGCTTGAGCAGCGCTCAGCCAGTCATCACCTTGGGAACAAACGCTTTGGCTTCCATTGGGCCATTGGATTGTGATGGTCGACGGCTTGTTCCCCATGGTGGCGTTGAAGGCAAAACGACACCCTCGGGCGGATGCAGTACCGACTGCTTCAGTTCTGAATTCACCCTAACGAGCCTCAAATCTCGAAAGGTTTCAGCCATTTAGCTGGCTAGCAGTGGCTCGAGGTTGATGTGTTGCTCGAAGGCATCCGCGAGACGATCAAGCAGGGCATCTCGCTGCCGGCTGTGATGCGGTTGCTGTTCACTGAGCGGGGGCAATCCCTTGCGCTCCCTCAACTGATTCAGCCAGCGTCTCCGCCAAGGGCCACTTTCAAACACCCCATGGAGATAGGTCCCTGCCACAACACCTCCCTGCTCTCCGATGGGATTCACCCAGCCAAGACCGGCATCAAGGCACAGCATTTGGCAGGTTTCAGATCCTGTGGTGCGGCCATGGTGCAGTTCAAATCCCTCGAGCGTGAGAGCGCTGCTTCCTGCAGGCCATCGGGCCACACTGCTGCGCTGTTGTAGCGCTTTGTCTGCGGAAAACACCGTATGAAGCGGTAGGAGGCCCAGGCCTTCTTGGCTGTTGCGGCCTGCTGGGGCACTGCCTTCTAGACCCTCGGGATCGCAAAGTTCATCGCCCAGCATCTGCATCCCGCCGCAGATGCCAAAGATGTGTCCACCGATTGCGGCGAAGGAGCAAAGTGCTTTTCCTAATCCGCTGTTCTGGATTGCGGCAAGGTCGCGGAGGGTTTGTTTGCTGCCTGGGATCACAACGGCATCAGGTTGGCCAAGATCTTCGCCTGGGGCGACCCAGCGCAGCTTCACTGAGGGCTCGGTTTCAAGCGGATCAAGATCAGAGAAGTTACTGAGGGAAGGCAACTTGAGCACGGCAATCTCGAGATCAGTTGCTCCTCGCGTTGGTTTGCGCTCGAGTAGGTCGAGGGAATCTTCCGGTGGGAAGACATCGTTGAGCCAGGGCATGACGCCAAGCACCGGCACTCCGGTGTTGTCTTCGAGCCAGGTTCTTCCTTCATCGAAGAGTTCTCGGCGACCTCGAAAGCGGTTGATCAAGATCCCTTTGACGAGGTGGCGTTCGACGGGCCGAAGCAAGGCGAGGGTGCCAACGATTTGCGCAAAAACACCTCCCCGTTCGATGTCAGCAACGAGCAAGCAATTGGCTCGCAGATATTGCGCCAGCCTCAGGTTGGTGAGGTCACGCCTTTGCAGGTTCACCTCCACAGGACTGCCTGCTCCTTCCAGCACTAATCGTCCCTGGGGCCATTGTTGTTGGAGTTCGGCTAACCCGCTGCGAATGGCTGCCCATCCAGGGCGAAACCAATCGCGGTAGTAGTGCTCGGCTCGGGCAGTGCCGACGCTGTGCCCAGAGTGGATCACTTCGCTGGTGCTGTCTCCTTTCGGCTTGAGCAGCACCGGGTTCATGGCGCAGCAGGGTTCGAGTTTGGCGGCCCAGGCCTGCATCGCTTGGGAATAGGCCATTTCGCCTCCGGATGCATCCACCCAGGCGTTATTGCTCATGTTTTGCCCTTTGAAGGGCAAGGGTTGCTCTCCATGTCGTTTCAGCACCCTGCACAGAGCTGCTGTCATCAGTGTTTTGCCAGCACCACTCGAGGTGCCAAGCACCATCAGGGGGGCGCTGCAAGGGGAATAGGGCAATGACTCAGTCGTCATTCTCACCCTGAAGTCTTTCCAAGGAGAAACCTCAGCTTGGAATCAGTTTCTGTTGATCGCTTGATACGCAAAAAATCGTTGTTGCGAACGCCATCTTTTTTCATTATTGCTTGTGATATTCATTCTTGGCGGGCTGTGAATCCCAGACGGATGACTCCTATCTGGTGATTCGCTCATGTGTCTTGGGGGTGTTGTCGTGGCCATCTGCAGGCTCTAACCAGGGGCCGAAAAGGTTGCGCAGGATGTCGATTAATTCCTGACTAGAACGGGTCAGGCGATCGGCATCTTTGAGTGTCTCCACCACTAAAGGCTGTGTTTCCTCGATAAGGGATCGGGCGTCTTGTTCTACTGCTTGGGTGGAGTTGCTGACGGCATGAACATCCTTGGCCACGCTGGTCATGGATTCCCGCACTGCAGGAGCGGTTGCTGCCACTTCTTTCTGCAACGACTCCGCAAGGCGTCGGGTGGAATTGAAGGCTGTGCTGATGCTCCCGTCTGCTGCTGTTAAGGCCGTGGTGTTTCTCAGGGTGACATTCAACAGCTGTTGAGAACTTGCTAGTTTTTTTACAAGTTTATTGATATTGATGGGCTCTTCATAGCTGATTCTTAAGCCTTTAATTTCTTCGGCTTGTTCTCGAGGTCTGGGATCGGCTGTGATCACGAGATAGGGCTCTCCGATCAACCCTTCTTTGGCAAGACTTGCCTTGCTTGAAGGTCCGATTAGATGTGATTTATTGGCTTCAATCTTGAGTGTTACCTTCACTTCGCCTTGATCGTTGAGGCGCATAGTTCCTACTTGACCCGCAACAATGCCGGCGATGCGGATGTCTTCCCCGTTGGTCAATCCATTAACATCACTTGACTGGATGTAGACGTCGATATACCGGGTGCCCCAGCGCTGTGCTTTCGCAAATCCCATTAAGACAGCAATGACAAGCAATAGCCCTGATCCCAGGAAAAGAAGACGGTCTCTTTGTTGACCTTGTGTTTTGTGAGGAAGTGTCATGTCGCCGAGTTTTGTAAGGGAAGAAGTTGGCTCACAAGAAACCAGGTCAGCTTCAAACCGATACCGATCATCAAACCTTCCATCAATAAATTGCTGACGATATAAGTCTTGCGATGTCCTTGATGCAGAGGTTCTTCTGCTCTCCACTGACACCAGGCGCAGAGTGCTGAAAGGAAACCGGCAGAACGCAAGAGGGAACGCATTAAATCCAAAAAGCTGGTTTTTGCCAAAATCTCCATCAGCTTCACTCCCAATTCGCTGCGGGGGGTGATCAGGATCCCTGCTAGTAGAGAAGCACTGAAAAACATCAGCATCAGCACAATGCTGACCAAGGCAGCTCCTGGAACGGAGCGGCGCCAAGCGCGATGTCCTGTTGTAGCCACCCGATCGATCCAGCGTGGGAGTAACAGGGCCATTCCCAGCACACTCACCATCAGCGGGCCCATCAGCTCAAGCACCAACAAACTGAGCAATTGCAAACTCAAATGGCTGGATTGTTTGAGGGTGTCAGTTGAGAGCTGGATCACCCCTACCCCCACAGCCACGCCGGCGATCAGCACAGGACCTGCGCAACGTTGGCCATCGCGTTCTGCAATCAGCAAAATGGTTTTTAATGTTGAGCGTTTGGCAATCACTCTCTGGAAAGACCTATGAATAACGCCCAACCTTATGAGAATGTCGCTTTTTTGGCGTTTAATAGTTTCAAATTTATGAGCCGTTGACGGCTCAATTCCTACTGAGACGATGTCATAATCGCGGACGATGCCGGCGTAGCCAGTGATGCACGACTTGTAAGGCATCAGCATTTGGAATTTCACCCTTCCAACCATCGAGGAGGTCTCGTCCCATCGGAGTGAGCCGCACCCGCTCTGTGAGCCCTTGGCCATCCACTTCCCTGCGCAGTACGCCCACTTGGATCAACCAGATCAAGTCATCTTCTGTGCTCGAGCGTGAGAGAGGCTTATGGCTAATGGCCATCCAATTTTTTTGGCTGCTGAGCTGCGTGCTGCTGCGTGCTTCGTGTTCGAGGTCGCTATAGAACGCGCGGCGAAATGGCAGACAGAGCATGGCCTGACGTGCCCGTTTTAAGGCTCGTTCCGATACCAGGGTGGTGGATAGGGTCACGACCTTGCCGCTGCGAGCATCATTCTCTTCCCACTTTCCCCTGAGTGTGGCCAGAAGACCGGGGATATTGATTGGCTCAGGCCGTTTTGCGATCACCAGTATCAAACTGATGAATATTGGTTGTTTGTTTTGTTGCTTTTGGCATCCGCCTCTCCAGCTAGGCGCCGTCTGTTGGAGCAAGCTCAGATTCCCCATCAGGTCATGGTGAGCGGTGTGGATGAAGATCAGATTCACCACCCTGATCCAGTTCAGTTGGTGCAGCTGTTGGCTGAAGCCAAGGCCTCTGCTGTAAAGGAGACGCTTGAGCAGAGCGCGGAGTTCTATCCATCGATTCAGTCTGTTCTCGGTTGTGATTCGGTGCTCGCATTTGAGGGCGAAGTATTTGGTAAGCCAGTGGATGCGGAAGAGGCAATCGCGCGCTGGCAACGGATGCGCGGGAAGTGGGCTGAGTTGCATACCGGGCACTGTTTAGTGCCTATGTCGCTTGCACTTTTAAGAAACGGTGAAGCGCCTGAGATTCAGGGCACGTGTGTCACGACCCGTGTGCAGTTTTCAAATCTCACGGATGCGGAAGTCAATGCTTACGTCGCTTCCGGAGAACCGCTGCAGTGCGCTGGAGGTTTTGCACTTGAAGGACGCGGTGGCTGCTGTGTGGAGCAACTGGCAGGCTGCTATTCGAATGTGATCGGACTCAGCCTTCCCTTGTTGCGACGTTGGCTTGCGCGCTCCTAATGCCGTTGTCATTTTCCTCTCGTCGTAGCTAAAGCAAAGGCATCCCCTGCGTCCCGTGCACCATGACCCGCCTGCTTTGCCGTTGTTGTTCACTGCTGATCCTCACGGCTGGAGTTGGGCCTGCGTTTGCTTTTGAACCCCTTCAAAAATCCTTTGATGCAACGCCTCAAGAAGCGTTCAGTGAGCTCAGTGTTGAGGAGGTGAACTTCACGTCTGACGACCTCAGACGCGCTGAATCGCTATCTGTGACGCCAGCTGCCCCTGGTGAAAAGGGCCGAGCACCAAAAAGTTATTCCCTGCTGGACGTTGGGTTCTGAGACTGCTTCTGTTGGGCCAATAAAAAACCCCCACCTTGCGGAAGGGGTTGAGATGCTTGATCAGTGAATGATCAGTCGAGGTCAGGCATAGCCAAAGTGGGCTCTGCTTGACGATCGATTCCTTTTTCGAAACCAGCAGCAGCAGCGCGAGCGCGGCCTGCATGCCAGAGGTGACCGACAAGGAAGAAGAAAGCAAGGATGAACTGCGTCGCGGCGAGCCACTGACGAATGTTCACGAAGTTCACCGAGTTGGGCTCGGTGATGATGCCTCCAACAGAGTTGATCGACGCGTTAGGAGCGTGGGTCATGTATTCAGCGGCGCGGCGAACTTGCCAAGGCTGAATATCGTTCTGAAGTTTGTCGAGGCTTAGGCCGTTGGGTCCACGAAGGGGCTCCAACCAAGGACCACGGAAGTCCCAGAAACGCATGGTTTCACCACCGAAGATGATTTCACCGGTTGGTGAACGCATCAGGTACTTACCAAGACCTGTTGGGCCCATGGCCGAACCGATGTTGGCGCCCATGCGTTGGTCACGCACGAGGAAGGTGAAACTTTGTGCCTGAGAGGATTCGGCGTTGGTCGGGCCGTAAAACTCAGAGGGGTATGCGGTGTTGTTGAACCAGATGTAGGCCGAAGCGATGAAGCTCATGAAGCTCAAAGCGCCAAGGCTGTAGCTCAGGTAGGCCTCACCATTCCAGATGAAGGCGCGACGCACCCAGCCGAAAGGCTTGGTGATGACGTGCCAGATACCACCGAAGATGCAGGTCAAACCAAGCCAGATGTGGCCACCGATGATGTCCTCCATGGAGTTCACACCGATGATCCAGCCTTCGCCACCAAAGGGAGCGCGGAAGAGATAACCGAAGATCACACCCGGATCAAGGGTGGGGTTCGTGATCAAACGAACATCTCCACCACCTGGTGCCCAGGTGTCATACACGCCACCAAAGAACATGGCCTTGAAGACCAGGAGCAGGCAGCCAACACCAAGAAGGATCAAGTGATAACCAATGATGTTGGTCATCTGGTTTTTGTCGCGCCAATCCTGGGAGAAGAAGGTGGAGTAGTTCTCCAAAATCTCCGGACCACGAAGAGCGTGATACAGGCCGCCGAGTCCGAGCACGGCAGAACTGATCAGGTGCAAAACACCAACAACAAAGAAGGGGTAGAGGTTTGTGACCTCACCACCAGGACCAACGCCATAGCCAAGAGTGGCCACGTGTGGGAACAGGATCAGGCCCTGCTCATACATCGGCTTATCGAAGGTGAAGTGACTCACCTCGAACAGCATCATGGCGCCAGCCCAGAACACCATCAGACCAGCGTGGGCCACGTGGGCACCTAGCAGTCGGCCAGACAGGTTAATGAGACGAGCATTACCGGCCCACCAGGCAAAGCCGGTGGAGTCGAGGT
>QCUZ01000056.1:0-10635 GCA_003210555.1 Synechococcus sp. AG-683-A03 | reverse complement strand
TGCAGGTTGGTGTGCCTGCCAGGTGATACATCGTGTCCTTGATGTCTTCACCGTGATTGCCTTCGGGATTCCCTAGGCCGAATAAGCGTTCTTTGAGAATTCGATCGCGACCGTTCCACAGTGCAGGCGCGAAGCAGAGCAATCCTTGAACGTCGCTCAAGCCAAGTAAGCCGTCCTCTCCCCAGCGGTAGGTGCGTAAATGACTCTGGTCGAAGGGAAATGACTCCCAAGCATTGCCATCAGCGGAATAATCCTCCCGAACGGTGCCCCATTGACGGTCGCTGAGGTAGGTCCCCCATAAATCCCAGGCAACCTGCCCAGACTCACGCTCTTTGCAGCGCTGAATCTCATGAGGGGGGTCTTCACTCTTTTGGGTCGAGATCGCGTTGGCGGAACTGGACATCACTCGACCGATCGGTGCGAGCTCTCAAGTTAGGAAGTGTGCTCGGCCTTGACCACGTCAGGCCTAATGGGGGCGGGGGGACTTGAACCCCCACAGACATTTCTGCCCAAACGATTTTAAGTCGCGTGCGTCTACCGATTCCGCCACGCCCCCGCGTGCCATGCAGGCTCGCTCCGACATCTTAGATTCACCCCAACCAGGTCGTCTTCTGTGTCCATCGAGAATCTCCTGTCTTCGGTCTCCTTAGACACGCTGCTTGTGATCGGTGGCTATGCGGCTTTGGGTGGCCTCTACCTAGTCGTGATGCCACTCGCACTCTTTTTCTGGATGAATCGGCGCTGGCATGTCATGGGGAAGATTGAGCGCTTCTCTGTGTATGGGCTGGTGTTTTTCTTCTTCCCAGGAATGATTGTGTTCGCACCATTCCTTAATCTCCGCCTCAGCGGTCAAGGAGAGGTTTAAGTCCCTTGACGCGTGCAGGTGTTCTCAAGCTTGGCCTGGGTCTCTTACTCGCAGGTGGAGTTGGATTCTGGCTGTTTAAGGCTGCAGGGTTTGAGGGGTTTTCAGCAGGAATCGCTGCTGAGGCTGTGTTGGTGGTGATTGTTGTGGGTTGGACAGGCTCCTACCTCTTCAGGGTTGTGACGGGAAACATGACGTACATGCAGCAGCGACGCCGCTACAGAAAGGGGTACGACCAACTCACAACGGAGCAGCTTCAGGCTCGTTTTGATGCCCTAAGCCCTGATGAGCAGCAAGCCTTGCTTGCATCTCTCAATTTGGATCCGTCCGAATCGGAACAGACCACAGAACCGTAGGCTCCGTTAATCAGACCCTCTGCTTTCTGTGACGGATCAAATTTCGAGGATTGAAGCGGTTTTCTCCCGAACGGCTCAGGAACAACGCATGGCATTGATGCCATTTTTGATGGCAGGGGATCCAGATTTGAGCGCTACTGCTGACGTGCTTCTGAGCCTTCAAGCCAATGGTGCAGACATTGTTGAGCTGGGTATCCCTTACACGGATCCATTGGCTGATGGCCCTGTGATTCAGGCTGCTGCCTTTCGGGCTTTGGAGCAAAAGACCACGCCAGCGAAAGTGATCGAGATGTTGGCTGGGTTGAAAGATCAGCTCAGCATGCCTGTGATTCTGTTTACTTACACCAACCCGCTACTGAATCGAGGGCCGGAGCGCTTTTTTGCGGAAGCTGCTGCTGCAGGTGCTGCAGGCCTAGTGGTGCCTGATCTTCCTTTGGAGGAAGCCGAGAGATTGTCGCCTTTGGCTGCGACGTTTGGATTGGATTTGGTGCTGCTCGTTGCACCGACAACACCACAAAATCGGATGAAGCGCATTGCTGATTCCAGCCGTGGCTTCACTTATTTGGTGAGTGTGACCGGTGTGACCGGAGAGCGCGTGAAGCTCCAGGATCGTGTTGCGTCATTGGTGAGTGACTTAAAAGCCTGCAATAGCGGTCCGGTGGCTGTTGGGTTTGGGATTTCTGGCCCTGAACAAGTTTTGCAAGTGAAACAGTGGGGAGCTGATGGTGCCATTGTTGGCAGTGCTCTGGTGAAACGCATCGCTGCCGCAGCGCCAGGGAAAGCCGCACTGGAGGCTGGAGAGTTTTGCAGGCAACTGAGGGATGCTGCTGGATGATGATCTGGCTTGCTGATAGAAACTGTTGCTCTATCGGCATCGAAATTAGTTGGTCACTGCTTAAGGCAATTGTCAATAACGATTCAATGAATACAAGTGATTTGTGCCGTTTAAAGATGACACTCTATTGTCAACAAAAGTCCTAAAGAGGGATTGACCAATGGCACGCTTCGTTCTTTGGGGTACATATTGTGATGGCGCACTTCAAAAGCGTGAGCCTTTTCGCGATGAGCATCTTGCTGGACTACGTGCTCTTAAAGACCAGGGAACATTAATCACGCTGGGCCCTACAGAAGGAAGCACTCACGTCTTTGCGATCTTTGAATCAGACAGTAAAGCCAGCGTTTGTGCCCTGCTTGAGCAAGACGTGTATTGGCGTGAAGGGATTTGGACTCAGCTGGATGTTTATCCCTGGATCCAGGCCTTTTGAGCTTGTTGCCAAACCCATTCGCCCACAACCACATCCCCACCCTCACCAAGGACATCGGCGTAACCACTCATTTGTCCGATTCCTTCTCGGGCAACTTGCGCGATGGCCTCGCTGCTATCGAGCCCACGTTTTGTTAATGCTTTGATCTTGAGTGTGCGCCCTCGACGAATAATGTTTTCGCCATTGGGGTGGCAGCTAGCGCAATTGTTTTGAAATAATGAGGCTCCCGACTCAACGGCAAGTGCAGTTGATGGCCACAACAGCATCACGGCAAGCAAGACTGATGAGAGGAGTCGAATCATGCTCACAGATGCTGGTAGAGCAATAGTTTGCTTCCTTATTCGTCGGCGTGCTGATGCTTGTCTCGATTGTTGGCAGGATTAGAGAATTCATGGAACTTCCAATTGGCCGAAAAGGATCTTCAGCGATTCCTGAAGAAGGTGAATCACCTGAATGGCTTGGTTCAGTCACTTCACGAGCATCCTGAGCGCCGTCAGCAGCTCGCTGCTTGTGACGATCACAACTCAGTCGTGCAACTTGCCCGGTCGTGGGGGTTTGAGATTGCTCGCCGCTGGGGGGATGAAGAAGGAGAAGTTATCGACAGACCGCCTAACAACTTGTTTCTCGGGCAGGGCTTGGAACCTGGAGAGGAGCAAGAGCGCATGCTTTGCCAAGGTCCTGGTTGGCGGTTGATGCGAATCGAGTCATGCGCGGCTTTCAGCCCCGAGGGATTCTGGTACGACCAGGTTGAAAACGAGTGGCTAACTGTGATGCGTGGTAGCGCCAGATTGCAATTCAAGGATCCCGATGAATGGGTCGATCTCAGCGCCGGTGATCAGCTCCTGATTGCTGCCCATCGTCGCCACCGCCTGGTGAGGACAGATCCGAATCCTGGGACTTTATGGCTCGCTCTGTATTGGTCTGTGAACTCCAGTCCTCCGCTCTTGCCGCTGAATCAAAAGGGCTTGAGCGTTTAACGAGCCAGTAGGAGCCTGCAAGGGCAATCGAAGCAATCCCAAGCCCAATAAGAAGTTGTGGTTTGTTTTCAGATCCAGCAGGTAAAACAATCACTTTTCGAGCAACAGCCGTTAAAGCCGTTACGAGAACGAGCTCAATCTGGATGACATGTTTCCTGAGGTAGCTGGTGACGTTCTGAAGAACTTCAAGAGCAATCAGGACGGTTAGGAGATCTCCAAGAATTTTGATGAGTCCATCGCCGAGCCAATAGGAATTGCCATCGGTATAAATCAGAGCAAGGCTGACTCGAATCGTGAGTTGAATGAGGGCTGCAACAATCACGACGGCCGTGATGACCGTGAGCAGCTTGGCTACTTGTTGCTCTGCGGAGTCGACGAGCAGAAGGAAGGATCGACGCTTGCGACGGGCCTGAGGCACGGCTGATCAGTTGGTGAATGGGTTGTAGTAAGGCTTGGCAGGGGTCGTTCCTGCAGGGTTTTCGATCTTGGTATTGCAGGTGATCGAACCGTCGTCTCCCGTGACGCAATCCGTTGGCACCACAGTGCTGCCTTGCCCTGATCGGCTGTTGGGTCCAAGCAGCCATGTTTCCGATTGAGCCTGCGCCATCTGGGGGGCGACAACATAGAGACCAGCACCAGCCATGAGTCCGACGCTGAAGACGAGGGAAGCGGATAAACGCAAGGCAGGAAGGCATCTAAGACCACTTTGCCTGTGATTTCGTTCAGTTGCCGCGATCGTCGCGGATTTCGCGCAGAAGGAGATCGAGTTGGCCAAATGGATCCGAGTCCGTCGTTAAGTCGCCTGCGGAAGCGTTGGCATGGGCGGGTGCGTTGTTGATCCAATCAGCTTCGATGCTGCAGAGCTTCGCCGCGAGCCTGGGCAATCCTCCTAGGCGATGCTCTCGCTCCAGCACTTCCATCAAAGCGGGCATACGCGTTGAAGTTGCTCGGAGGCTGCGGCGAAGATCGGCTTGGGTTCGACCCTGCTGTTTCAGCCAATCTTTGAGAACTGCGGCCAGCTCTTCCTCAACGTCGGGAGACCAGGGGTTCATGAGCGTCCCAGGGGGAACCATCGATCCAGTCTGCGTCGTGCCCGTAGACGAATGTCCGGTGTGATGTGTTTGCTGCATAAGCCGATCACAGCTGTCAATGCAACGAGGTCATCGCTGAAACCGGCGACGGGCACAAAGTCGGGGATGAGATCGGTCGGTATGAGGAGGTAGGTCAGCGCTGCCAGCATCGTGAGCCTGGCCTGAGCAGGGGTGGTCTGATCCAGCACCATCTCAAGGGCTTCGAGGGCTGGAGCTGCAATCGTTCTTCCCGCGCGCCTCAGTAGGCGTTGAAAAACTCCCTCATCGATGACGGAGCTGTCGATCACGTCAGCTTCAAAAACGGAATCAGTGCAGGAAGAGGCATCAGTCATGAACGATGCAGCCTTGGGTATTCAAACTCTCTCTACTATCACTTAATTCGCTGAATTCTTAGTGGGCGGGTTCCACTAAGCCGTGCTGAATGCTGGTTTTACGCAGTTTGCGTAAGGCCCTTTGCACCACCTGACGGCAATATTCTCTGCTGCAATTCATCTGTCTGGCGACTTCGGCAAGAGTGCGCCATTCGTGGCTTCCATCAAGCCCAAACCGAAGCATGACGATCGTTCTCTCTTTGGGAGTCAGGTTCGAATTGTCGAGCAGCTTCCATGCGGAGTCCGTGCGCTCGGCGATTTCAGCCCGCTCCATTGGCGGAATTTCATCGCTTGGAAGGACATCCACCAGCTCGGAAGGATCGGATTTCGACTTGACCACACCCTGCAAGCTCACGGTGACGCTGCGTAGTTCACAGCCCAACAAGTCCTCGACTTCGCTGATTGGCAACTTCATGCTTTCGGCCAATTGCTCCGCGGATGGTGCAAGTCCATTGCTCTGCATGAGTCGCGCTTTGGCCGCGCGTAATTTCGTCAGTTTTTCATTGACATTCACAGGAATGCGAATGGTTCTACTTTGTGTTGATAGGGCTCGGTTCAAGCCTTGACGTATCCACCAATAGGCGTAGGTGGAAAACCGATGCCCCCGGGTGGGATCGTATTTTTCAACGGCTCTAGTCAATCCAAGTGTGCCCTCTTGGATTAGATCAAGAAGGTCAAGACCCTTGCCTTGATATCGCTTCGCAAGATTCACAACCAACCTTAAATTGGCAGTAATCATTTGATTTTTTGCCTTTTCTCCTCGCTTGATCGTGCGCTTTTCTTCGTCGTTGTAAACGCATGCATCCCCCTCTCCACCTGCCATCGTGCAGCGCTCAGTGAGAGCTGCCATGGCTTGCACCTTGCGGCCCAGGGTTAATTCCTGTTCAGGCGTCAACAGTTGATGCCGACCGATTTCGCCGAGAAAAGCACTCAGAGAACTCACCATCTGTGACTCCTGGTTTTCTTGAACTTAGGGCGAAAGTCTTTCTATCCAGATTGCGTAATAAAGACTGCGGAATTTATGTTTATAGCTTAATTCATGTTTTTTTCGTTATTCATTATTGCTCCATGATTTCTTTTTGTTGCGCTTTAGTCAAAGGCCTGCAACCCCTCCTAGCCGTAGCGAATGTGGCAAGCCAGCAGCTACGGTCAGCCCCACTGAATCATTTGTTATGCCTCTGGCCACTTTGCTGACCCCAGAGATCGCCAAAAGCGCTGGTGTGGCCTATGTGCACTACCTCAGTTTCATGATTTGCTTTGCCGCTCTCGTCGTGGAACGTCGCTTATTGCGTCCGGATCCGGATCGTCGGGCAGCTACGGCCATGGTGATCACCGACATCATTTACGGCATCGCCGCTTTGGCCCTGCTGATCAGTGGCATCTTTCGTGTCCTGTATTTCGGGCAAGGCAGCGATTTCTACACAACCAATCCTTTGTTTTGGTGGAAGGTCGGGCTGTATCTATCCGTGGGTGCTTTGTCGTTGTATCCCACAGTGACCTACATCCTCTGGGCGATTCCCCTGCGAAAGGGTGAACTCCCCAAAGTGTCCGAGGCTCTCGCCACCCGACTGGGCTGGATTGTCAACATTGAACTGGTGGGTTTTGCACTGGTGCCCTTGTTGGCAACGCTGATGGCCCGTGGTGTGGGACTGCCGGTGTCGTGATCTGAAGCATGCAAGTTGACCCCTGTCCCCCAGCTCAGGCTCAGCAGATCAGAACAGATCCGTTGCGCCGCAATGATTTGACTCCTGCCCCAGGCTATGGCTCCAGATTGGCGATTAGCTCCTCTGGATTTCCCGTTTTGCCGCGCTGGTGCGTCTGGGTTCAGCCAGCTGAAAGCGTTGAGCCCAATCGTTGGGAAAGTCGATGGTTCGGGGCTGTGGATCGTGCTCTTGATGAGTGGTCTGCTGTGTTGCCGATCATCCGCGTTGACGATCCTGAGCGGGCCCATATTCGAGTAGAGCGACGCAGGCCGCCCCGGCGACGTCTCGCTGATGGATGGCGCGCGAGCAATGGCAGAAGCGTGCTTCAGGTGTTGGAGGTGCAACGGCAGGGAGTGTGGCGTCTTGAGCCGCAGGTCACCGTGATGGTGTCACCTGAGTTGAGAGCCGAGTCTCAACAGGCCACAGCACTTCATGAGTTAGGACATGCGTTTGGGTTGTGGGCCCATAGCTCGGTGCCTAGTGATGCGATGGCACCCGTCCAAGGAGCTTCGCCAGTGTTGAAGCTGTCCCCCCGAGATCAGCTCACCTTGGAGTGGATGCGAAAGCAGCCGAGTCAATTTGGCTTGCCGTTGCCTTTAACGCCTTAAGAGCGTCTAGGCGCTCCACGGCGGTTGGCAAGAACGGCCTGAACATCCCGCCAACTGACGTTGTGATGGGCTAACGCCACCTGGAGATGAAAAATCAAATCAGCGGCTTCCCCTGCGATCTCGTTGGCGTTGTTGTCCTTGCATGCCATGACAAATTCTGCGCTTTCCTCACCGATTTTTTTGAGAATTCGATTGTCTCCCCCTTCGAGTAATCGATTGGTGTAACTGCCTTCATCCGGGCAGTTGCGGCGATCCTCAATCACTCGCATCAATTCGGTGCAGGCATCGGCTGGAGGGGCGGCTGCCCCGTGTCCTCCTTCACTAGGCACAGGACCATCGTCATAAAAACAGCTGCGTGCTCCTGTGTGACACGCCACATCTCCGGCTTGTTCGATGGTGAGGAGGATCACATCCGCGTCGCAGTCGTAGCGAAAACCCTTGAGATGTTGGATGTGACCACTGGTTGCCCCCTTATGCCACATCTCTTGTCGAGACCGACTCCAGTAGTGCACTTCACCAGTACTCAGTGTGAGCTCCAGCGCTGCACGATTCATCCAGGCCTGCATGAGGATCGCTCCGTCTAGCCAGTCTTGAGCGATCGCAGGAATTAGCCCCTTGTCATTGAAGCGAAGTTCGTTAATGAAGGCGACATCAGCGGCTGGCATCGGGCCTCGGTGCATGTAGATGTAGACAAGGTCAATTCTCCCGCAGTGTGCTCCCTTTCCCGAGCTGATGTTTCTGCCTCCCGCCGGCTTCACCTGCAGCAAGCATTTCGAGGGGTATCCCTGTTGCCATAGGCAGTGGCAACACGAAGGACATTGTCATTTCGTCCATGGCTACAGCAGAAGCTTCACCTTTTGGTTTGCCGCTAAGGAGCTGGATGCATGTGGCTTTGTGGTGGATTTCTCAAGTTTGCGTCCCTTAGAGAAACAGCTGAGAGATCAGTTTGATCACACTTTTTTGGTCAATGATGATGATCCCTTGCTTGAGCAGTGGCGATCTTTGCATGAGCAGGGAGCCTTAGATCTTCGCGTGATGAAGAATGTGGGAATGGAAAATACAGCTCAGCTTTTGTGGAACTGGGCTAATGAACACTTGAGAGAACGTGATCTTGGCCGAACCTGTTGTTGGAAAGTAGAAGCAAGAGAGAATGTTAGTAATGAGGCGACGTATTCTTTAGTACCAAACTGGTTTATTCCTACAAACTTGGAGGATTAGCTTTCGGATTCGAGCTAGGGTCCTTAATGATCTGAACCGTATTGATAGTGCTGTGTGCTGTCGATCCTGCACGTAGTGGATGCTTGGTTGATTGCTCTATCTTGATACGTACGGGGAAACGTTGTGGAACTTTTACCCAATTGCCTGTGGCGTTTTGAGGTGGGAGAAGGGAGTAATAAGCACCACTTCCTGAGCTGATATTAATGACAGTCCCTTCAAATTCCTTGCCTGGATACATATCAAGCTTGATCGATGCTTTCATCCCGGGACGAATTCGATGAATTTGTGATTCTTTGTAGTTCGCATCAACCCACCATTGACTATTGTCGACGATTTGGAACAGAGCTTGACCAGGCTTCACATACTGCCCCGTTCTGATTGTGAATTTGTTGCTGATAAAACCATCAAAAGGAGCGAAATATTTTGCGTAGTTGAAATTAATTTTTGCAGTTCCTAGCTCACTTGAATTGGCTTCGATTAATGACTTCTGCTCAAGAAGCTTTTGTGAAATCCTTCGAATCTCTGCTTTTGCCCTAGTGACGTCTGCATCGGCTTCAATTGTGGAGGCTTGAAGTTCTTGCTCCTTCTCAAGGGAAACAACATCTTTGTCTAAGAGGAAGGCGTAACGCTTCTGATTTAAGCCAACAAGCCATCGAGATGCTTTTTTGCTTTTGAGGTCTTCTTTTGCTTTTTGAAGCTCTTGATGCATGCTCTTTAAGTTTTTCCTACTGGCTTCAAGTTTGCTTGTTTTTTGGTCAACAATAATCTGAAAAGAGTCAGGAACAATCTCGTAGATGAGTTCTCCTTTTTTGACGAACTGATTGGGCTGAATATGGATGTTTTTGATGTAACCAGCTACATAGGGTGCCACAGTGACGGTATATGCGTGAACGTACGCGTCTGGAGTATTGGGATAATAATGCCCGTAAACGAAAAAGCCTGTTAATCCAAGCGTTGTAATTCCTCCAAGGATTCCGCCGGCGAGAATGAGCTTGCGATTTTTGTTATCCATCGCATCCTTCTCTGTCATAGCTTGAATGGGGGTAAGCCCGAATTAAATAATTTAAACCTTCTTTCTATTCTACCGCGATTTTACGATTTGTCTTGGCTCTCTCTATGTAAGAAAGGAAGGATTCCAAAGCAGATCAGAAGACAGCCTGTCAATGTTGCCTGGTTGATGTAAGACACAACAGCAGCTTGCTGAGCGACAGAATGATTAATGATCTCAAGAGATGCTTGACTCCAGTCTTGTGAATGAATCCCATCGATGATCTGATTGTTGAAGGGAGCTCGAAAGGTCTCTAGCTCGATGTTTGTTTGACTAATATTGCTGCGAAATCTTTCCCAGCTTCCTTGAGTGGATACGGTGTCAATGCCACCACTTAAGGCTCCTCCAAACACTTTCGCTAGGTTGCCACCAAACAAAGTAATTGAGCTTGCTGTTGTTGCAAGTTCAGCTGGGACAGTGGCAAAAGCCATCAAAAATTCATGAAAGAAAAAGCCAAAAGATATTCCAAGTAGGATTAATTGAATTGTGATGGTTTGATTGGATTGTGCAGACGACGTCTGCGCCATCCATAAGGAGGTTAAGCCGAATCCAACAACCCCTAGGCTTGACATGATTCGTCTCGACTTAACTGTTCTTGCAAGGTAGTGAGAGTTAATGCCTGGAGCGAAGATATAGATTGTGATTGTTGATGCTGCAGAAAAAAGGAAAAATGGTCCTGAATAAGTGGCGATTGTATTTTGGGTCACACCAACCATGAATTCGGGCACAATTGCAAAGATCAGATATACCGAAAAAAGGATGACTGAAATATTGATGTTGCTTATGACAAAATTAATGTCAGAGAAAACCTTTGGGTTGAGTAGGGGAGGTGAGCTGCTGAAGCGAATAAAAAATAAGATAAGGCCAACGATTGAAATTGCTAACAATAAAATATAGGTGTTGCTTTGGAACCATTCATGCTGATTCCCATAGATCAAAGAAATGCTAAATGTGCCGAATCCAATGCTGCATAGAATGAATGTTATCCAGTCTAGCGATGCATTTTTGTCGCCTTGATCTTTAGGGAGATATCGAAAAATGAGAAACCAAGATATGAATTGAATCAGTGCCAAGCTCGCGTAAACGATACGCCAACTAAAATACCAAGAAATTGCTCCTCCATAGGCAACGCCAAT
>QCUZ01000055.1:0-10781 GCA_003210555.1 Synechococcus sp. AG-683-A03 | reverse complement strand
GAACGACTTAACTGTCGTCACCAAAAGCGGGGATCGCCTTCCCTGTGGCGGGGTCCTCTTGGCGACAGGTCGTCAACCATTCCTTTCAGGCCTAGGCCTCGAGGCTGCTGGCGTGCTGGTCGAGGGGCGGCGTATTCCAGTCGACGCAGATCAAGCGACCAATCTTGCCCATGTTTTTGCTGTTGGAGATGTGACCGATCGCATTTGTCTCACCCCAGTCGCGGTGGATGAGGGGCGTGCCTTTGCGGACAGCTTGTATGGAAGCACTCCGAGGCAGGTGAAGTACGACTTAGTGGCGAGTGCTGTTTTCAGTCAGCCTGAGCTGGCCACCGTGGGTTTATCGGAAGAGGAAGCAATCGCCAAGTTCGGTGCGGATCAGGTTGTGGTTCATCGTGCGCGTTTTCGCTCCATGGCTCAGGCTTTGCCTAAACAAGGCCCCCGTTGCTTGTTGAAGCTGGTTTTGGAGGCCAGCAGCGAGAAGGTGCTGGGATGTCACATGGTTGGTGAACATGCCGCTGAAATTATCCAGATGGCTGCAATCGCTGTGGGGATGGGTGCGACCAAGGCCGATTTTGATCGCACCATGGCCCTGCATCCGACGGTTTCAGAGGAGTTTGTGACGATGGCCTGATCCCTTTCGTCCTTCGGTTGAATTAAGTCATGCGCTGGCTGAGCGTGTCAGCTAGCCGCAGGGCTAAGGCGATGGTGGTCAGACCCGGTCCAACACTGGGACAGCTTGGGAAGACGCTCGTGTCGGCAATGTAGAGATTGTCGAGTTCATGGCACTTGCCTGTGGCATCGACCACCGAGGCCGCTGCATCGGTGCCCATGCGACAGGTCCCGCATGCGTAGCCCACAACGCTTAAGGGCGCTTCGCCCCGGGGGTGGGTCGGCGCAGTACTTACCACCCGAGTAAGTGGGTCGGCTTCAATCGCTTTGAGGGTGTCAATCCAGCGATAGACCAAGCGATCATGGGCTTCACGGTTGTTATGGATGTAGTTGATGCGGATCTGGTCGTTGTTCAGCCACACCTTGTTGTGAGTGTCGGGTAGGACTTCAGACATGGCCCACCAAGCCACCGAGCGGGACGCCAGTCGCTCCAGCCCAAAATCAGGAATCATCTTGCTGACGAGGGACAGCACCGGTGGTGACTCCGCAAACAGGGCGTCTTGCAAGACGCCTCCCGCGGCCTGAATGTGGCCGAGTGGGAAAGAGACGTTTTTGTCGCCCCAGTAATAGTCATTGATGCCGAGTGAACGCGCATAACGGCCGTCGTTGCGTTCGGTCGCGAGCTGCAGGATCGAGGTGAGTTGCAGATTCATCAGGTTGCGACCGACCTGGTCGGAGCCGTTGTTGAGTCCGCGGGGGTGATGGCTGGAATGCGATCGCAGCAGGATGGCCGGAGAGTTGATGGCTCCGGCGGCCAGCACGACGAGATCTGCTTTGAATAACCATGTTTCTCCTGCCACATCAGCTTCAACACCTTTGACGGTGCTGCCGAGTGGATTCACGTGCAACCGCTTCACGGTGGCTTGCGTTCGAGTTTCTAATTTGGAAGGATCAGCTTGATCAATGCCGTACAGCTGAGAATCTCCACTGGGATCGTCTTGGCTCGTCGACCAGCTCAGGGGTAGGTCATAGGGCTGACATCCCTGACGTTTGAGAGCTTCTCGCAGGGGCTCAAGAAAGGGGACGAGTGGTTTTGGCTCATGCTCAAAAGGGGCAGAGCGAGCTGGTTCGGTTGGGTCGATTCCTGAGCGACCGTGGACGCGGTAAAGCTTTTCAGCTGCGGTGTAATAGGGGGAAAGCTGGTCGTAGTTGATGGGCCAGGACTGTGAAATCCCTTCTTGCAAGGGGACATCACCAAAATCGTTTTCGCGCATGCGCTCCAGAACGGCGCCCCAGATCTTGGTGTTGCCGCCGAGCGAGTAGGTGGTTTGTGGTGCAAACGGATCACCGTCGGGTCCAAACCAGCGCTCATTCCTGGGGTGATAGCGATCTTTGCGGAACAGATCCACATCGGCCACATTTTGATCTTCGAGAGCCATGGCCTCTCCTCGCTCGAGCATGAGCACGGAGTGCCCCTGTTGGCTCAGGGCACCAGCAAGAGTTCCACCACCGGCACCACTGCCGATGATGATCACGTCGTAATGGCGGTCGTCGATGATCATGATTGAAAGAATGAAGGCCGATCTGAAAAATCAGATGGTTTAGGTCGTGCGTTGCCAGACGTAGATCAACAGGTAAAGAATGATCCAAATAACATCTACAAAATGCCAAAAAAGACTGATTGAAGTGACACCCATGTCACCTTTCTCATAGTTATTGGGCCTGAAGGATCGAAGCAACATCAATCCCATTAGTAAAATGCCTGTGATCACATGCAGGCCGTGAAATCCCGTGAGCAGAAAAAATGTGCCGCCAAAGACTCCGCTGCTTAGTCCAAACTGAAGTTCGGACCATTCCACATATTGTCCGTAAACGAAATAGGTTCCCATCGCCATTGTAAGAAACCATAAGGCTCGAAAGCCCCAAAGGTTTTTCTGGTGTAAATAGCGTTCTGCAAAATAGGCTACAAAGCTTGAACTGACCAGCACGATTGTGTTGATCAAAGGCATGCGGGTTTCGAGCCCTTCAACGCCTTCAGGGAGCCACTCTGGAGCGGTGATCTTTAACAGTGCAAAGCCAGTGAAAAAGGCAAGAAAGATGATGCTTTCTGAACACAGGAAGATGATAAAACCTGTGAGATTATGGCCATCATGTTTGATGTGGCCTGGTTGATGATTGAGGGGTACGTCAGGATTAGTTGTGGTCATTGTTTCAGGCCTCCATGGAACGACGGATGTAGAAGTCCTGATCTTCGACTAAGGGCTTGCCCAGGCCGTAGCCGTAGGGCTCGCTGATGACTGTGGGAACATCATCCTCGAAGTTTTCGGCCGGAGGTGGTGAAGGTAGTAACCACTCCAAGCCAATGGCATTCCAGGGATTGGCAGGTGCTTTAGGGCCTCGGGCCCAGGAGCTCACGATGTTAAGAATGAAGGGAATGGAGGCAACGCCGAGCATGAAGGCTCCAATGCTTGCAATCACGTTCCAGAGGGCAAATTCCGGGTCATAGGAAGCCACTCGTCTTGGCATGCCTAATAGTCCAGCCCAATGTAAGGGCAGCCAATTCAGTGTGGCTCCAATGAATGTCAATACGAAGTGAACTTTCCCCAACCCTTCGTAATACATTCTCCCTGTGAATTTTGGAAACCAGTGGTAAATTCCGGCGAAAATCCCAAAGCCAATGGTGTTAAATATGATGTAATGAAAATGTGCAACTACGAAGTAAGTATTTCCTACGTGGATGTCAATGGGTGCTGTTCCAAGCATGACCCCAGTGATTCCTCCGAAGATGAAATTGATCAGTCCACCAAGTACAAAGAGCATGGGTGTGCTCAGTCTGATTTTCCCTCCCCATAGAGTTCCGAGCCACGCAAAAACTTTGACTCCAGTGGGAACAGCAATCAGCATGGTGGTTACCATGAAGAGGTTTCGCATCCACTGCGGTGTTCCGGAATAGAACATATGGTGAACCCAAACGATGAGTCCTAAGAAAGTGATGATAAATGAGGCAAGGGCAACAAACTTGTAGCCAAAGAGGGGTTTGCGTGAATAAACCGTAATCAGCTCAGAGAAAATGCCGAAAACGGGAAGCACCATCACATAAACGGCAGGATGTGAATAGAACCAGAAAAAGTGTTGATAGAGCACGGGATCGCCACCTCCTTCTGGACGGAAGAAGCTCGTTCCAAAGCTGAGGTCAAACAGCAGCATGATGGCGCCACCTGTAAGAGCAGGGAGTCCAATCAGTTGCAGTGTCTGAGCAGCCCATGCAGTCCAGATGAAAACCGGCATGCGGAAGTACCCCATCCCAGGAGCTCGCATGCGAATGATTGTGGTAACAAAATTAATCGCCCCCATGATTGATGAAATCCCGGATAAGGCGACGGCAAGGATCCATAGGAATTGTCCGTTAATGAAATGGCCTAAGGGGTTCTGGATGCTTACGGGGGGGTAAGACCACCATCCTGAAGAAGCCGGTCCACCGGGCACAAAAAAGCTTGCCAATAGAACGATGGCAAACACTGGCACAAGCCAAAAGGCAGCTGCATTGACTTTTGGAAAGGCCATATCGGGTGCGCCGATCATGGTTGGAATCAACAAATTGTTGAATCCATTCAGTACGGGAAAGAGAAAGAGGAACAGCATCACTGTTCCATGCATGGTGTAAAGCCCGTTGTAAACAGAGGGGTCAACTAAATCGGCGGGAGGAGTAATCAATTCCCCGCGCATCACCATGGCTAATAATCCGCCTACGAGTAGGAAGATCAAAGCTAGACCCATGTATTGAATGCCAATCACTTTGGCATCGGTATTGAAAGTGAAAAATCTCTTCCAGTTATCCGGGGCCCCTGGGACTGGATGCTGTGTTTTGAGAATGCGTGGATCGTATTTAGTACTTGTCATGGGGGTCAGGCTTCGTGGGGCTCGTCAGGGTTGCCGGGATCGTTGACCATCGGAGGTGGAGCAGGTGGAACCGTTGCCCAGCCCTTGTTTCCTTTGGAGAGCCTTTTTTGGTATTGAACTGTTCCTGGACTCAATCCAGGAACGAGAGGTCTCTTAATGGTGGATTGGAGCCAGCTCGAATAGTCGTCTTCTGACTGGACGATGACGTGGCTTTGATTGTCTGAGAAGTAAGCACCACTGAAGTGGGCATCGCGAAGGCGATAACGGCCTTCTCTTGTTGGTGTGATGCTATAAGAAATAACGCTTCCAGGAATAATGTCTTGCTTGAGCCGAAATGCTGGAATATAAAAACTATGGATTACATCCTTTGACGTGAGCAAGAAGTTTGCACGTTGATTGATTGGTAAGTGCAATTCAGAACTTCGTACTCCATTTGGATAGACGAATTCCCAATTCCATTGTCTTGAAATCACTTCGATTGGACCCACTTCACTGAGCCCATCAAGACTGGCAACCGTTTCTGGTGACTGATTGACAGCGACGTCGTATTTGTTCTTGGGCCCCAAGGTGTCGAGTTTTCCATTCACATCAATGGAGTAGAAGGCGAGAGCCATCACGATGATGAAAGGAATCACTGTCCAGATGATTTCGAGCTTGGTATTTCCTTCAATAGGAAGTCCGTCGCTTTCATCGTATTTCTCTGCACGATTCGCGATGACCGACCACAAGATGAAGCCAACACAACCATTGAAAAGAAAAGTTCCCATCCCTACTTCCAGGGAGAAGAGCCCATCGACATAGGGAGCTGCGGTGGAGGCAGCCACTGGTAGCCATGAAAATGACCACTGTGCAATCTGAAGACTGATAAGAAGATTCAGCCCCACAAGACTGACCAAGATAAATATCAGCCTGATCGATAGATTCTTTTTCGGTTTAGGAGTTGTAGATGTCATGGCAACACTTGTCTTAGATCAGTCCCTGAAGCGAGCAATTGATCGGCAGTGATGTGAACACCAAATTCGCTAGCAAGCCAAGCCCCAAGGCTTCCATGCACGCCCATGCTCAGAAGCACGACGGCTCCGCATCCCAGATAGAGCCAACTCACTTGACGACCGTAATCTTTACGCCATAAAAATCGTTGAAACCCTCGCCAGATGGTCATCACCACAATGATCAGCAGCAGTGCGACTCCTCCAATCGCATGCCAAAGCATGGTGTCGATTGCATTTTGGCCAATGATGCTGCGAATACCTGGTAGTGGAACGGCCAATAGCATTTCGTAAAAGCCTGCCGCAACGGTGAAAAAGGTGATCACGCTGCAAGCGAGAACGTTGTACCAGCCAACATCGTGAAACCCGCTTCGTGTTGCGGGCAGGGCTAGAAAACGAAAAACTCTTTTTTCTAGTGGGTAAAAGGCCCCGGCAAAATCAAAGGCGATTCCGATGGCAAACAAGCCAATGGTGAAGTGCACCAAATTGGGATGGATTGGGATCGAATAGGGGAGATCATTCGGTCCAAGTTTGTCGGCGATTTCATTCACCGGCGAGAGAATGGTGCTGATGAAATTCATGACAGGGCCCCACTACGGACGGCTTCGACTACTGGAACCGTATGGAGGCCATACACCCAAACGAGTTTGTCGCCTAGGTAAACCTGGCAGAACACCAGCACTGCAAGAACGGAGTCAATAATCAGAAATCCTCGCGGCAGCACTGTGGGGTCTTTTTGCCTTGCGACGTAACGCCAGCCCGTTAGCAGGCTGAGAATTGCAGCAAGCGACCAGCCAAGAGTGCTGTGATAATTCAGAAGGTCTCTTGAAGCTCCATAAGGAGTGGCTAAGCCAGCTTCAATTTGACCAAAAATGATGGCCACGAAAATGGCCACAGTTGCTACAAGCAAGTTCCAGAAGCTCACTTCAAACAGGTTGCGGCGGCGGGTGATCACTCCAATCAGATCGAATACCACAGTGATCAGCGCCATCGCAATCACGAAATGCACCACGATTGGATGAATGACATCCAGCCAGGGGAGATTTTTGTCGTTGAGGGGGGGGAGCAACCCAATCATCGGCATGCCGACGGATGCTCTTTAAGCATGTACATCTTTCGCTTCGCAGTCATCCCTCCATAACGGAATGCAAGCAGAAGTCTTTGTTTAGTTTGAGACACCTTTGCGTTTGAGCTGTCTCCAATAGCGAGCTGCCTGCACGACGATCAGGACGACAACGGCGGGCAACACAACGCAAAGCATGATGAGACGAAATTCATCAGACCAAGAAGAAAGCCCTGTCCGGGGGAGAACGTTATCGGTGATGTAAAGAACGTATAAGCCGACTAGTAATCCTCCTTCAAGTCTGGTAATGCGCCCTTTTGTCCAGAAGATTGGTAGGCAAGCCAGGCTGGTCAGAATCATCACAGGCATGTCGTCATGGATTAAATCCGGAGACACATTCAGCCCCCTTGCGCCTGCCGCCAAGGCTCCCCCCGCAAGAACGAGAAGAAGATTCAGGAGACAGCTGCCAACAACATTGCCGATGGCGAGATCCGTTCTGCCACGAAGTGCGGCGACCAAAGAGGTGATTAATTCAGGCATGGAGGTGCCAGCCGAAACAATGGTGAGTCCGATCACGGCTTCACTCACTCCGAGGCTTAAGGCAACGGCGCTGGCTCCTTTCACCAAAAGGTTGGCTCCGAAACCAAGAACAACCATGCCTGCTAACAGGCGAACCACCGCTTTGATCCAGCCCTGTTTTGCCGTTCCCAAGTCAATTTCGGGTTCGGCAGGCTCCATCTCCTCTGGTTCTTCCCGTGCGGTTCGAATTTCCCAGACGGTGTTAATCACGAGACCCAGTAACAGAGCCACGCCTGATTGCCAGGTCACACGGCCGGCCGAAGCCATCCCCCAAGCCGCCGCTGATACGGCCAGTAGGAGGGGGACATCCCTTCTGACCAAGCGGCTTTCCACCTTCAGAGGCAGAACGAGAGCGCTGCAGCCGAGCACGACCAACACATTGAAAATGTTGCTTCCCACCACGTTGCTGACGGCCAGCGCATCAGCCCCTTGCACCACTGAACTGATGCTGACAAAAAATTCTGGTGCGCTCGTTCCAAGCGACACCACTGTCAAGCCAATGACCAGCTGAGGGATGCCGAGGATGACGGCAAGAATCACCGCACCTTGTACGAATAATTCGCCACCACCGAACAGGAGTCCGATTCCCACCAAGAGCTCGAGGGCAGAGATCAGAACGTCAGGCATCGACTCCATGCTTCTTCAGAAACTATCTTCCTCGCTGGCCTCGACGGCTGCAAAGAGGAAGAGACTTAGCATTATCCAACTTCTAAGACGAGACTCTGGTGCTCCTGAATTACATCAGCACCCGCAACATCCGAGGTGATGCCTTTGGTGGCCTAACGGCAGCAGTCGTTGCTCTTCCGATGGCGCTGGCTTTTGGCGTTGCTTCTGGAGCTGGTGCGGCTGCCGGACTCTGGGGTGCTGTGATTATTGGCCTGGTGGCGGCACTGTTTGGCGGGACATCAACGCTGATCTCTGAGCCCACTGGTCCGATGACGGTGGTGTTTACGGCGGTCATCCTTAATTTCACCAGCCAGATCCCGGACCGAGCGACAGCGCTGGCGCTGGCTTTCATGGTGGTGATGCTTGCAGGCCTTTTTCAGATTCTCTTTGGGCTGTGTCGATTAGGCAGATACATCACGATGATGCCTTACACCGTGATTTCAGGCTTTATGTCTGGAATTGGTGTGATTCTGGTCATCCTTCAGCTGGCCCCATTTTTGGGTCAAGACAGTCCCACCGGCGGTGTAATCGGGACTTTGACCAGTCTTCCCGAATTGATTTCTGGAGCACAACCGCTTGAGTTTTTACTGGCACTTATCACGCTGTTAATCCTTTGGTTCACCCCTGAAAGCTGGAAGCGTTTTTGTCCTCCGCAGCTTCTCGCCCTTGTTGTGGGAACAGTTCTTTCTTTAACCGTCTTTGCGGATGTTGGATTGAGCCGAATTCCGGAGTTTTCAGCCGAATTCCCTCGTTTTCAGCCCCCAACTTTTTCAGGGATCACCCCAGATTTGCTGCGTCTGATGGTGGTCAACGGCGCAGTATTGGGAATGCTTGGTTGTATTGATGCCCTTCTTACCTCTGTGGTTGCAGACAGCCTGACGCGCACAGAACACGACTCCAATAAAGAATTAATTGGACAGGGACTAGGAAACTTGGTGTCTGGATTGTTTGGTGGCTTGCCTGGTGCTGGCGCCACGATGGGAACGGTTGTGAATATTCAGGCAGGCGGCCGCTCTGCTCTTTCAGGAATTGTGAGGGCCATGATTTTGATGCTTGTCATTTTGGTGGCGGCACCCTGGGCTTCGCTCATTCCTTTAGCTGTGCTTGCAGGCATTGCCCTCAAGGTTGGTTTTGACATCATCGATTGGAGTTTCCTGAGGCGTGCGCATCACCTATCGGTGAAGGCGGCTTGTATTACCTATGGAGTGATTGGCCTCACAGTTCTTGTTGATTTGATATGGGCTGTGTTTATTGGTGTGTTTGTGGCCAATGTTTTAACCATCGAACGCATGACGGCTCTTCAGTCCAAGGGCGTCAAGACAATTAGTACGACCGATGACGATGTCATTCTTCCGCCTGACGAACAAGCTCTTCTCGATCGCGCTTCAGGACGATTGTTGCTCTTTCAGCTCACGGGTCCGATGATTTTTGGCGTCGCCAAAACCATCAATCGTGAACACAATGCGATTGAAGAATGTGAGGCTGTGTTGTTTGATCTTAGTGAGGTCTCTCACCTCGGCGTCACGGCATCCCTGGCCCTTGAAAATGCGATTAAAGAAGCCATTGAAGTGGGACGTTTGGTGTACGTCGTTGTCCTGCCTGGGGCGACGCGCAAGCGCTTGCAGAAACTCAAACTTCTTGACCTTCTCCCAGAAGATCATGTCAGTGCAAATCGCTATGAGGTGTTGTTGAATGCCGTCAATCAATTGCCTCAGCTTCAGGAGCTCTCCTCTTAGATGACCGCCTCAGATCGTCTGGTCATGCGGCGTCCGGATGACTGGCATGTGCATCTGAGAGATGGCGCCATGTTGCGGGCTGTGCTGCCTGCCACTGCCAGAACCTTTGCCCGGGCCGTTGTGATGCCCAACTTGCGTCCACCTGTGACCTCTGTGGACGAGGCGATCGCTTATCGCGCCCGAATTCTTGAGGCTCTGCCCGAGGGATTGAGATTTGAACCCTTGATGACGGCTTATCTCACTGATGCCATCGATCCTGAGGAATTGGACCGGGGTTTCCGTCAGGGCGTTTTCAGTGCAGCCAAGCTTTACCCCGCCAATGCCACCACCAATTCAGCAGCTGGGGTGAGCGATATCTCCAAGATTTCAGGAGTGCTGGAGCGTATGGAGGCCATCGATATGCCCCTGCTGATCCATGGTGAAGTCACCGACCCCGACGTGGATGTCTTTGATCGGGAAGCTCTGTTCATTCAGCGGCACTTATTGCCTTTGCGTGAGCGTCATCCGAGGCTGCGCATCATTCTCGAACACATCACCACTGATGAAGCGGTGACCTATATCCGTGAGGCTTATCTGGATGGTGATGAACGCATCGCCGCCACGATCACTCCTCATCATCTTCACCTCAATCGCAATGCGATGTTTGTCGGTGGCCTGCGCAGTGACTTTTACTGTCTTCCGGTTGTGAAACGGGAATGCCACCGCAGGGCTTTGGTTCGTGCTGCCACCAGTGGTCACCCTTGTTTCTTCTTAGGTACGGACTCGGCCCCCCATCCCCGCTCCGGTAAGGAGTCAGCTTGCGGATGTGCAGGCATCTTCAATGCGTTCTATGCGCTTGAGAGTTACGCCGCAGTGTTTGAACAAGAGGGTGCGTTGGATCGTTTGGAGGCTTTTGCGAGTGAATTCGGACCGCGATTTTATGGTTTGCCTCTAAACACAGACACCATTGCGTTAGTCCGTCAGCCACAGATCGTTCCCCATCAGCTGTCTCTTCCTCAAGGAGGTTTGGTTGATCTGGACGTTGGCGAGGTTCCTTTTTTCTTTCATGGCGGAGAGACCTTGTCTTGGAGCTTGGAGTCGATTGGGCAGGACTAAAGATTCTGAATAGTGTTCGGTAAGGACTGTGCATTGCAATGACCGATCCATTTAGTTTGGCTCCCCAGCCTGAGCGCTACTGGCATCTTTGGACTGATGCTGAAGGAATCAGCCATCAGGAGCAGTGCACAATTCAGGATTTTT
>QCUZ01000054.1:0-10829 GCA_003210555.1 Synechococcus sp. AG-683-A03 | reverse complement strand
GTGCCTCTAGGTTTGGCTTGGCTTCAAAGCAAGGGCGGGCCGACTCCCGCTCAATCTCCAGCAAGTAAGAATCACCTGCAACCTGGACTCCTTTCGGATTGGATTGCGAACGGCTCTCATTGAACTGCAATGATTCGCCTGCTCGAAGCCAGGGATGACCTACTCACAGGCCTGGCCTTAAGCAACGGGCGCTCGGCAGCCAACGACGGCACGAGCGATAGAACACTTGTACTATTAAGTGATCGTCATTGTGCGCTTCCGTGAGATTGGATCGGATATCGCTTCAGCCACCCCAGCCTCTGCGGCTCCAGCGTCCAGAGCTTTGCCTTCCTCTAGCAAGTGACCAGGTTGCCGCAGGGTTTCCCTCCCCTGCGGACGACTACATCGATGTGGGGATCGATCTCAATGAGCAGCTGATTCGCCATCCAAGCAGCACCTTTTTTTTGCGCGTAAGCGGCGACTCCATGACTGGCGCAGGCATTCACCATGGCGATCTATTGGTGGTCGATCGCAGCCTCGACCCTCGTCCCGGCCGAGTGGTGGTGGCTGTGCTGGATGGTGCCTTCACTCTCAAACGCCTAGCTCGCTACCGCGGCCATCTACGCCTGGAAGCGGCCAACCCCGACTATCCCCATTTAGACCTCCATCGTTGCGGAGATGTGCAGATCTGGGGCGTAGCGATTCACGTCATCCATCCGCTTTAGCGCTCAGTTTGTCGCGATGAACCAGGTCACGGCTCTCATTGATGCCAACAATTTTTATGCCTCTTGCGAGCAAAGCCTGGATCCGGCCTTGATCGGCAGGCCAGTGGTGGTGCTCTCAAACAATGATGGCTGCATCGTGGCCCGTAGCGCTGAAGCACGAGCTCTTGGCATCGCCATGGGCACCCCCTACTTCAAAGCGAAGCGACATCTGGAACAAAACAATGTTGTCATTCGCAGCTCGAATTACGCGCTCTACGCCGACATGAGTCAACGGCTGATGAGTTTGTTGGAAAGCCAGGTTGAGGATCTGGAGATCTACTCCATTGATGAGGCGTTTGCCCGGCTCAGCCGCCCCTCGGACGGAAATCTGCATCCATGGGCACAGCAGTTACGAACCTTGGCTCGACGCAACCTCGGTTTGCCCATTGCCATTGGTCTCGGGGCTAGCAAAGGACAAGCCAAACTCGCCAACCGACTCGCCAAAGTGGTGCCGGCCAACGCCGGACTCTTTGATCTTGGCTTGTGTCGTGACCCCGATCACTGGCTGGAAACGATTTCTATTGAAGACGTCTGGGGCATCGGCCGCAAACTCGCTGTCTGGTGCCGAATGCGGGGAGTGGTCAACGCACGGGAGCTGCGGGATATGCCCAGCGGATGCCTGCGCGCTAAGGCAGGTGTGGTGGGAGTTCGGCTCCAGAGAGAACTACAAGGTCATGCCTGCCTACCGCTTGATCTCGAACCCTCTCCGAAGCAGGAGACCTGCGTGAGTCGCAGCTTCAGCCATCCCATTACGAGCCTGGAAGAGCTCCGCGAAGCGGTAGCAACCTACGTGGTGCGAGCGGCTGAAAAGCTACGCAAGCAGCATCAACGCACAGCGGCTCTCACGATTTATACGCGCACGAGCCCATTCATTCCAGCCTTTTACAGCCGAGCGGCCAGCACCAGCCTTGATCTGCCCAGCAACGACACGCGTGTGTTGTTGGAAGCTGCATTACCGCTGGTGGAACGCATTTTTCAACCGCACCGCCCACTGGCAAAGGCAGGCGTTCTGATGCAACACCTGCAGGGAATCGATCAACTTCAGCAGCATCTATGGGTGCCCTGCACCGAAGAAGAGCAGCAAAAACGGGAGAGCTTGATGGAAACGGTCGATCGCCTTAATCACCGCTATGGGCGAGGCACGGTGCAATGGGCCGCCTGCGGCCTGGATCCGAGCTGGGCCATGCGACGCGAACGGCTTGGTCGAGCCGCCACAACTCGCCTGAGCGACGTGCCGGTGGTGTGGGCCTAAGCCAACAATGCGTGCAGGCGAGGCCAAGATTTAAGCAATAAAACATAAAAAATATGGCGACAAAAAATTGACATCATCACTTTTCACACCTTAAATAAAGGGATACAAATAAGATCAAAATGCCAGGATCAATCCTTAAGGCAATCTTTCCAGTCATTGCATATTTATGTATTGGCTACATCGCAAAACGCACCAAAAAGTTCGATCCCAGCAACAGCGGAATCCTAATTGGCTACGTCTTAAACATTTCAATTCCCTGCATGATTGTCCTTGACATGACAAGGCAAGACATGTTTAAAGATCTTTCAAAATATATTGAATTCTTTGGCGGATATTTATTAGTATCTTTTATTGTATTCATCATAGCTTACTCCTACGCAAGGATCGTTAAACGCCAGAATCTATTAATTGGATCTTACTTTTCAGCTGCAGCATCCTACTCAAACACCTGCATGATTGCATTGCCAATTCTTGCCATCATGCTTCCAGTAGGAGGCGCAACATACGGCGTTATCGGGGTCATTGTATTAATTATTGGACTGCAAACAACATCGATCATCTACGAATACACAACAGAAGAAAACTCAAAACTAAATTTTCGAAAAACACTCAATTCCATTAGCAAAGCAATGAGAGCTAACTACTTCATTGCCATGATTCTAGGCTTAATACTGTCCTTCTTAGGCTTCCAATTCCCAAGCGTCTTAGGAACGAGCTTGAATGCCGTTGGCATCACAACAGCACCTGTCGCACTCTTTGCGATTGGAGCTCAGTTGAACTTCACGCTTTTCAAAAACCACATTCGCATCGTGAGTGAATGTACCTTTTTCAAATTGTTCCTAATGCCAGTGCTTGCTTGGATGATTTGTGACCTCGTCAAACTGCCCCCAGCACCTTCAGTTGCCGTCATTCTATGCAGCGCAGTCCCTACAGCAAAATGTCAATATGCAGTCGCGCGATCCCATGACGTCTATGTTGAGGAAACCGAATCGATCGTGGCAGGAACAACGATTCTTTCGATGGTGACTCTGGCTGTGGTCATTGCCATGCTCGCAAAAGAATACCCAACGCTTGTCACTTGATCGTTCACCAAGTCATAAACACAAATTCACAACGCATCTTGCAATAACTGCACTTCTAATTCACGGCGACTAAGCAATAAAACCATGCGATATCCATGGCTGTTCAGACCTGTCTGTTCTCGGACAAGATCTGTGTAAGCGAGAGCCAGGCCACAGGTTTCAACAAAAAGAACGGGAAGACTACCGGCATGACCACTCATGCCTTGAAGATCAAGAGCTTGACGCACTGCTTGTTGCGCCTTCTCAGATCCCAGTCGTTCCACAAAAGCGGGCCAGAGATGGTTCACCGGCGTGTAGGTCGAAAAGTCAATCGTGGAATCAGTCATCAAACGGGCAACTGCTCAATCGCGACTGCAATCATCTGAGGCGTCACCGTAATCACTTCAAGGGCATCCTGATTATCGAGATAGGAATCGAAGGAGGCAAAACGCTCAATACGAGGATTAGCACCCTCGACAGTACAAGCCTCGATCCAATCATTATTTTCAGGCTTCACCACCACAAAAGCCTGCAGAGCTTCATCGAGATCGCCGCCATCGCCGATTCCTTCTCCATGCCAGATCGCTTCGAAAAATTCAGACATCACTGAGAAGAGCTATTGATCCATTATCAGCGATGCAAGATCTCGAGGAGTGTTGCAAGCTCTACTCAAACGCACACGCCATGGCGTGTGGTGGCATTGTTGGCTGCTTGCCACACCGAAAACGGTTGGCACATCTCCAGCGATCGCTATCAGCGCTTGGTTCTTCGGGGCGAATCACCACAGCCAAAGGATCTTGAGGTTGCTCCACGATTGAAGGACCTGAAAGGGGGTTCCATCACCATCGCCAACCATCTGTATGGAGCGGTGCTGATTTTCACCGACAACCATCACGATGAGTTTGAACTGATCATGCGCTGCCTCGCAAATCGCCGTGACATAGGCGCTCGAGCTTAAACAGTTGTTAGCACAAAACAGTTACCCTTAGGTTGAATCAAGCAGCTAAAATCTACAATAAATTAACTCTTGATCAACCAAGAATAAGATCAAACAATCATATATTAATCGCTTCACTCAAGAGGCGAATACATCCTTAACAAGGGATTCAGTCTGATCGCGAAAGCCATTAGCATTGCTAGCCTTGTATGATGAGTAAGCAAAAATCAATGTTCGCACTCTGAACAACCATTAATCTCCCAATACATCAAGACAATTAAAAAAGCCCTGCTTTTAGCAGGGCTCAAAAGGTAAGAATAAGCTGTAGATCGAGAAAAGACTCAAGCTCAACTTTTATCGCTTAGATCAGCGATGTATTGGTAGACCTATCAGTGGGATTTCTTATAAACGGCTACCGCTCTTGCAATGCAGTTTTCATCTGATTGAGTAGCTTGACTATTACCAGCAACAGAGGCATTGCACGCCTCTTTAATTGCACTCATGACAGAGTCAGGTACTCCTGGAGCAGCTGAGACAGCCATAGGTGCTGCAAGAGCAACAATGAGTGTGGCGAGCGCAGTTTTCATTGGTATTGAAGAACACCCTTTATGTCTAGCTCTAAAAAAACACTGCGGCATCATTTATGAGGTCAAACGGAGGGGTTCTCCGTCTCTGTCCATCATCTTGAACACCTCGTTGGATCAAATGACACATCCACGCGACGATCTGCATCCGTTGATTCAAGGGTGAGGAACGCCGATGTCATGAAATCAAGACATAGAGGTGCTGGGCTAGCGCCAATCCATCAAGCCGCAGGAGGAATGGATTCAGGGGGATTAGCAACAGCAACCTCATAACCAGCACAACGTTGTTGATCAAGATGCTGAATATGCTTCCTCTCGGAGTAATACAGCTCTTGCAATCGAAGTGCATCCGCATTCAATTGTTCAAACATCTCCTGAATACGACCTTCCATATCCACTGCCTCTGCCGTCGCTGTCTGCTCTTGCTCATTAGCAATGAGTGAAGCAATGCACCGTTCCAAAGTCTCAAGCCGTTGACCACCCCAGGCTTCCAGCAGGTGACGGCAGCGTTTATGGCTTTTCTGTCGTTCCAAAATCGCCGCGGTGCCCCGCAAAACATCCATAGGACGCGCCAACGCCAAACGCTGTAGCTCAGCGGGTTCCAAAAGTGGCGTCAACCTGGCGACCAAGGCACTGTTTTCCAGCAACAGCTGATCGGTGAGCAAACGGGGTAGATCAAGGTCGGACAACTCATGACCAGGATCCGTCCCCCGACTGATTGCCTCCAACCGACCGGAGCCGATGTTGCCTTCCTCAAGATCGGTGATCGCAGACCACAACAGACGGTGGTGCTGAAGGGCGAAGTCTTCCAACTCCCGTTGGCGTAATTCGCAACGCACCTGGGAGCGATGCATCGGACAATGCAAGTAAATACGCAGAATCTCGGCTTCACAACGCTCTCGCTGGCTGACTTCACCAGCCTTTTCATGCCGGGCTGAACGTCCATGCCAGCGCTGACCTTGCACCTGTTGGCGCAAGTCCTGCTCCAACTGCAACGCCAAACGGCCTTGACCACCGCTTAACCGCTCCGCAACTTGCTGGAGGTAGTGCGTGCGGATTGCAGATTGAGGCAGCTTGCCTAACAGCTCCACCAACCCGCTAACGGCTTGTTGGAACTGATCAGCCTTGGTCAGATCACGGTCTTCCAGCACCTGTTCGATCTGCCAATCGAGCCAAAGCGGGGCCTGATCAAGCAAGGCGCGATAGTCCCCAGCGCCGTGATCCTTGAGGTACTCATCTGGATCCTTACCAGAGGGTGTGTGGAGCACTCGCAACTCCAGCTGTCCTTGAAGCGCAAGCTGCTCCACCTCACCGATCGCCCTGTTGGCGGCGCGGATTCCGGCACGGTCAGCATCAAAATTGAGAACGATGCGTTTGCCATCACTACACCGGCACAGTTGGGTGATCTGTTGACTGCTGAGGGCGGTACCAAGCGAAGCCACAGAGTTGGTGATTCCAGCCGCATGCAAGGCAATGACATCGAAATAACCCTCCACCACCACAGCTCGATCGTCCTTGCGGATCGCACTAGCCGCCTGATCAAGACCGAAGAGGTGCTTGCCTTTTTCAAAGACCTCTGTTTCCGGAGAATTCAGGTACTTGGGATCGCTGCCATCAAGGCTTCGACCGCCAAAACCGATGACCCGTCCCTGCCGATCGCGAATCGGAACGATGACACGGCCACGGAAGCGGTCATAAAACCCGTTGCCGCCTTTCCTTGGAACAACCAGGCCCGCTGACTCAAGCAGCTCTGGCGATAACCCCTCTACGTGTTGGAGATGTTTGAGCAAGCCATCCCACTGATCAGGGGCATAGCCGAGCTCGAAGGTCTCCATCGTGGCTTCGCTCAAGCCACGTTGATCGCGCAGGTAAGCCAGGGCATCGGCGCCCGATGCACTCTTGAGCTGACTGCGAAACCAACCTGAGGCGAGCGCAAGAGCACGATGTAAATGGTCACGCCGTGACAGTTGTTGACGGAGACGCTCCTGTTGAGGACCATCAACCGTTTCCACCGGCAGTTGATACCGGCGCGCCAAATCCAGAACAACGTCGCTGAAGCTCTGCCGTTGAAACTCCATCAAAAACTTGATGGAATTGCCACCGGCTCCGCAGGAGAAGCAGTAATAAAACTGCTTCTGCGGCGATACCGTCATCGACGGCTTGCTGTCGTCATGAAACGGGCAAACACCAACGAATTCCCGTCCCTTTTTTTTGAGCACCACGTGCTCACCAACCACATCAACGATGTCGGCGCGCTCCTTAACGGCGTCAATGGTGCGGGGGTGTAGACGGGGCATCGCCATGTCTACATTCTGCGAGCCCCGATGCCGTTTTGGCTGTTCAGCGCGATGCGCATGGCTGTTCATGCGTGATGCGCCATGGTTGGCAGGTGTCGTCGGAACCACCATGCAGGGGCTGTTAGGCGCGATACGAGGCAGTCAATCTTCGAAAGAGTGGCGAGCCTGCGGTGCCCTGATCGCCTGTGCGTTGGCGTTCAGTTTGATGACCGTTTGCGTGAAACACCTTGGGGGACGGCTGCCAGTGGCAGAAGTCGTGCTGGTGCGCTCCCTGATCAGCATTGCCATCACCATGGCGATGCTGCGTCGTCTCAAGGTCTCGCCCTGGGGCGAACAACGTGGGTTGTTGTTGATCCGTGGAGGATTAGGGACCGCCGCGTTGTTGTGTTTCTTTGAGGCCCTCGCTCGGCTTCCACTCGCGGCAGCAACCCTGCTGCAATACACCTACCCAACGCTGACGGCACTGGCTGCATGGTTGCTATTAGGCGAGCCAATCCGACGCCGAATCGGCATCGCTGTGTTGCTAGGCCTAATAGGGGTCACATTGGTGGTGCAGCCGGAATGGGTCGGGGGCACGATGGGAAGCCTGCCCGCCATGGCGGCACTGATTGGCCTCGGTGGTGCGTTGCTGACGGCACTGGCTTACGTGAGTGTGCGCCAGCTATCGGTTCAAGAGCACCCTCTAGTGATCGTCTTTTACTTTCCCCTGGTGTCTGTACCTGCAACGCTGCCCTTGCTATGGGGCCAAGCCACGCTGTGGCCCAATCCAACCGAATGGCTCTGGCTGATCGGGGTTGGATTGTTCACTCAGATCGGACAGATCTGGTTAACAGAAGGCCTATCCGCCCTGCCTGCAGCCCGCGCCACCTCGATTAATTACGTCCAAGTGGTATTTGCATCCCTGTGGGGCGTGTTGTTTTTTGCTGAGCCGATTACGAGCGCTGTAGTGCTTGGAGCCTTGTGCGTCTTGGGGGCAACGTTGATCAGCCTGAGCGCCAGGACAGCTCGAAAAGCAAAAGCCTGAGGCCTTTCGAACCCGGAATCAGAACTAATCAATCGGCAAAGGATGGGTCATCCAATCCTGAGAGGTGCCATCACTCGAACCAACCGGTTGGGCTAGACGCCAGCTTTGGCCGAGTTCACCTCGCTCTAAAAAGAGCTCAAAAGGACTATCAACACGCACGGAATCAGAGGGAAGTCTCCAATCGAAACGCCCAGTGAGATGGATTCCACGTTGCTCACCGAGCCGGATCGATTCCTGCTCTTCCACGCGCACACGACTCACTTCAGGCACACCAACGGGCTCTAACTCAAGGGAGCGAGCAATCGCTGTTTGGGTTAATTGAATTTGAAGCCCCAGCGCTTTCAGCAACACACCACGTGGAGGTTGATCGGATGGTCCACATCCGGTTAATCCAAGGTTCAGTAGCAACACCATGCAAACAACCAGCAAAGGTTTAACGCTGTGCTTGAGAGGTTTGATCCAAATGGTAAAGGTTGGTGGGGCGGGCAGCATAAGCAGCCATTCAATACTGACAACGATAGTTGCCTATTGAGCAATCTTGATAGCAATCCAGTGGTTAATGGTAAAAAAAAATCTACCCAAGATGAGCTAAGCATTAATTAGTGCCAGGCATTGCAGGCTATTAATGGACCTTTTGGGGTTATTGAAGCAATAAAAGCTCCACTCATGGGAGGGGAAGTGAAAGGAATTGAATAAAATTTGTTGGAGGTAAACCTTATCTCGTGTACCACCAGCTGTCGTCTTCACCCTCAATGACGTCAACACCGCCAGCCACTCTTTCCAGATCCTCATCTAAAATCTCGGATTGAGCTTTGTTGATGTCATCAGCAGAAATCACAAATCCCACCTGTTTCGCAATCTCCACAACAGCATTGGCATCAGCAGCTGCTGTGAGCATCCCCTGAAGACTGGTGTCGCCTTTGACCTTCTCTAGGAAGGCTTTGAGTTTCTCTTCTGACTGGGATAGGTCCTAATTCTGAATTTTTAGCACTGGCTCAGTAGCTATGCTGCTCATGGCGAGTGTAAGTATAAATAAGCATTAAGCATCAATTAGCTTTCAGGCATGATTAGGCAATGATTAAATCAAGGAATAGTCACTTAATTTAAACGAAAGCACGACATAGAAATGATCAAGCAATTTGTTTCTATGCGTAAACGTAGGATTTGCTAGCAACTTCTCGGAATTAGTTTTGCACTAAAGTGCACGCATTAGCTGGCTAGTAGGTATACCAACTGATGCATCTTTATTTGTGCTCGTTCATGCTTGATCATTGAGGAGCTGAGATGGCATCTTTACAGATTGAGAACATTTGCTTACGTGCAAGCCTCGAAATCAATGCAGCAATAGATGCTGACAAAGATAGACGTGATTTCAGCAGCAAAGCACATTTGACTGGGTATCTGTTATCCCACTTTTTATTGACAATGACCTCATTAGGTGGCTCAGTTCGTTTTGACCTCTTGGTAGATCCGATGAAGGATCAATTGATAGAAGGTTAGGAACGACCACCGAAGTGATGATCAAATGAATATTTGTTTTATTACTCGCTTCTTCTTGCGTCATCTGACTCAATTCCAGACTCAAGATGTTTGGCCATACACATTGTTATACAAACCCCATCGTTGAGGTCGCAACTTGTGATGCATTCAAAGTAAGCGTCAACTGCCTGCCATCTCTCTGTGATTGATTCGAACTTGTGTTCATTCTTGAAGGCCCTCATCTCGCTCTCTCGAATGAGATGCTTGATACGACGGTTTTTCTTTTCAAGCAAATTAAACATTGCAGAACAAGTAGTACCTAGGTGTTTTGGCTTATGCGCCTCAAGGACCCTCATCCTGAATGTGCGGGTATGCCTGCTTCTTGAAAACCCTTTTGAAAGCTGATTTTGGACTTGTCCGCATTAGCTAATCAGATCATCCCAATCCGATAGTGCACGCAGCCAATACAGAGATCTCATCATTAAAAATGATAATCATTCTCAAGCTTTATTGGCTCAAATGAAAATCATTTTCACTTTTTGACACAATTGTGTAACATTCATTCAATTTTAAGTCGCTGCATGATTGTCTGCTGATAAAAATATCCTATACGTAATAGGTCAATGACAGCGACTGATGTTAAGTGCGCCTGCCTCAGTTGCACATGCGAAGTGAGCAGCTCCTCTGCGATTTCAAGAAATGGCCAGAGCTTTTGTTCTGATGCCTGTGCAAGCGGTCACCCCAATAATGAACCTTGCCATGATGCTGCTGGAGCTTGTGGTTGCAATTGTGGTTCTTGACCACGATTAAGGGAGTGACATCCTTCTTTCAGTTCGACCCATATCAACCAACCCAATTCATTGCATGAAACTCACCCTCGGTTAAATGAATGCTGCGTAGCTGGGCAACAAAGTTTTCATCGGCACGATGTGCTGTTGATTCGCAATGAACTGACTACATCGCCCCAGCCGCTTAAGCAGCAACCTAGAAAACAGAACTGAATCCATCTCCGTAATCACAACCGACGTATCTGAAACGATGCAGAGGGCGACTTGGGTGGTTCTGTTTGCTAAGGGGATGTGACTGTATTAGAAGACAAATGTCTGAATGGACCGATGCGGTATCACTCGTTCTTCTTTGCCCACACCAATCAGGTTCGAAAACCCAGCCTTAAGAAGTCAACAACCAATCAGGCCAGCATCTCATAGATGTTGATCAAGCCGACTCAGACATCAATTCAGAGAGATTTGGCATTGGGTCCTGTTGTCCATCAACAATGGCTCGCACTGAGATAAAACCAGCTTTCAGTATCTCCACTCGCTTCCATCCTTTCGAAAATAATTTTCCAGTTGTTGATTTCAGCTTGATCCATGGGGTTGTTTAAATCCTGCTTAATCTTGAAATTGACCGACGTATTCGCGATTGCTCCCAGTCGTGATGACCGTCTCCCGA
>QCUZ01000053.1:0-10872 GCA_003210555.1 Synechococcus sp. AG-683-A03 | reverse complement strand
TCATCAGCCAACTGGTGTCGCCCTCCACGGTGATCGCTGCAACGCCTTGGACCATGGCCGGCAGCAGTGCGATGAACCCCCAGCCGGCTGTCGTTCAAGCCGTGGCCAATCCCATGGAACTCGACCCCGACAATCCAAACCCCACCTTGTTTGCGATGGCTCCCGATACCAACATCGCTGATGCCTCAGCACTCGGCGGACCGATGGAAGCAGAGAAGCCTCAGGTCACCGCGAGTGGCCTAAAAATCACCGATCTCGTTGTCGGCACTGGTGAAGTAGCCAGCTCTGGACAGAACGTGGTGGTGAACTACCGCGGCACCCTCGAAGACGGCACACAATTCGATGCCAGCTATGACCGCGGCACACCATTTGAATTTCCGCTTGGAGCCGGTCGGGTCATCAAAGGTTGGGATGAAGGCGTCCAAGGCATGAAAGTGGGTGGAAAGCGCAAGCTGGTGATTCCCCCAGACCTGGGCTACGGCAAACGTGGTGCAGGCCGAGTCATTCCTCCGAATGCAACCCTGATTTTTGAAGTCGAACTCCTGGACATCAAAAAGTGATCCAATGGCAGGTGATCCATAGGTAGGCTTGTCGCACCGAAAATTCTGTTTCAAACCCGATGCTTCGCTCGGCTCTATCAGCGATCGTTCGCTCCCTGCCCGCTTCTACCGTTGAAGCCCACTGCGACGGACCCTGCGGTGTGTATGACCCTGCTTCAGCTCGTGTCCACGCTGAAGCAGTGCTCGCGATGACCAAGAAGCTCAAGGCGCTTGAAGCTCCTGCTTCTGCTGGAGACCACCACGCTGCTCTCAACACCTTTGCTCGCTTTGTTGCGGTCAAGGAAGATGAAGCCCAAAAGACCAAGAAAGAACTCTTGATCCTTTGGACCGATTACTTCAAGCCAGAGCACCTGGCAACGTTCCCCGATCTCCACGACACGTTCTGGAAAGCGGCAAAACTTTGCAGCGCCTGCAAGGTTCATATCGACCAGGGCAAGGCTGAAGAGCTTCTCGCCGCTGTGGAAAAAATCCACGTCATGTTCTGGCAGTCCAAAGGCCGCAGTGATGCCTGGGTCACCGCCTCCTGAGTCGGCTCCTGAGCTCTTCCTTAGACGTTCAACAATCTCTTGCAGCAGTAGGTCTCCTCGACCTGCTGCTGTTTTTTTGTGGTCGACGACGGCTGATGCAAGTGAAGGGGTATTCGATGTGGCCAACCTTGAAACCCAAGGACCGCGTGATCGTGCGACCCCTGAATCAACAGTCGGAGCTCCCCCCCATCGGCGCCATCATCGTTTGCATCCACCCCCATCAGCCTTCAGGCCGGGTGATCAAACGCCTGAGCGCCGTAACAGACAATCAGCTCACCATCCTGGGTGACTGCCCCGATGCCAGCACAGACAGCCGGCATTGGGGGAGCATCTCTCGAGAGTTCTTAATCGGAGAAGTTGTGGCACTCGCCGCAACGCCGTCAGAACAAAACTGACGATGTTTTTTGGAGCCAAATCGCTCCCGTCACGATCGAAAGCCCACCAGTGCAACCCACCAAAACAGGAAGGAAGCGAGCGCTACTGCGCATCGTGAGCAAAGACAGTGTGCTCACCACAGCGAGCATGGCGCCCATCGATCCGCACAAATAAGCAACGAGATAAAGAACAGCTCCGTGGACCGGCAGCGCAAGCGCTGGGATCACCGCCAACAAATGCCCGGCACCCGCCATTCCATGGAGCAATCCAAGGCCAGATGCCGCGTGCGCATGGCGGCGATGGTTGTTCTGACCGCGAAGATGCAGATGGAGATGGCGATGCAAGGACGAACCATCGTGGTGATGGTCATGGGTATGCAACTCCAAACCAAACGCAGTTCGAATGGCGAGAGCGCCAATCACAAGCAACGACACCCCCACCAAAAATTCAGCCCATGCCGACATGCTTTCGGCATGGATCAAGTCTTTAAAAAAAATCGCTACAACGCCAAGCACCACCACCCCTAGGGAATGGCCGCCGCCCCAAGCCATTCCTGACTTCATGGCTTGCAACGGACGCCTGAGTGAAAAGGGGGCCATCGCGACCAGATGATCAGCACCACCAACAACGTGCACAGCACCCGCCGCGAAGCCCGTCAGAACACTGATCAGCAAGTCGCGATCCCAAGATTCAGCAATTCTGCCGGACCGAGATCAAGGCCAACCGATTCACGGGTTGTTGGTGCGGATCCGAAGGTCACAACCTCTCCCCTAACCATGGATCAATGATTGGAGTGCTGCCTCCACATCCGCTTGCCGCATCAGGGCTTCTCCCACCAAAACAGCCCTTGCTCCAGCGGTTTGAACACGATCAAGATCAGCGCGGTGGAACAGTCCCGATTCACTCACCAAAAGAATCTGCTGCTCCGCCAATTGCTGAGCGAACTGGGCCGTGAGCGTTTCGGTCGTTGCTAAATCCGTTTCAAAACTGGCGAGATCGCGATTGTTGATTCCAATCAAGGGGAATCCACCGAGGGCCAAGACCCTTTGCAACTCTTCCGCGTCATGCACTTCCACCAAAACCGTGAGCCCCAGTGCTGCGGCCACCTTGGCGAAATAGGCAAGGTCTTGATCGGTCAGGATCGCCGCAATCAGAAGAGCGGCATCGGCTCCAGCCGCGCGCGCCTGATACAGCTGATAAGGGCTAAGGATGAAATCCTTACAAAGCAGGGGGAGGTCTACGGCATCGCGCACCTCGATCAATACGTTGAAACCACCCTGAAAAAATGTTTTATCGGTGAGTACCGAAAGACAGCTCGCTCCACCGGCCGCATACGCCTTGGCAATCGCGACTGGATCGAAATCCTCGCGAATCACTCCTTTGCTGGGACTGGCTTTTTTCACCTCAGCAATCACGGCCGGCGTAACCGCTGCAGCACTTAACGCAGCTAAGAAATCACGGGCTGGAGGCAAGTCAGCCACCTTGCGGCGCAACTGCTCCAACGGCATACGCTCCCGGGCAACAGCGATCTCACGATCTTTTTCCCAGACAATTTTTTCCAAGATGTTGCGTGGTTCGCCGTCCTGATCAGGAACGGCGTACTCCAAGTGTGCAACTTGCACCTTGGGATTGGGAGGACGACGACGGATCTCCATGACTCAGGCCCCCACCGCAGAAGCCGCCTGCTTGTAGGCCACTTCCACCACTTCACTCAGCGTTGGATGTGTATGCACCTCGTTAGCGAGTTGGGTCACGCTTTGACGACGGGACACGGCATTCGCAATCTCCTGGATCAAATCAGCGGCATGCAAACCGAAGATGTGTGCCCCCAGCACCTCCCCAGTGGTTTTGTTGAACAACAACTTCATCACGCCATCACTCTCCAACTCGGCAAGCGCTTTGGAGTTGGCTTTGAAGTAGCTGCGGACGGTGCCCAACTCAAAGCCCTCTTCTCCTGCGAGCTCCTTGGCATCGGCTTCCGATAAGCCCACAGAACTGATTTCAGGATGCGTGAAGGTGGCGGCAGGAATGCTGCGGTAATCGATTTGACGCGGATGACCAAGGATGTTGTCGACAGCCACCGAACCCTGTGCCGCGGCCGTGTGAGCGAGCATTAGCTTGCCGGTGACATCACCAACGGCCCAGAGGTTTGGCTGAGGAGCACCGTTCACCAACACGCGCATGCTGTCGTCTACGGGAATGAATCCGCGATTGGTCTCCACTCCCACAGACTCAAGATTGAGATGCTTGCTGCTGGGCACACGGCCGGTTGCCACGAGCACCGCATCCACTTCCAACGTCTCAACTGGCTCTCTGGTTTGCATATCGACCAGCTCAATTTGTACCGGTGATCCTGGCTGGATCGATTTGGCCAGAACTCCAGAGCGCGCATCAATATCGCGGCCCTCAATCAATTTACGGGCAGCGATCTTGGCGATATCGGGATCAAAGGTGGGCATCACCCGATCCAAGGCCTCAATCATCGTGACTTCACAGCCCAAAGCTGTATAGACATCGGCAAATTCCAGGCCGATGTAGCCGCTACCAATAATTGCGATCCAACGCGGTAGCCATTCCAGATTGACCGCCTCATCGCTGGTGAACACACTGCGCCCATCCGTTTCGATGCCGGGGGGGACAAAGGGATCAGAACCTGTGGCCAAAATCACATCCCTTGCGGTTAAGACCCGGTCCACGCCACTAATTTCACGCACCCCAACGCGTTGAGGCCCCTCAAGCCGACCTTGACCGCGAAGGATGGTGACCCCTGCCCTCTCCAAGGTTTTGGTGAGATTGGCCCGAATCGTGGCCACCAGTTGATTGGCGTGATCAGCAATCTTCTTGCGCTCAAAACGCACTGGAGCGGCATGAATACCAAAGCCTGCGAGATGCTCTGCATCAGCCAGCTCGCGTACGCGGCCACTGGCAGCCAACAAGGCTTTAGAGGGGACACAGCCACGATTAACGCAGGTGCCTCCCATGTCGCGAGATTCAAGGACGGCCACCTTGAGGCCATGATCGGCTGCATGTTTGGCGGCATCAAAGCCGCCATATCCGGCGCCAATGACAATCACATCGAAGTCGAAACTGGCGTCGCTCACCCGATCTTCTGCGTTTAAGACGTCATTCTCGCCCGTCGCCTCTCCAAAAGCAGAGGGACCGCAGCAGCAGCCACGTTGAGGGATTCCACGGCAGAGCTATGCGGAAGGGTCACACCATGGGAACAGCAGGCCTGTAACAAGGGATCCAGACCGGCTCCTTCGTTTCCGAGCAAGAGAACCGTTGGCAGGGTCCAGTCCAGCTCCCAGTAAGGCTGAACGCTTCTGTTTGCTGCCGCATCTGGCACCAAAGTGGCCACAATTTGAAGTCCTGCATCGCGGGCTTGCCTCAAGCGGTCCGCGAGTTGCACGATCCCTTCCACTGGATCAGGGCCAAAGCGCTCGACCGGCAGGCTCAAAATCGCACCAGCCGACGATCGCACCACCTTTGGCGCCAATGGATCAGCACCGGAAGCAAGCCAAATCTGCTGGATGTCGGCTGCCCGAGCTGTGCGAAGCAAGGTGCCAAGGTTGCCTGGATCCTGAATGCGATCCAACGCCAGAACAAATTCAGGGTCCGGAACCGCTTTAGGCAAACAAGACAACGGCAATAGACAGGCAACACCATCGGGCTGCACCGTGCTTAATCCGGCTTGCAACGCTTCGGCACTGATCCTCTGCACACGCACAGATCCCGACAACGCGCCAATCAAACCTGCATGGGTCTGCAACCAAGCGGGAGTGGCAACAACCTCAAGCGCAACAGATTCATTCCAGACACAGTTCTGGAGCTCTTGAAGTTGGTGAGTTCCCTCCAGCAAAACAACGCCATGTTCATCTCGCCCTGAACGGGATGACAAGGAACGAAGTCGCCGCACGAGAGGATTGCGACGACTTGTGATCAGCTCTTCTGACTGATCGCCCAACGACACGGGATCAGAAGCTCGTGTGCTTACGCACCTTCATGCCGTCGTGAAGATTCAGATCGTTACCGTTTAAATCAATGCCCTGAACAGCAGCGATCTCCCCTTTGATTCCTTCTGCTGCCAAATTCTCAACCAACTTCTTAATAACCTGGTCTTCAACCGCGGATTGATCCACGGAATCCGGGGTCAAAAGTTCGAGAAACTTACCAACTTTGGAAGCCACTACCTCCGATGAGTTGGAGATCTTGAGCACAATCATGGAGGAGTTGGGAGTCCTGACCCAATCACGTTAATGCGGTTAGGGAGACTTGAACTCCCACGTCCGAAGACACATGTACCTGAAACATGCGCGTCTACCAATTCCGCCACAACCGCTGGCGTCACAAACGTGACCCTGTGACCTTACGACATCAGCTTTGGAGTGACAGACACGATCTGAACTCCTCAGAACCAGTTTGAGCGCCGGCCGTCTAGACGGTCTCATCCTTGATGGTCAAGATGGTCGTGAATTTAGTAACCACGGGCATGACGGCAGCGGCTCTTGCGTCTCAAGACATTCTCAAGCCGCACCTCGAAATCGACGGTGGAGAGAAGTTGAGCGGAGAGCTTCGCGTTAGCGGAGCGAAAAATTCAGCTCTTGTGCTGATGACGGCCTCCCTTCTCACCGAAGAACCCCTCACCCTCCGCAACGTTCCCCCACTGACCGATATCGGCGGGATGACGGAAATATTGACCTCCCTAGGCGTAAAAGTTCAACGCAGCGGCGAGGTGGTGCACCTGCATGCCAATCAGATGACAGGAGCAGAGCCTCCCTATGAATTAGTGAACGGACTGCGCGCCAGCTTTTTTGCCATTGGTCCGCTTCTTGCGCGCATGGGACACGCACGGGTGCCCCTTCCAGGCGGATGCCGCATTGGTGCGCGTCCTGTTGTGGAGCACATCCGTGGCTTAAAGGCCCTGGGAGCGGTTGTGAACGTTGAGCACGGCATCATTGCCGCCTCCATCCCCGGCAGGGAGCAACGCCTTAAGGGTGCCGAGATCGTTTTGGATTGCCCGAGTGTGGGCGCTACAGAAACCATCTTGATGGCTGCAGCCTTGGCTCAAGGCACCAGCGTGATCTCGAATGCAGCCCAAGAACCAGAGGTTCAAGATCTCGCCAACTTGCTGATTGCCATGGGCGCCAAGATCAGCGGAGCCGGCGGCCCCACGATCACCGTGGAAGGAGTGGATCAACTCAAAGGTTGCGATTACACGGTGATTCCCGACCGAATTGAAGCCGGAACGTTTTTACTTGCTGCTGCCATCACCCGCTCCAAGCTGAGAGTGGCTCCTGTGATCCCAGATCATCTCAGTGCCGTTCTGCAAAAACTGCGCGACTGCGGCTGCAAACTTGAGATCGATAACGAAGGGATCACGATCACCCCCGGGGAAATCCGTGGCATCGACATCACCACCCAGCCTTTCCCTGGTTTCCCCACCGATCTTCAAGCTCCGTTCATGGCCCTACTCGCCACGGCACAGGGAACCAGTGTGATCACGGAGAAGATCTACGAGAACCGTATGCAGCACGTTGCTGAGCTGCAGCGAATGGGTGCCTCCATCAGGGTTCAAAGCAACACCGCTGTTGTGGAAGGCGTGTCCGCGCTCAGCGGTGCTCCGGTGAATGGAACCGACCTCAGAGCCTCAGCCGCCATGGTGCTTGCAGCACTCGTAGCCAAGGGGAAGTCGCAAGTGAGTGGACTTGACCACCTTGACCGTGGCTACGCCGATATCGAAGCAAAGCTTGGTCGTGCTGGAGCCAAATTAACCAGACGTACACCCTGAAACCACTGACTGGGCCAGACACAAAGCGTGTAGGGTATTAGCGGAACTTTCCATCTATGGAAGGGTCTTGAGCGTCAGATGACGCGAACGAGCAGGTGTGGCGGAATTGGTAGACGCACCGCACTCAAAATGCGGCGGGGAAACCCTTGTCGGTTCAAGTCCGACCACCTGTATGCCCCAATCGGGATGACCATTGCCATCAAGGTCGGTCAGCTTCAATAGAAGAACGAAGCCACTGGTCAACAGTCGGGCGAAATGGCAGAAGCATCTCCCAAAAGCACTGGCATCACCGAGTCGCCATCCACTGCTGTGATGGGGACCTACAACCGCTACCCGCTCACCTTGGTGGGTGGAAAAGGTTGCTGGGTCCGTGACCACAAAGGGCAGCGCTACCTCGATGCCGTGGCTGGAATTGCCACCTGCACCCTCGGCCATAGCAACCGCGCCATGCGGCGAGCGCTCAAGGATCAGCTCAGCCGCCTGCAACACGTCTCCAATCTTTACGAGATTCCTGAGCAGGAAGAGCTAGCCCGTTGGCTCGTGAATCACAGCTGCGCCGACAGTGTGTTCTTCTGCAATTCCGGTGCAGAAGCCAATGAAGCAGCCATCAAATTGGCCCGCAAACATGGCCATCAACGGCGGGGGATCGAACGGCCGGTGATCTTGACGGCGGCCGCAAGCTTCCATGGCCGCACACTCGCCGCGGTGAGTGCCACTGGACAACCTCGCTATCACGTGGGGTTTGAGCCGATCGTGGAGGGCTTTGAGACCTTCACCTACAACGACATCCACAGCTTTGAGCAGCTCCTAAACCGCCTCGAAGCCAATGGCCCTCGCGTTTGCGCTGTGCTGATCGAGCCACTCCAAGGCGAAGGCGGCGTGAATCCAGGCGATCCCGATGTGTTCCGTGCCATTCGTCGCCACTGCGATGAACGCAACATCCTGTTGATCTTTGACGAAGTTCAAGTGGGCATGGGTCGCAGCGGCCGGCTCTGGGGCTACGAGCAACTGAATGTCCAACCAGATGTGATGACATTGGCAAAAGGGCTCGGTGGCGGCCATGCGATCGGTGCCCTGCTGACAACCCAACACGCCGATCTGTTCGCACCCGGAGATCACGCCAGCACGTTCGGCGGCAATCCATTCGCTTGTCGCGCTGGTCTGACCGTCGCCCGCGAATTGGAACGGAGACAGTTGCTCAGCAACGTGTCAGAACGGGGTGAGCAATTAAAAGCAGGGCTTAAACGTCTCATTCAACGCTTCCCTCAACAACTCGAGGAAGCCCGAGGTTGGGGCTTACTCCAGGGTTTGGTGCTGCGAGAAGACTGCGATCTCAATGCTGCTGACGTGGTGAAAGCAGCCTTAGCTCAAAAGCTCTTACTCGTGCCTGCCGGCACCAAAGTGGTGCGGATGGTTCCTCCCTTAGTGATCGATCGCCGAGAGGTGAACGAGCTGCTTTCCCGCCTTGAACGCACGCTGGAACTGCTGAACGCGTGACCCGCTCAAAGGTGGATCCCCTTGATGAGTTGGCGGACCTGCTCTCTCCCTTTGAGCAGCGGGGAATGGATCTATCCCTTGAGCGCATGCAGAGGGCTCTTGCTGATTTGGATAGCCCCTGCGCTGATGTTCCCGCTGTTCAGGTGGTGGGCACCAATGGCAAAGGCTCGATCGCCTGCATGATTCACAGCGGCCTCACGGCAGCAGGTCTGCGCTCTGGCCTCACCACATCTCCCCATCTCAGGAGTTGGTGTGAACGGATTTGCGTGAACCAGCAGCAGATCAAACTCGCTCAATTACGCCAACGCCTGCAACAACTTCAACCGTTGGTGCAGCAGCACAACCTTACGCCGTTCGAACAACTCATCACCGCGGCCTTGGTCCATTTCGACGCCAGCGCCCTGGATTGGCTCGTTTTGGAGGCAGGCCTTGGAGGGCGGCTCGATGCGACAACGGCCCATCCCAACCGGCCTCTCATCGCTATCGGCTCGATCGGAATGGATCACTGCGAGCATCTCGGGCACTCCTTAACCGCCATCAGTAACGAAAAAGCAGCCGTGATCAGCCCAGGAGCCCATGTCATCAGCGCCCCTCAACACGAGGAGGTGAGCCAAGTCTTAGTGGTCCGCAGCCAAGAGATGGATGCAACGCTGGAGTGGGTGGAGCCCCTCACAGACGAGTGGGAGCTGGGGCTCTCTGGACACCTGCAACGGAGAAACGGAGCCGTGGCCTGTGCGGCGCTGCGGCGTATGAATGCCCTTGGCCGCTCGATCACAGAGGAGCAGATCCGGCGAGGGCTGGCCCAAGCCCGTTGGCCTGGAAGGCTTCAAACACTGCACTGGAAGCATCATTCTGTGCGTGTGGATGGGGCCCACAACCCCGATGCCGCTCAGCAGCTCGCGCTCGAGCGTTGTGACTGGAGCGAGCCAGGGCAACAGCAGATTTGGATTCTTGGCATTCAGGGACATAAGCAAGCGCCGGAGATGCTCAAGATTTTGTTGAAGCCAAACGACGAAGCCTGGATCGTGCCGGTGCCTGGGCATGTCAGCTGGACAGCCGACCAATTGAGCGAGAGCTGTCCAACGCATGCATCCCAATTGAGGAGCGCGGCATGCGTGGAGGATGTGCTCATCAAGCTGTTCAAGAACGACGCCAACAGACCGATATCAACCCCTTGCGTTGCAGGCTCCTTGTATTTGATTGGATCGTTATTAAGAGAAGGAGTCCTGAAAGACCCCAAGGGATAAAGAGCTCCACTCAAACCTCATAAGCACGTGAAAGAGCAGCGTTCTATTCAAAGCGTCCGGACTGAAGGCAAAGTGAGGTCAGCTTTCGATGCACCCGTCATGGGCAACCAGACTCTGCGCTCCCTGCTCGCCCTTGCTCTGCTGGCGCTCATGACAGCTTTACCTTTCCCTGTGATCGCTCTCGATACCTCCAAGGGTGTAGGGCTACAAGATCGAGCCTTGTTTCAGGAGCGAGTGGATTACACCCTGACCAACCAGAGCGGCGGTGATTTCCACGGGCAAAACCTTTTCAACACATCCTTTGCAGGAGCCACCGGTAAAGGTGCAGATTTCAGCGACGCCAACCTGCAAGGCACGATCTTTACCCAAGCAGAATTTTCGGAAGCAAATTTCCATGGCGCCGACCTGAGTGATGCCCTGATGGATCGTGCCGATTTCTCCAAAACGGATCTTCGGGACGCCTTACTCATTGGTGTTATTGCTTCCGGGAGCAGCTTTGCCGGTGCTGACATCGAGGGTGCAGATTTCACGAATGCCCTGTTGGATCGGGAAGACCAACGCCGACTCTGTCAGGACGCTGATGGCGTCAATTCCAGTAGCGGTGTCTCCACCCGCGACAGCCTGGAGTGCTAATCACGCAGGAAAGCCACCCAGCTTTCCTGGATTGAGCAGGCCATCAGGATCGTGGCGATGCTTCGCTGCCACCTGATCGCCATCAATCACACCAAGGCCTCCTCCCTCAACCGTGAGCACATGGGGGTTAAACACAAACGCTCCCTTGGCAAGACAGTCGTCGATTAAGTCCTGGAGAGCCTTCGCCCCTCTCCAATAAACCACCGGCAAAGCCGCCAAACGAAAGGCCCCCTGCTGGCGCACGG
>QCUZ01000052.1:0-10904 GCA_003210555.1 Synechococcus sp. AG-683-A03 | reverse complement strand
ACCCAAATCGAGCACCAGCTCAGAAAGTCGTTCCAAGGTGAGCGGATCGGCGCCGCTTGAGCTGGGATGCCTCCTCTGACTCAGACGCTCAAGCTGACGGTTCAGTGAGGGGCGTAAGCCATTGGTTCGGCCTGCTAGGTGAGCCTGCTTCAAGAATGAACCAGCCAGGCGCCTGCAGACCTCAAGCCCAAGGAGAGTCCTGGCATCCGAGCGAGGTAAGTGAGTCGCCTCATGCGATAGGCGAGAGGGCCGGCGAGGGTCAGTCCCATGCCAGTAATCGAGGCATCTCCCATCCCAAGGCTGAGCATCTCGCCAAGATCTTGAAACTGAAAACTGGGAACAGCCTTTCCCATTCGAATGGCCTGAAGCGTTCGGGCCGCCGCCGCTCCTTGCTGGAGTGCCGATTGCGCAGAGAGGGGCCAAGGGGTGTCTGCAGCGTTATGAGAGGCGATATCCCCAAGGACCACGACATTTGGGTCTGTCGTTAATTGCAATCCATCGTCAACACTGAGAAGTCCTCGCTCTCGGGTCGGGTTGGGGATCAGGGTGGGCAACACCGGTTTGGTCCCTGCCGTCCAGATCAAACCGTCATGGTTGAGAGTTTGCGGCAAGTCGTTTTTGAGCAGTTGTACGGCGTTGGCTGATACAGATGTCACGCGAGTGTTGAGGTGGCGATGAACGCCCTTTTGATCCAGTGCCTTTTGTGCTTGTTCACGATTGAAGGCCCGGGAGCGGGAGAGAACGCTGTCCCCTAATTCGACGAGATGAATGGCGGCTGAGCCCTCAAGCATGTCGCTGAGCTTGCAAGCCAATTCAACGCCTGTTGCTCCCGCGCCAACGATGACCAGTGCCCCGTCCTTGGATGCCCGGTTGCGAAGACTGTGGACGCGTTCTTTGAGCGGAGGAATATCAGCCAGGGAATGGAAGGTGAGAGCATGCTCCTTGACTCCCGTAATCCCAAAATCATCGGGCTGCGAGCCAGTTGCGAGCACCAGCTGGCTGTAGTTCAGAACCTGGCCGCGGCTGGTTTGTAGAGATTTCTGCGCTGTATTAATCGATGTCACCCGGTCATCGAGGTGGGGAATGCGTCGCCCCTGGAGAAGGCTGTCGTAGCTGGGAGCGATCTCCCAACTCTTCATTTCGCCGCTGAGGAGCTCGTAGAGAAGCGGTAAAAAAAGGAATTGTTGGCGCGGCTCAATCAACAACAGTGGCGGACGGGGCCGTTGATTACTGAGCGCTAAAGCCGTTGTTAAACCTGCAAATCCACCGCCCACAACAATGATTGGATCGTTGTGCATGGTGGTGTCGGAAGTCAGAGCTTCGGAAGCGGTTTTCGAAACCATAGACATGACGCCATGCCCCTCGGCGTTGGATGATGGAGAGATGAGGGATGTCTCCACCTCCAAGAATCAGCCTGTCTTTGCCGCTGGCCCCAAGGCTGAGGCGGGAGACCCGCAACAAGCGCGTGAGCAGCTTGAGCCGTTGGATGCGCGCTCAAGGCTGCTGTGGGCTCATGAGCAATTTGGCTCGGGTTTTGCCCTGACCACCAGCTTCGGAATCCAATCCTCTGTGTTGCTGCACTTGTTGAGCGGGATGGATCGAGGCCGAGACATTCCAGTGATCTGGGTGGATACGGGCTATCTCCCTCCTGAAACCTATCGCTATGCCGAAGATCTTCGCGAACGCTTCGATCTGAATCTCCACATCGCTCAGTCTTCCTCGTCTGCAGCTCGGATGGAGGCGCTCCATGGCCGCCTTTGGGAATCAGGTGTTGTGGAGGACATGGAGCTCTACCTCAAAATGCGCAAAGTTGAGCCCCTTGAAGAAGCGATGCATCGTCTTCAAGTGTCTTGTTGGGCGAGCGGTGTGCGCCGAGCTCAGACGGATACACGCCGAACCATGACTGCGCTCGATCCCATTCGCGGTCGCTTGTCCTTGAGGCCGCTTTTGGAGTGGACCTCTCGCGATGTCTTCTACTACATGAAGGAGAACGATCTTCCCCAGCATCCCTTGTTTGAAAAGGGGTATTCCACGGTTGGAGATTGGCACTCCAGTGGCCCTGACGGGATGGAGGCGACGGGACGAGACACTCGCTTTGCAGGCCTAAAGCAGGAATGTGGCATCCATGTGCCAGGTGTCATGGGTGATGGCATCTAGCGAAGATCTCCGATCCCGATGCTTGCTGATTGGAAACAGCCGCTGGCACTGGGCAGAGCAGACAGGTAATTCTCACTGGGTCTATCAGCATGAGGCCGCGGCCCCTGAAGCGTTGGAAGCACCCAGCGATCTCCTCTCCTGGGCCGCTGTGGGGGTGATCCCAAACCATCCTGGTTTGCACTCAAGTAAACGCTTGAACCTGAGTGCGATCCCACTTCAGGGGATTCCGCCTTGGTTAGGCATCGATCGAGCGCTCGCTGGATGGGGGGCTTGGCGTGCGAATCAAAATCGTGTTGGCGTCCTGGTGGTGGATGCAGGCACGGTTCTCAGCCTTACCAGAATTTCTGCGGATGGATCGTTCTCTGGTGGGTTGTTGGCGGCTGGCTACGGCCTTCAATTGCGCGCGATGAGTGAGGCCACAGCAGGCCTTACAGAGACCTCTCCCTTTGTTTTAGATCCCAAAGAAGCGGAGACTTTCCCTTTCGAGACTCAGGCAGCCATGCGCTCTGGAGTGCAACAAAGTTTGGTGGGTCTCATCCGTCAAGCCCACGCGCAAAGCCCTTGGCCGATTTGGCTCTGTGGAGGAGATTCCCCCCAACTGCTCCCGAAACTTCAGGAGCAGTTGGGGATGGAGGTGATTCATGCCCCGAACTTGGTGATGGAGGCGATGGTCGAGCTGATCAGCTGATGCCTAGATCACTGAGGATTTGATCGGCCATGGAGTCAGATTTCACTTTTCGGTAGATCAATTCCAACCGCCCTTCCGCGTCTACGACGAAGGTGTGACGCATCATCCCCATGGATTCGCGACCCATGAACTTTTTCAGACCGTAACTCTCAAAGCTGCTGGCAACGGGGCAGGGCTCTTCATCACTCAGCAGCGTGAAGGGCAATTCCTGCTTGGCGATGAAGCGTGTGTGCGATGACGCGTTGTCCTTGCTGATCCCTAAGACGTGGATGCCATGGTCTTTGAAGGACGACCAGCGATCTCGGAAGTTGCAGGCCTCTTTCGTGCAACCAGGGGTGGCGTCTTTGGGATAGAAATAGATCACCACGCGCTGCCCCCGTAAGGAGGCCAAGTGCACGGGCTCTCCGTTTTGGTCAGGAAGTGTGAAATCAGGCGCGAGATCGCCGATCTGCAAAGTCATGGAGGAAGGCAACAGCCGGAGCGGAAGCGTAACCGTGATGTGGCTTGGACCGGCTTCCTCAAGAAATCCTTGCGTGTCAGATCAGGAACGAGTTTGGGCGTGCAACTTGGGTCACACCCGGCAGCAGCGTTTCCTTGGATCCCGAGCTTGGATGCGTTCGTGTCTTGGTGATTTGTGGGCAGTGCCCGCGCAGGACATTCCCCTGCATGCGCCCCCGGGTGCGCCTCCCTCGATGCACTCAGGTTGGGGATTTGTCAGCCTCAGCCATAGCCAAGGTTTTGCGTTGATGGCCTGGTCTTCTGCCCCCGTTGGGGTTGATTTAGAGCGACTGGATCGTCCCTTCGCTTCTGAAGCGCTGATGAGGCGTTACTACGCATCAAGCGAGCAGCATCAATTGAAAGGCCTCCCCAAGCATGCGTTTCACGAAAGTGTTTTGCAGCACTGGCTGATTAAGGAAGCTGCGATTAAGTGGCAGCAGGGATCTTTGGCTCGGGACCTGTCGCACTGGGTTGTGTCGGCCGATGGGCTGAGTGCAAGCCACCGGGGCAAAGATTTTCAGGTATTGGCGCACAGTCGCCAACTCGGCCCATGGGGTATGGCGATCGTGTCAGCTTGCGAGCAGAACTTGACTGGAGTAACGGTCTGCCTAAGTTGAAATTTCAATTGGAACCAAGATTCTCATTGGCGTGACTGAAGCTTGGATGCGATCTCTTTCCACTTCTGTTCCAACGGTGGTGGCAGCCCTTCTTTTGGGCGGCCTAGGAGTGATTGCGACTGGCGAAACGAAGCTGTCCACTCCTGGTGAAATTGGTCTCTCAATGGATGCACGACTTGTTCGACAGCTCGATGATCAAGAAGCAACCTTGAATCAACGTCTCCAAGCCGAAACCTTGCTTAGGGCGTTCGTGCGCGGTCAGCTCGCCAGCTTTTATTGGGGACAATTTGCGTCATCGCTGGTTGACCTTGGTTTGAGTAGCGATAAGAACGTGAATGTTCGCGTTGAAACGAAGGGCAGCAGTACGCGCCTATGGGTCTCCCCTCAACGCGGGAGTGAAAACTATGTTGCGATTGTTCATTTCAATGGCTCCAAGCTTGTTCGGCGTCAGTGTCGAGGAATAACCCCTGTTTCTGCTGACCAGAAAGCTGCTGTTTGCCCCGAAGGATGGAAGGCGTTTGAGATCCCTGAGATCTGAGTTTTTCTTCTACATTTAGGTTAAGATGAGAGTCATGAGACTCATTTTAATTGGTCCTATTCGTGCGTGATTGGACGGTTTTCAGAGGTGACTCTGAGGTTTTTGTTGGCAATTTATTTTTCTGTGCCTAGCTTTTGAAGGATGTCTATAAATCCATCGTCCGTGTTCACCCGTCTTGCAGCTGGCGTTCTCGCCGCCGCTTCTCTCACAACTCTGGCTGTTTCAGCCGAAGCCGCTAAGCGCCCTGTGCGTTGGAAAACTGGCGGTGCTGTTTGGTCCACCAAGTCTTCAGCTTTCAAAACCTTCTTTGCTGACGGTGAAATCACCGATCGCGGCCTTCAAGGTGGAATCAACAACTCCGGTTGGACTGCAGAAGAAATCCAGGAAGGCATGACCCGTTCTTACGAGGTTGACCTCGTGGGCGTTTCACGTTTCCTCTACTCCAGCGACGGCGTTGCCTTCCTGCAGGACCAGACCAAGAGCTACTACCCCTACTGGAGAAAGCAAGAGACAGCTGTTGTTGCTCTTCGCTCCGCCATCATCCTTGACGCTGCTGACGGCCAGATCTCTTCTGCCGGCATCCTGAACGGCCTCCCCGTTGACTTCGCTCTGGCTGACAACGGTGCATCTGATGGCTCCCAGAACGTCTGTAAGGACGGTCTTGATGGCGCCCAGGCCACTTCATTGATGTCTTGGTACGTCTTCCTTCCTGCTTGTGTGCAAGCCAAGCAGATCCTTCCTGCTGCTCCAGCTCCTCGCGCCACATATCAGGCTCCTGTTCGCGGCCTCTGGTGATCGAACGGCTTCGGCCCTTTCAAGCCTCGGCAATGCCGGGGCTTTTTTTATGGCTGGCCGTTACTAAGGAAGGCATCGTGCAGGCAAGTCGCTGATGGATCAGAGGTTGTGACAGTTGCCCTCCCCGTTTTGTTTGCAGAAGTTGCTGAAGTGTGCTGAGCACCTTCTCGGGCTGGCTGCAGCGATTAACAAGAGATCGATAGGGACGATCCTCTGCAAGCCAACGTTTCAGAAGGCGTTCGTCAATCGGAAGTGACAGGGGTTCCTGCCATTGCTCTGTGCTGACTGATGTTGCGAGGCCTTCGAGCTGCTGGCGTACGAGCTGATCAAGCTGCTGGGTGAGGAGCCACTGTTGTTCCTTCTCTAGAAGTTCTGACAGTGCTTCGGTCGATCCAGGGCATTGCTCTGAAAGCGCCGCCGCGGGCCCGATGGCGGTTTGGCTGAGAAGAACATGCAGTTGAGCCGCTGGTGAAAGCTTCAAGTGGAGTTGCTGCCAAAACTCTGGAGATTCGATCCAAGCGCGATCATCACCGCTGAATCGCCCTCCCACCACTTCAAATCGCCAGTCTTGAGGAAGCGCCTGCAAAGCCTTGCCCCCTCCTGTGAGGAGATTAGGGCGAAGGAGTGGATCAAGAAGATCCAGCTGTGCTTCAAGTCGGGCTTGCTCTTCAGTGCTGCTGCAAAGGATCGTGACGCTCCCCTCCTGGACAGCATTCATTGGACCTAAAGCCCAGAGCAGGGAACGCCCCCCGAGCACCAGCACCCTGTCGGTGCGTTGAAAGGTCACTGGGGTCCAAAGTCGCTGCTGTAGGTCTTGCAAACGTTCATCGTTTTGGGCGAGCTGTCGATGCAGCCAGCGCTCCACCTCAGGAAGGTCTGGACCACTGCTGAGGAGCAGCGGGTGGGTTTGGGCCGCCTCTGCCGCGACGGCGAGCTGAGCAGCTCGCCGTTCGAGCATCCGTCCTCGCCGTTCTCCTTCCCACCCCTGCTTGCTCGGTGTCCAGAACACCTCCCCCTGCAGCGCATCGGGAAGGTAATTCTGTGCGATCCAATGCTCCCTGTAGGCGTGGGGGTAGCGGTACCCCTTTCCATCGCCGAAGGCTTCACCATCGCGATGGGCATCGCGGAGATGGCTTGGCACATTTTGGCTTTGCGTACTGCGTACAAGACGGATGGCTTCGAACAATCCCATCGTGCTGTTGCTTTTTTCAGCGCACGCCAGGTAGAGGGCTGCCTGGGCCAGCGGGTACAGCCCCTCTGGTAGGCCGATGCGTTCGAAGGCCGCGGCGCAGGCTTCCACGACGACTATGGCTTGGGGGTCGGCTAAACCAATGTCCTCGCCCGCCGAAATCAACATCCGTCGAAAGATGAACCTTGGGTTTTCCCCTGCTTCCAACATTCGAGCCAGCCAAAATAAAGCTGCATCCGCATCGGAGCCCCGAAGGGATTTGATGAATGCGCTAATCGTGTCGAAGTGGGCATCTCCCTGTTTGTCGTAGAGCACAGCTCGCTCTTGAATCGACTCCTCGGCGATGGTCAAATCAATTGCAATCGTTGCCTCTGGATCGGAGGGGGTTGTGCTTTCCACTGCCAGCTCGAGGGCATTGAGAAGGCTGCGCGCGTCACCGTTGGCCACATCCACCATGTGGGCTTCGGCCTCGGGAGTGATCGTGACCGAACGATTGCCATAGCCCCGCTCTTTGTCGTGAAGGGCACGATGGAGCAATTGATGGAGATCGCTGGCTTCCAGGCTTTGAAGACGAAACAGGCGTGAACGGCTCACGAGCGCTTTGTTGACTTCGAAGTAAGGGTTCTCAGTGGTGGCACCGATCAGGGTGAGAGTGCCGTTCTCGACCCAAGGGAGCAGCGCATCTTGTTGAGCACTGTTGAAGCGATGCACTTCATCGACGAACAGGATGGTTCGCAAGCCATGTCTCTCCAAGCGCTCTTTGGCGGCGTCTACTTGCTCACGCAGGTCCTTCACGCCGGCCAGAACAGCATTCAGGCTGCTGAACTGCGCACGGGTGTGGGTGGCAATGATCCTGGCCAGGGTTGTTTTCCCGACACCAGGCGGTCCGTGCAGGATCAGATTGCCCACCCGGTCTGCGGCGATCGCCCGGCGCAGCAAACGGCCTTCAGCAAGGATCGCGTTTTGGCCTGCAAATTCATCGAGTGTTGTGGGCCTCAATCGGTCAGCTAGGGGTGCCTGTTGCCGCCTTAGCTGGTTTCCGTGGTGGCTGAACAGATCTTCAACCAACCGACCAATCTCCCCTCAATGGTCTCTGTGTATGGATTCTTGCCTGATCCGAACCAAAATCGGGGTGAAATTCGACCATAATCCCTACGTTCGTCACAGGATTTGTGCTGCGTTTTCGTCCACTGCTGCCTGTGCTCCTAACAGCAATTTCCGTAACTGCTTGCGGAGGCTCTGATGAAAAGACACCAGCGCTACCGGTCCAGCAAGCCTCAGTTCTAGAAGCGACGTTTACTGACAATATCGATACGGTGAGCACGCTCGAGGCCAATGCGTTGGTTGAGCTAGCCGCCCAAACATCAGGTCGTGTCACTGAGCTCAAGGTGTCTCAGGGAGATCGTATTGATGCGGGTCAGTTGCTCGTCGTGCTCGATCAGGTTCAGGCACGGGCGGCATTGGCAGAACAAAGGGCAACCGCGGCAACTGCCAAAGTTGATTGGGAGAGAGAAGAATATCTCTCAAAAGTGGGAGCTGCTTCGCTGCGTCAGCGTGATTCTTATCGCCTGAAATACATTGCAGCGCTTGAAAAAGTCAAGACTTTAGAAGCTGAACTCAGCTACAGCAATTTGCGCTCACCGACAGCGGGGACCATCGCTGAGATTCAGGTGAAGGTCGGGGATGTGGTTAATCAAAACCAACCGTTCACAAGTGTCGTGCAAAACAACATTCTTGAGGCAAAGGTCGAAGTGCCGGCGGTTTATGGCGATCGTCTCGTCATCGGCCAACCCGTCATTTTGAGTGCGCCTGGAACGGCAAAGCCCCTTGCTACGAGTCAGATTGAGTCGATTGATCCTCAAGTTAATCCTCAAACTCAGGGTCTTTTGGTAAAGGCTTTATTTAATAACGATGATGGCCAGCTTCGCAGTGGTCAGCGACTACGGACCAGGGTTCAATTGAAATCGGATCAACAGATCTCAGTGCCGTTTGCGGCAGTGACGCAAACTTCAGGACAAAGTTTTGTCTTTCGTGTTGGCAACTTTGCGGACCTGAAAGCCAATCCAGGTAAAATTGACATTGAACGGATTAGTAAAGGTATCGAGAAGGGCAAGTTGCCAGAAAATGCCCTTTTTGCACTTCAAACACCCGTCAATATTGGTGAGGTTCAAAACAATCGTTATCCCGTCACGAAAGGTCTAAAACTCAACGAGAAGGTGATTACGACCAATCTCCTCAATCTCAAGCATGGAATGCCGATTCAGGTGAAAACACAACGCGCGGGATCACAACCTGCTGCAGCTAAGAACTGAGGTTGATTCATGTCTGCATCGAATAATTTCATCACGCGACCGGTACTCAGTACCGTTTGCAGTCTTCTGATCGTGATTGTGGGCTTAATCGCAATCCCTATCCTCCCTATTGAGAATCTCCCGGATATTGCTCCTCCAACGGTCAAAGTTCAGGCCACCTATGTAGGTGCAGATGCTGTCTCAGTTGAGCAGGGTGTAACCACCGTGCTTGAGCAGCAGATTAATGGTGTGGAAAATATGGATTTCATTACCTCCAACAGTTCATCTGATGGGGTGAGTTCTGTTTCTGTTTCTTTTAATAGTGGAACTGACGGAAACATTAACCAAGTTAATGTCCAGAATAGAGTTTCGTTGGCTGAGCCCCAGCTCCCCGAGGAGGTTCGCAAGGCCGGCGTTACAGTTAATAAGGCTTCAAATTCTATTCTACTTGTCTATAATTTTGTCAATTCTGATCCTTCTAAAACAGAATACAGTGTCGAAACTATCAGTGGTTACTTAGACAAAAATTTAACCGACAATATCAAGCGTGTTCCTGGTGTTGGCGAAGTTACCTATTTCGGTAATCGTAAGGTGGCTTTTAGGTTGTGGCTTGACCCAGAAAAGCTTGCGGCAAATGGGCTTACTTCGAGCGATGTTGTTCAGCAACTGCAGAGCCAGAACCGCCTTGTTCCTGCGGGTAAAGTCGGCGGTTCTCCAGCTCCTGAAGGGCAGCAATATACATTCACTGTCCAATTGCAGGGACGTTTAACGACGGAGCCAGAATTCGAGAATATTGTTTTAAAAACGACCGATACGGGTGGTTTGATCAAGCTTAAAGATGTTGGTCGCGTGAGCCTAGGTGGAGAGGCTTATGGGATCGATGCGATGGATCTCAACGGCACGCCTTCTGTTGGTGTTGCTGTTTATCAGCTGTCCGGTAGTAATGCCATCCAAGTGTCTAACGGCGTGAAGGAGGTGATTGAGCAATTCGAACAGACGCTTCCTGTTGGTCTTGATACCCAGGTTATTTACGACACCACGGACTTTATCAATCAGTCAATCAAAGGAGTGACGAATTCTCTGCGGGATGCAGTGATTCTGGTGGTCTTGATTCTATTTCTATTCCTCCAGAACTGGAAAGCAACGCTGGTTCCCGCCATCGCCATTCCTGTGGCTTTGATTGGTACGTTCGCTCTCGTGCTGGCTTTCGGTTTCTCTCTGAATCAGCTCACCTTGTTTGGCCTTGTTCTTGCCACAGGTTTGGTTGTTGATGATGCGATCACTGTGGTGGAAGACACGTCTGCCAAAAAAGCGGAAGGGATGACATCGGTTCAGGCGGCTATGGCCACCATGGATGAACTGTTCAGCGCTGTGATTGCGACGTCTCTGGTGAAGATGGCCGTTTTCCTCCCAGTGTTGTTTTTCCCAGGAGCCACGGGAACGATTTACAAGCAGTTTGCTGCCACCATTCTGTTTTCGATCGGGATTTCAACCTTCAACGCACTCACCTTCTCGCCCATGTTGGCTGCCCTATTGCTTTCGAAGGAAACCAAGCAGCTGAGCAAACAGCAATACGCGACAGCAGGTGTTTTTCTTGGATTTGCTTATGGCCTTTTGAGCGCCGGAGATGGGGCCGGATTGGTGCTGGTTCCAGTGGTTGTTGGTGCCTTAGTGGGCTTTGTTGCGATGAAGCTCACCTCGATTCCATTGCGGATGCCTGGAGCTGTTGGCGGAGCCGTTGTCGGTTTAATTCTCGTAGGTGTGACCAATCTCATCCCTGTGATCTTGTTCACGGTGATTGGTCTTGTTGTTGGTTGGTTTGTTCCTCAGATTTTCATTCACTTCAATCGCTTTTACTCAGGCTTTGAAAAGCGTTATTCCAAAGTCCTTGACCAGGTGCTCAAAGCCCGCCCGATCGTGATGGCGGCCCTTGCCGCTGGAATCCTGCTCACTGGCTTTGCTTTCACACGCATTCCTGGTGGATTTGTTCCGATCGAAGACCAGGGTTATGCGATTGGCTTTGTGCAAGCTCCTGATGGTGTCTCTAATGAGACGACCCTGGCGATTAATCGCAAAGTAGCCGAGGTTTTGCGATCTGAAGATGATATTTCCGCTGCTGCCTTGTTTAGTG
>QCUZ01000051.1:0-11003 GCA_003210555.1 Synechococcus sp. AG-683-A03 | reverse complement strand
GCAAGCCGCAAGACCAACACCTGCACCATCAGGGTTGGGGAGATCAGCAGGGCAATCCCCATCGGTAAAAGTGTCGCTGCTGTGGGACCAATCGTGGGCACGAAGGTGAGCAAGCCACACACCAAGCCGCTGAGCAGGGCTAAAGGGACACCAAGGATGGCGAGCCCCGTCCAGGTCAGAACAAACACTGCGGTTGCTGAAATGGTCATGCCTGCAAGCCATCCGCCGAGAGCTTCTCGGCAGCGATCCAGTAATTCCGTGACTTGCGCTCGTGCTGGGCGCGGACTCACGGCGATCAGCATCTGTCGATGAGAGTTGGGATCCAGCGCGAGCAGAATCGCCAGCAGACTCATCAGAAGCACCTGGATCAAGCCATTTGCAGCACCACCGGCATAACCAAGAAGCTGTGCTCCAACGGGTTGAATTCCTTTCCAGCTAAGCGATTCCGACGGACTGAGATTCAGGTCAGGGAGGCTTGGTTGGCTGGCGATAATCGATTTGATTTTCTCGATCAGATTGGGCAACAGGGCGGTGAGTTGTTCGAATTGACCCAGCAGTTCTGGGAGGAGAAGCTGAACCACCAAGGTTCCCCCGAGGAACAGGATCACCAGAACCAGCACGAGGGCAACGGGGCGTTTGAGCCTGAACCGCTCCATCAACTTCTGAATCGGAACATCGAGTGTCACGGCTAACACGACAGCTCCGAACAGAATCAGCAGCACCCAGCGCAGCTGCCACAACAGCAGCGTGAGCAGAATTGATGTGAGCGCAATCAGCAGGGTGCGAGCGTTCATGAGGCCAGTTTCTTGCGCTTCCAGGGGTCAAGAAGATCGTGCACGACGACTTCTCGAATCAGCACCTGCAATACAACCGCTAAGGGCAGAGCCAGCAACAGTCCCAGCGGACCAAACAGAACGGTGAACACAAATTGAGCCGCAAGCGTCAACCCTGGAAGCAAATTCACCTGGCGCTGCATCACCGAAGGCGTAATGACGTAGCTCTCAAGGTTCTGAATCACGATGTAGAGCCCTAAGACAGCCAATGCTTTCCAAGGAGCATCGAGAAGGGCAACCGACATGGGAAAGACCGTGCTGAGCGTGGGACCCACATTTGGAATGACGTTGAGCAAGCCAGCCAGCAAGGCATTGGCCATGACCAGCTTCACTCCCAAGAGTGAGAGACCGATTCCAGCCAAAACAGCAACGCAAACTGAACTGATCAACACGCCAATCATCCAGCTGCTGAGGGCGTCCCCGCACATGTTGAGGATGTCGCGAGCCCGCCGTCGATAAAAGGACGGCAACATCTGAATGCCAACGTTTTTGTAGGCATGGGGTTGGACCGCCACCATCAAGGTGACGGCAAAGACGAAGAGCAGCTGAATGACACCACTGCCGACATTGCCTGCCAAGCCAAGAAGTCGCAAAAAGCCTCCAGTCAGGCTGGAGGCAATGGCAGGCCCCCCTGGGCTGTCTGCCAAGCCTTTGGGAAAGAGCAGTTGGCTCCAATTGCTGGAACTCCCACTGCCGTACACCATTGAATTAACCGACGAGAAAGCCTGCAAAAGCAGTTCTTTCAGGGCTTTTGCAGCCGATGGCAGTTGAAGAATGAGTTGCTGAAACTGGCTTGTAAAGGGAGGAACGATCACGGTTAAAGCCACCGCAACCATCACGACGAGCCCAAATACACAGGCCAATAGCGCTAGCGGCCTTGGGAGATTCCAGCGCTGGCGAAGGGATCCAACGAGGGTGCAGAGCGCCATTGCTAAAACAATGGCCGCAAACAAGTGGATCAGGACTTCACGCAGACTCCAAAACAAAATCCCCGTTGCCAGAACGGCGCTAAGTCCGAGCCAGTGTTGAAGCTTCACCCGTCTGCGTTGTCACTCGCTGCAGCTTCCCCTGAATCCTGGGAATAACCAAGACCTGAGGAATCGGCATATCTCTGAGCGAAGCGCATGAATCGCTCAAAATCCTGCTCGCTCTTCCAGGTGTAGGTGGCTTCCAAGGCGCTTGGTTTGCCGTTCACAAACTTGCCATTGACCTCCCGCGTGACGAGCATGCCCTCTTCGTCGATCATGAACATCCCTGTGATCGCTTCCATCACTTCAGGAGCCAGTGCCTCGGGTTGTTCAAACACGAAGATGGCTTGTCCAGTGCGTCCGTCACGACTGCGTGTCACGCGGATGTCAGGAACGACGGGTTCATCCACGCCGCGCAGGAACTGGATCACTGCCTTGCTTCCGTCTGCCATGAATGCTGCTCCAGTACCTAGGCGGGATCTTAAGGGGCATCGATCGGCAGAACGCGACCGGTGTTCAGCAGTTCGATTGCCGCATCCTGCGGATTGCGGCCACTCAGATCAATATTGGATGTTTCGCGGGCTTGTTTGAGCTCGTGGTCGTAACAGCGGTCGTAGTAGTCGAGCATCGCCCTGCAAGCATCGCGCCAGCGGCGATCTCTGATCGCTTCTAAGGCTGCTTGTGTCCTTTGAGGACCGAGTCTGCGCTGGATGCGTTCCGTGGCTTGTCGTAGCTGATCGGGGTCTTGGCAGGCATACACGTCTACGAGCTGATCAATCCGTTCATCGAGACTGCGGCGAATTTCGAGCACCGGTGCCTGTTGCATCTGCTCAAACAGTGCTTTCGGGATGCGGCAACGGCCCACCGAAGAGCTCTCGGCTTCGAGCCAAATTTGTGGGGCTTGTCTTTTTGCATAGCCATCCAAAGCTTCAGCCAGTTCATTTTCGTAATGCTCAGTGCTGGGCTGATTGGGTTGACCAAGACCACCAAAGCTGCTTCCACGGTGATGAGCCAAACCCTCCAAATCGACCACAGCCACATTTAATGCTGCCAAGGTGATCAGAAGATCTGTCTTGCCCGTGCCTGTTTGTCCGCCAAGCAGCTGGACGGGCCAACGGCGTTCAAATTGCTCGAGAACCCAGCGTCGATACACCTTGTATCCGCCTTCGAGCACAAGGGTGGGATGGTCTTTCAAAGCGGCAAGCCACGCCATGCTGTTGGAGCGCATCCCTCCTCTCCAGCAATAGAGCCGAAGTGGCTGGTCGGGACCTCCAGCTGCTTTTGTAAGTGCTTTGGAAAGATCGACTAGGGCGGGGCCGGTGAAGCTCAGGCCCAGCTCGATGGCTTGTTTCCGGCCCTTTTACTTGTAGGCGCGACCCACGATCGCTCTTTGTTCATCGTCAAACAGAGGGATGTTGATGGCGCCCGGCCAATGGCCCTGAGCGAATTCCGATGGAGTGCGTACATCAACCAGCGTTCCGCTCGCTGCCCGAAATTGATCGATACCGCTCACGATTGTGGATCCCATCCCTGACATAGTGGGACAACGCCGAGCCAGCTAGAGCCGGTAGTTCGTCATGCTTTCTGGTCTTTCCTCTTCATCCGATCTCAGCGTCGACCAGCTTCTAGAGAAATTCTCCAGTGGCTCATCACGACAAAAACGCTCCCTGATCCCAGCAGTTGAGAAAGCGGCTGATCAGTTGGCGGAGATGGGTGCAGCTGCTCTCGCCCCCTTTGACCGTGAAGGAGAGGAGTGGGCTGCTGGTTGGATTTTGCAGACCCTGCATCGCCATCAACCATCGGCCTTGAGTGCTCTGCTTGGAGCTGCAGGGGGTTGGTTTACCGCCGGCTCTGAATCTGATCTGGATTATTCCCCTCTTCAGCAGGCTCTTCTCGAAGAACGCTTTGAAGACGCTGATCGCATCACCAGTGCCTTCCTTCGCAAGCTGGCCGGCGAGCAGGCAGAACGTCGTGGGTATGTCTATTTCAGCGAAGTGTTGCCCATGGGAGGGCTGGATCTCGTCACGATTGATCGTCTCTGGATCGCTTACTCCCAAGGCCGGTTTGGGTTCACAGTGCAGGCCCGTTTACTAGCCACTCTCAATGGTCGTTACGAAAAGCTTTGGCCTCGGATTGGTTGGAAACGGGAGGGAGTCTGGACGCGTTATCCCAATTCGTTTGACTGGTCCTTGAAGGCTCCAGAGGGCCACATGCCTTTGATCAACCAGCTTCGAGGCGTTCGACTGATCGATGCCTTGCTCAACCACCCCTCCCTGGTAGCTCGTCAATGAGTTAATGCCCTATGGCATTGACCAGATCAAGGGGTATGGTCAAAACAGAATGCTTCGGTCCTGATGTCATCAAGGCTTGGATCGACTTCAGGGTCGTTCAGTTTCAATCTCACCCCCTCGTTTCAACGAACGCGCTGGGCAGATTTCATTCTTCCTTCCACTCTCCAACTCTCTCCCTTGTTGGAGCTGCTTCTCGATCCCGTGGATTGTGTGGAGACAACGGGTCGGCTTCAGCTCGGTCTTCAGGAAGCCTTGGTTAACGCTGTGCGTCATGGGAACTCTGGGGATCCCAACAAGTGTTTGCGTGTGCGTCGCATCCTCACTCCGCAATGGATGATCTGGCAGATCCAGGATGAAGGTGAAGGCGTCCCCAGCCATGCACGTCTTGGGGAGCTTCCTGAGTGCATCGAAGCCAATCAAGGCCGAGGACTGTTTTTGATTCATCAGTGTTTCGATGATGTGCGTTGGAGTCGACGCGGGAATCGTGTCCAGCTGGCAAGCCGTCGGCCCGACGCGCGAGTGTCGACCCTCAACGGTGCGGACAGCCAGGATCTTTCAGTTCCATGCACCTGAATCGGTGAGATGTAAGGCAGTGGCTGACTTAATTGGATTGTGAAGGCTTGTGAATGTGAGCCCAAGTGTGAGCCCATCTCAGCTATCTACACCCACTCAGCTGCGATAGCTATTAGGTCACGCATCCTCTCTTCATCCACTGCGCTCCATACCAGCATCTGATTCTCCATTAGTAGCTGGATGGTGTGGGTGTCGTAGTTACCTTTGCAGAGGTTGAGGTACTTGTTACTTAGTAGCTGTGTTGCTTGTCGTTCTGTTATCCAGGGGTGTGCGTGTGTTAGCCGCTGCTTTCTATCGTATGTTCCTTGCATAGTGTTAGTTAGTTGTTGTTGTCGCCTGTGTTAATTGATTAGTACAGGTGTATTTGCATATGTACAGATGATCATCCAGATACCCAGCAGTACAGCCGTACCACCGCTGCCCCGCTCCACCCCGCTGCTCCCCTCGCGCCCGTAAGAGAACCCGCGCCTGCGCGTTACCTCTACCCGTCTCCGCTTCGCTCCGACGGGCCACGCTTCATCCCGCTGCTCCAGTCGTAGCCTTGCATCTCCTACCCTGTGAGCCCACCGAGAACCCCTGGTTCCAGCGTGTTCACATCCAGCTAGCTAGCCAAGCAAGGCAGCGGTAGACAGTACGTGCCCTCAGAGGCTCCTGTGCGGCCCTGTGAGCGCCCATATACAGAGCTAGGCCCAATCCTATAGGCAAGTCCTTCCGCCCCGTACAGGCGATCCTGAAGGGAGTGGTAGGGAGGTATAAATACTCAGATCGGAAGGGGGTATGAGGGGGGATTGGCTGGCCACCACACTGCATTCCCCCTTCAGAAATTTATGTCGTGAGACAATCAAGTAGGCATTCTATAGTTTGAATAGCCGACGTGATACACAAAATGGCTGTATAAGTAGGCGACATACGCTGCATCCTTCTCACGGTCAAAAGTGCCTAGATGCCTAAGGACACCATCATGCTTAAGGCGAGCCCTCCATCGTCCACTAGGAGCCTTGCTGACACCCCGATACTTAGAAGAACCAGTCTCTGGCTTATGCCTTCTAGTGACGTTCTGCTGATGAGTTAGTAGCTGTAGGTTGTGGAAGGCGTTGTTAGCCTTGTCTCCATTTTCATGGTCAACACTAAGCTCACCTGGGTCTTCGCCGGTGATGTACACCCAAGCAAGGCGATGAGCTAAATAATGAGCACCATCAACCGTTATGCGTACATAACCCATGCCTTCAAGATGGCCAGCAGGCTTATCCATCTTCCTACCTGTACCTGACTTCCTCCAGTAAAAACTGCCTTCTACAATCGAGTAGTCAAACAACTCATGTAGCTGCTCTTGTGAGGGCAGCGGATTGGCTTTAGTCATCTGTAGCTCCATTAGATAATAGAACCCCTTCAGAAGCTTCTGGGCTTCACACGACGAAGAGTCGTAACTTCAGAGGTAAGGTCTAATTAGAAGGGCACATTCAGCCTGGTCAGTACATCAGCAACCTCTTGCGAGATGCCCCCTTTAGCAAGCTGTTCAGTGAACCTGGCTCTACTAGATAGACCAGCAAGGCTGGCGATGATGTTGGAGTTAATGCCACGCTTAGCTAACTCAGACTTGAGCGCAGTGACACTAACCTTAATTAAGTAAGGTCTAGTCATATTGTTTGTATATTTAAAATGCAGCGGTAGAAGAATCGAACTCCTACGCAAAGGCATCCAGCCGCTGCTATTCCTTGATCAGTTTTTAGCTTGATCCAGTAAAGCTAATGGTGGAGGATCACCAAACCTTTGGGCTGTTAAGCACCCTCAGGGACTCCTCATTTCCCGATAAAGAGATAAATAGCACTAAGGTAGGACTCACCTCTACGACCTAGAGCAGGCTTGCCCTGCGACCTAGAATGTACCTCTAGGTTTAATCATACGCTTCTGCCTAGTCGTTAAGACAGTAGGATTGGAAGCCTTAGCAGTAAATGAATGGGTCAGATTGAAGGGCGATAGATGTTCATCAAGCCAATACTTTTGCTCTACTGCAAACCAGTGTCCATTCGCCAGTTGATAACCAGTCCAAGCAGTTTTCCCTCCTATCTCTTCACAGGTGGCATGGGAGCCTTTCCTGAAGCCTTTGGAGTACTCACTTAGATCTGGACCTGAAGGTTTAGGAGTAGCAGGGGTAGGCTTTTCACCAGGTCTGCTGTAAGCCATCTGTATGGGCTCAGAGGGTGTCTGAAGCTCTACACCTGTCCTATGTGACCTAGCAACACCAGAAGGCTTCCTAGAGCCCTCTGTGGTTGATATACGGGAGCCAAAGTAATTACCTTGTTTAGCTCTTTCCTCAGCCCTCTCCTCTTGTGCTTCTTGGCTAGTAGAGAAGGAAGGGCGAAACTGTTCAGCTGTCACTAGCTTTGCTCCTTCAGAGCCTTAAGCTCCTTCTGCATCTTGGTGATCAGACGGTGCTGAGCATTGAGCCTGTTCAGGAGGTTCTCTGGGCTGGCGACCTTCTTGATGTCACGCTGTGCACGATCCTGGGCCTCAGCAGCCTCACGTGCTTCCTTGAGGTCCTCATCAATACGATCAAAGGTTCCCTTGCTGGGAGTCACAATGTGGTCAGATGACACACGCTTACCTGACTGATCTTTGATTACAGGGCGACTGACGGCTGTACGGCTATTGATAGGGATAGAAGTAGAAGGGCTAAAGCTTGTCGCCCTCTGCTCTTCACTAATATCAATAGTTTTAATTGCAGGGGTAACTGTTTCTACCTTTGTAGATTTAGAAACTGTTTCGCCAGCGATTAGTGCTTCTAATTCGGAAGGTGTGAACTGTGATTGAGTGCTCATTTGATGTGTCTCCAGGATCTGTGGGCTTTGATGTGGGCAATGTTGCAAGGGGTAACTCCATAGATTTCTGCCAATTCAGTCTTATGGCGAGAATCTTCTCGGATATTCCTTACATCACAAGGTGAAAGCTTGGTTGTGGTTCTATAAGTTCCATCGGGTACCAGGCCCCTTATGTTGTTCTTAGGCTTGTGTTCCTTAATCAGCTCCATCTCGGTCTGATTTAGTTCACTCTTAGGACAGGCTGCATACAAGTAGTGAGGCTCTTGTAGGCCGCTATTTTTATGCTTGCAAGCCCTTTGATATAGACGTGTAGATTGACCAATGTAAGTGATAACACCATCATCATTCACACAGGCATATACATGCCCACCTTTCTTTGGTAGATCTTTCGGATTATCTACTCTCTTCCAATTAAGACTACGCATGATCAGAAGTGGATATAACCCAAGTCCTTCGCTTGCAAGCAAGCACGAAGAAGGGAAGGATCAGACATCACTGTTAGCTTCATCTCTGAGGCACTGATGCCACCATTAACAAGCTTGGAGTTGAGATCAATGATCAAAGACCCAGTGTCACCAAAGCGATCAAGTAGTCCGCTCATAGCTTCTTCAGATAGACCTGTTGATTCGATCTCCCCACTGCCTTCATACCCAGCATCCTTAGCAATCTTTGCTGCTTGGAATAGGGCGACAGCTTCTTGATCGCCTGCATTCAGATAGTCCATGTAATCAGCAATCTCTTCCTGAGAAGAGTTGTTGTTCATGAACTCGTGTACTGCATCTGCTTCTTCAGCTCCTACAGAAGCTGTGATGTCCCTATAGATCTCCGAGAAGGAAACATCCACGTCATCAGTTAAGGGCTCTTCAGGGGCCTCCTGGGGCTCGCTGACGGGCTCTTCTTTGATTACCTGTTGAGTGGCGTTCTGTGTAGGTTTTGCAGCGGGTGTCTTACCTTCAAACTGAGGCTTTAGTTCCTTGTAGTTAGGGCCATAAAAGGCCAGTGCCTCTACATCTAGGAATTGGTCTGGTGTAATCTCAGGCATGATGAATAGTACGGTTGTTTAGGTAAGCGTTGTAAGCTGCTTCAGCTGTCTTAAATCCAGTACAGACGAGTCTCTTACCATTCTCAGCAGTGAATCTGTAGAAGAATGTCTTAGAGTTATACTGCTGTCGAACGTGAGGATAGGGTTGTTTTGTATGAGCCCTGACAATGTTCTTCGCGTTCTGACTATGTGTAACCAACCTGAGGTTCTCCCAGCTATTATCAGTCTTTACCCTATTAATGTGATCGAGGATGAGGTCACCAGGATCTTCGCCAGTCATCCATACATAGGCAACACGTTGAGCGGTGTAGTAAAACCCGTCAATGTGGAGCATCACGTAACCGTGGTTTTTGTTAGGACAGCCGGCGACCTTATCTAACTTTCTAATACCTTTGGCGTGAGTAAACACACCAGTATCAGGATCATAGTTGTACTTTTCTTTAAGCCGTTCTTGTGACGGCATGGGTCTAGCTTTCAAATTAATAACTCTAGCTTTGAGCTAGGAACAAACGATTTAACGTTTGACACCACAAGGTGTGGCCTCTGCCTAATGCAGGTATTTAAGTCAAATTGACACTGAAGGACTCGAACCTCCACACTGATACCTATGTGTCTAAAAAAAGAAAAGGGGGAAGCCACATTACAGACTCCCCCTAATCTCACCGCATAATCCACACTAGGGGAGCACCACTTCGCCCTAGATTTCCAGCCTTTTAATGACTTACTGGAGGTCAATCTATCTATTACTTCTTCCAGTAGTCAGCGAGGTCAACTGTCTCTTGGTAGATACCAGCACGACCATTACGCCTATCTAGACGGCGTTGTGAATACAGAGCATCGAACTCTGAATCTTGACGCCTGAACTCGATAATCGCCTGACGTTCTGCAATGTTATAGGCATCGCGTAGGGCGTCATACCAACGAGTGTTTTCCTTAGGCACGGCTGAACCCATGCGCTTAGCTTCTACCCACTTGTCATAATCCTTCTGCCACCAAGGACGATCAATCACACGCTTAAGACCAGAACGTAAACCTTTCTCAGCAAGTAACTTATTGAGGGCTTGTTTCTGGGCAGGCGACATCTCGATACCTTTTAAGGTTTCGCCAAACTCGATACGAGCATCAAAGCCAACTTCACTTAGCTTCTTCTTCACAGGGTCTGTATCAGCGTCCTGAATGTTGAAGGGAAGGAAGTTATTCAGAAGGCCAGTAAGGTTACCACCGAATGATGGGTTATCTTTACGCTTACCACTGAACACATCAACCTGGGGGACCTGACCTAGATCAACTAAGCCAGCAGTACCCGCTGCAACAATCCTAGACAGGCGATCACGATGTTCTTGTAGGTAAGGACTGATTGCTTTACCTAGCTGTCTACGAGCACCTGAATAAGGAATCAAGTTATTGCCAAGCTCTGCAAAGGTAGTAGAGAGTCTTGAACCTTCACCACGTCTTACTTGCTCAAGCAGGCTGACACCATCACTAAGACCCTGGAAGTAGGATCTATCTGTGGTAACAGCTGCAATTGAATAAGCAAGTTGAGCTACAGCAGCTTGATAGTCGTTATAAGAGAGCTTATGTGCAACCTTACTAAGGTCAGCCACTGCCCCTAAGATAGGAGCCAGCCCTTCGATATTCTGATAAGAAACCCACTTACCTCCAATCTTGATTGAGTAAGGAGGAGCGCTATCCAACTTGCGAAGATCACTATCAGCATCACCAGCTCCAGTAACGAAACCTTCGCCAGTAATCTGACCTACTAAACCTAAGCCTAAGCCTGATGTAATAGTCAGCCAGCCAAGAGCTTCACGGCCCTTATACATAGCTTTGGCAGTCTCATCAGCACCGTTCATGACGGTCTTGTATTCTTGAAGGAAGCGGTTAGCACCAGGGACGTGTGAAGCTCCATAGGTGATGATGTTCCACGGCGTTTTGACGAAAGGAAAGAAATACTTAGCAACAGGGTTTGATTCTGTAAGAGCCTTGAAGTCAGCCATCTGATCAGCAAGATCCTGCTGGAATGTTTGCTCTTTGGCAACACCTAACAGTTTCTCGTTGATAATCTCTCCATTAGCTGCAAACTTGTTATGGACCTCTTTCGAGTACTTATCCATATTAAGCTTGAAGCCACCACCAGTCTCTACAGAATCAACGAACACTTGACGCTTAAGCTCCATACGAGCATTAAGGGTCTTGAACGCATCATCCACTGCCGTCATAGTCCTAGTAGGAAGAGTCAGGAATGGACTGTTGATAACACTGTGTTGCCATTCAATGAACCTGGCGAAAGCAAGGCCATTGGTATCTGTAGGCTCAATAGAAGCCTTAAATAATTTGATGTCTTCAGCTACTTCGCCTGCATAAGAGACGAACTTAGAACCTTCATTAACAGGGATACCAGTCTTAAAGCTAGTACCAAGGACGGCGAATGCCTCGCTGACACTGTCTCCAAAGCTATGGAATGATCCCATTAGGTT
>QCUZ01000050.1:0-11132 GCA_003210555.1 Synechococcus sp. AG-683-A03 | reverse complement strand
ATGCTGAGACTGCGTCTGCGATATCCGGCCTTGAAAAGGAACAAGCTGGTATTTTCTTTTTTAGTTGGTCTCTGCTGCGTCTTGGTTGTGTCCGGTCTGCCCTCCTTTGCAGATCCGCCTAGCAGTGGCCATCAACCACTGAATAGCAGATATGAAAGTTCTCTCGCAGTGGTTCCACTGGATGAGCAACCTTTTTATCCCGAACTCGTTAAAAGAGCTGATCTATGGCTACATACCCCTCTGGGACAAGTCGTTGGAGATACACCAAAAGACACATTGCTGAACTTCTATGCCGTTATGGCTGATGTTGGGCTTCTCATTGATGACGTCACAGCAACCCATCGGAGCGATCCTGGACTGTTCTGGGATCGTCAAAACAAGAGATGGAAGAAGCAGAAGCCTTATTTGATGCAGCTGTGTCTGCACTTGATGGATCATCGTTCCCCCTAGGTGTGCGGTCTTACCTCAAAGACGAAGCCGCTATACAACTGAAACAAGCACTAGATTTTATCTTCTACAACAGTCACCAGATCATCACCATTCCAGACGCAACTGGAATGAAGACACTGAATGAAAATCGATCCAAGCAAACACAATCATGGACATTGCCTGGATCAGCAATTACTCTCAGCAGCCAGATAACGGATAATCCAAATAATAGTGATTTTTATTTCTCGGCTTCAACGGTTGCCAATGCATCCAATATCTACGGACAAGTACAGAATCAATTTGCTAATTTAGAAGCCAAAAAATTTACTACAAATACTTTTTACGAGGATTTCATCCACACACCGGGACATCTCTTTCCACCAAAATGGTATTTGATATTACCAGCAAAGATTCGAGGCCTAATAGAAACGGAAATGCTATTTGGCGAAACTCTTTTCCAAATTGTACTGGCAGCTATTGCAATTAGCATCTTTGCATTAATTACTGCCATATTATTTAATCAGTTAATTCTAACTTACCAAAAAAGACCTGAAGATCCATCCAGGGCTTGGCTGATGGATTCGCTTGCCTGGAAACGAGCAGCATTAGTTCTGCCATTGGTGCCCTTAGCAAAATTAACTGAACTCTTCATTGATGAATACCTCAACTTCACTGGCTTACCCTTAATCGTATTAACAGTTTTATTCGAGGTTGTTTATTTTAGCTTTCTCGTAATGCTTGTATTCCTCTTTTTTGAAGCATTCGGACGATCGACATCAGAAACTCTAGTACGAATGTCTGGTAATCAGGAGACCTGGGAACTATCAAGAACAAGCAATCGCATCATGCCGATATGCCGCGTTCTATCTGGTGTCGTCGCCATCGCACTGATCTACCGAATGCTGCTCCAACTCGGCCTATCCCCATCTGTTGTTCTTGCGTTGTCTACGGTCCCTGGTTTAGCGATTGGCCTAGGTGCATCCAAGTTGCTTGGCAACTTATTTGCGGGTTTATCACTACAGACCGATCGGCCACTACGAGTTGGCGAATTCTGCGAACTCGGAGATGACCAAGGCTTCATCACCAAGATTGGTTTGCGATCTGTAGAAATTGAGACCGCAACAGGGATTATCACGATTCCCAATGCAGTTGCTGAAGACTGCGTTGTGAACAACCTCTCAAGAAATAAAATCAAATCAAATACTGCGATGATGCAAGGACTGGATTTGAAACTTGATCTTGAAGGTCCATCACCATTCAGTCCAGATCAAATCTCAGATTTACTGTTGTTATCGAGAAACTTTGCCGACAACCGTAATGATCTAAGTAATCCTTGTCTCACCGTTGAACTTCGAGCAGGAGATCAACAAATCCTTCGCTGCATAGGTCTCATCAAAGTATCTAACTGGCGCGAATACATCGAATTAACAGAATCTCTTACATTGGCCCTTAATCAACTCATTATCCAGATTGGAAAATCTCATTTTGTGTTATCAGTTTCCTATGACACAACAGATTCACAGCTATCCCAAATACCTGGAATTCTACAAAACATCGTCAACAACATCCCAGGTTTCCAGCTCAAAGCCTGCCGATTGATGGATATCTCTGAATTCAGCTACGACTTCATATGCCATACCTTCTCACAAGGACTAACGTATACACAGTTCGTTGACTCAATCGATCTACTCAACCGTAAGTTACTCAAAGCCATGGCAGATGCAGAGATTGTAATTCCTTTCCCAACAGCGATTGAACTAGAGTCACAACCCGAACACTTTACAAAGCAGAGTCATTAACGGACTGAGAGGTGTAAGCATCTGAAAAATTTGATAACATCACTTTTAAGCATTGATATAAACGCGTATTGATGACCCCTCGGCAACTGTTGGAAAGATCTTCAGTAGTAAATTTAGAATCTGGCTATGAATGCAGCATTTACCTACTGCAGACACCATGCTACTTAAACAAGCAATCATCAATCATGAAATCGGTGGTTCAAGAGTAAGGATAATGTATAATCATACTGCCGGTAAATTTATAATTTCTAGTCATAATTATATCGTTCTCAGCCCTTGTAACCCGATCACTAGGCATGCAATTCAAGAAACATCTTATCAATCCCCAAACAGAATCAGAAAGTTTTACGAAACTAGCCATTTCGGAACATGATACGGTCCAGAAATCTAAGACGAGAGAGAAAACTAAATCAGTGAGGAAAGAGCCAAAACAACTAAAGATACCACTCAATTCTATACGCAATCATAAATATTAATGGGCATAATTGCTAGACTTCTAGCAAGCTCGATACCGAAACAATGAGCAATATATGGTTTGATGCCAACCACGTAGAAGCCTGGCTTGGAGGCCGACCAGTTATTCATGATCTTTGCTTACAATTAAGAATTGGTGAATCAACTACAGTATTAGGTCCTAACGGTGCAGGCAAAAGCACCTTAGTTAATCTCATTAATCGAAACCTGTACCCATTAGTTAGAGAAAATTCTCACCTCAAACTGTTTGGTAAAACAACGATAAATATTTGGCAGCTACGCTCGTCAGTAGGAATTGCAAGCACTGATTTAGAAACGCGATTTTCTCCACAAATTAAAGCAAAAGAGCTTATCTTGAGTGGGTTTTTTGGATCCACCAGTCTTGGCCGTGACCAAATTCCCAATGCTAAACAATTCGCCAAAAGCGAGTCTCTTCTGCAGCAATTGAATCTTGATGCTTTTGCGGAACAACCCTACGGTCAATTATCAGATGGCCAGCGGCGTCGGTTGATGATTGCAAGGGCTCTCGTGCACGACCCAAAGGTCCTCGTTCTCGATGAACCATGTAGGGCACTCGATCTCAAGGCATGCCATCAACTCCTGGAGACCATGAGGAAGCTATGTCATCAGGGCACCACTCTTCTCGTGATCACTCATCGGATCGACACCATCATTCCGGAAATGAACAGAATTTTATTCATTCAGCAAGGAAGACTCTGTGCAGACGGAACTCCCAAACAATTACTGCTGGACCACAAGCTGAGCGATCTGTTCGACACTCGCTTACACGTCTTTGAACACAAGGGATACAGGCAGGTTCTGCAAGGATGAGCAGATTTATGAACTGGACAATTTATTGCTAGACAAATGGGTGTCGCTGGTTTGCAGCCAAAGCGCAATACGCCTATAGCAATGAGAGCATGAGTCTTAAAAAATCAATGAATATGAACTCGTCAATTACTTCGAACGTCATCATTGACTGCTCAAAATGTACATTTGTTACCTTCAAGATGGAGCATTGTTTCAATTTAGAGGTTTTACGATGAGATTTGTGTGTGACTTTAATGATTCCTTAAATTCATATTCATCTCGCATCTTGTTCGCTCATAGTGAGGACATGTCATTGATGAGAGAGATGGAGAAAGACAGTCCAGGCAATCAAGAGGAGATGCCGTTCAAGGAACCAGAAATGGTCCCGACAATTGAGCCGAATTTATTAGATAAAGAGCAAGCTCAATCTCCTCCAGAACCTGTCATTGTTGTTGCTCCAGAAGCTGGCGCACTCGATGCTGTCTCCTCCCAAGGCCAAGATGACAAGGAAATCACTCCTAATGTTTCTGAACTTTTTGACTATCTTCAGCAAGGGATGCAGGCATTACGAGGGATCAATCTTGAAGGATTCAGACAGATCTATCCAGTTTTTCTCTCCATCCTTGGTGCATTCCTGCTTGGCTTAGCACTTTTAATCATAATTAATTTCCTACAATCAATAAATCAGCTTCCATTTTTTGGTGGTGTGATTGAAGGTACTGCAGAACTTATTGGGTTTGTTGCATTGGTTCGCTTTGTGACATCTAATCTATTGAAGCAACAAAAAAGAGCTGAATTATTAACGCGTATTGCTGTGTTAAAGAAAAAACTTCTTGGTTGAACATCTCGTTAACAGGATCAAGATAAAGAACAAGTATGGATGCTGATGCAGGCAGCAATTTCTGCAGGGCCGCTGATCGTAAGCGGGTGAGTGACTGCGCTGATTCGCTCAAATAACAGTGGACCTTCTGGAAGCGGGAGTCGTTGAGCAAGCTCCTGCCGTCGCTCAAGAGTGTCTTGGCTGTAGAGCAAGCTCAGGTGTGGATCAAACCGGTAGTTCGTTGGAGAGGCAGCACTCTTGCGCAACTGCAAAGACCAAGGAAGTAGTGCTGTCCTGGCGCCAGCACCAAAGCGCAAAACAAGGCTTTGCGTATAAATCCGAGTGGCTTCAATGGCTTTAGGCCAAAGCTGCACAGGCATACGACAATCAGCAAGCTGTTGAAGTTGGTCGATGACATGCTCCAGGAAAGCGTCGTTATCGCCAGTGAGAGGCCTGCTAAGGAGGGTGATATGGGGAGGCAATAGGAAACAATCTCCAGTTCCCTGACAGGCCAACGCCGAAAGTTGATCCAATACAGCCTGACCCTCCCGGCTTGGAAGCAGCCAATACGACACGGCTTGAGCAGACATCATCATCGCGGCTGGATACGATGCGCCAGCATTATTAAATAGTTCAAAAGCACATCAATGGGCCTGCAGCTGCACTCCAAAGACTTCCTTCATGACGATGGCATCACCTATTGCATCCGCCGCAACACTCTTGAACAAGATTTCACCATTTACGAACAGCGCAATGGCGAGTGGGTTGATTGTGGACTCGATCAGGCGGTGACTGAACTTAACTTTGCTGAGTTCAAGCGCCTAGGCCTGCTGATCAAGAAAATTATGGACACCGATCAGTGGGTGGCATAGCAATCAAAAACAGTGCAGACACGACGCTCGAATCTCGAAAAAATTGAGCTGGAGTTGGGTGACTACAGCTCAACGAGTGGCATCACTTTGGTGATCAATAGCCCGCGAATGGGGTGGAGGAGTGATGCACAACAATGCGCAAAGCACCATCGTCATCACGCACGTAACCGAAGGTTTTGTCCACCTTGCTCTTGGTGCCATCAGCTGCTTCAAAATGAACCCAGCCCATGGCATTGGCCGTGTTGCCAAAGTTCTGGATCACGAAGATCTCAGGAACACACTTCACCCAGGGGCTCCGATTGGCTCCAGGCGTACCAACTGCAAAGCCAGAATCGCCAAAGGCCGGATCATCACCAACGAAATAGGAGACGGCACCATTACGTGTCTCGCGGAAGGTAGTTTCGCCATTTGTCCAGGTTGGCTTGAAGGCCACAGGACCAAACTGGTAGCCATAAGCCGCATCGATGACTTCACCAGCAAGCGGTTTGGATTTGGCGATTCCACCCTTGTCATGGGCCTTGCTGATGGCGACAAGAGCATCGCACCAGGTGTTCTGAGCTGCCTTCACCTCGCTCACTGTGATGGTTTCCGTCATCACGGCGGGTTGAGCGTTAGCGGCGATGCCGCCCATGCTCATTGACGCCAAGAATGCAGTACTGGCAAGACCAAAGCGCATAAAAGATTTGACCATCTCAGAAAGAGACACAAATTAGTAATTTAAATAGGTCGCTAGATTAAGGATGCAGATGTACCGAAAAATTTTCGTTAGCAATGATTAGCGGCCTGAAGGCTCAACTGACCAAAGGTCACACAGTGGCTCGTACCCCTACTGCCAATTTTGTTTGTCCATAGATCAGTGCAACGGTGATGGCTGTCTGCCTAATCGGCTAGAGGGGATGGTCATCCAGGTCAAGCCTGATGCACCAACTCAATAGCTGCCCTTGATTTTGGTCAGCTTTAACGCTTGTCAGCACAGCTTTGAAAGCCCTTCAGGTGGCAAAGGATGCTCAGGCCGCTCGGCATCGAGATGTGGATCAACCTGTAGAAGATCTGTAGGCAACTCTTTAGTGGCCATAGGCAGGAACGAAGCAAGTGCTAATTGAAAAGGATTATCAACAACAATTCGTCGGATTGCTTGATACGAGTATTCCTAAATAAGCAATATTGAAGTTGATTCTCAACAGCATATAATTGCTCAATAATGTTCGGTTAGCACCACTTACAGATGCATAAAAGTGCAATAGAACAGAGAAGTCCTCCTCTTGGACATCATCATGACTCAAACAACAGCAACAGCTCAAGCAAGGCTCACCATTGCAACAGGCCCCTCTGGTCGTGCAATGGCAGAGACCATGACTCAAGAGATGGTTGATCAGCTTCAAGCCCATCTGAATATGGAAAGGCAATCCTCAGCTGCCTACTTTGCAGCGGCCATCTGGTTTGCAGAGCGCGAACTCACTGGCTTTGCTGAATACTTACGCAATGAGGGCAAGCAAGAACAAGAGCATGCAGCAAAATTCGCTGACTACCTGATCTCCCGTGGTCAGACCGTGGAACTAGACACGATCGAAGCACCTCGGCAGACATGGCCTGACCCTGAAGAAGTCATGGCAAATGTCTTCCGAATGGAAGCAGATGTCACGAGCTCTGTCCTTCTGCTGTACTCAATAGCTGAGCGAGCCTCAGACCAAAGAACAACCGTATTCCTTGATCCAGTTGTGGACGATCAGAGAGTCTCTGAACATGAGGCCGCCTATTTATTGGGAAGGGTGAAGTACGCCAACAATGAGCGTGCGGCAATGATGATCATTGATGCAGAACTCAGGGAAGATGAAGCAAAGCCAGCAAAGCTTCAGTCATAAGTTCTGCCATAAGCGATAGACAAACTAAGACTATACAAAATAAATCAATAGCTTCAGATTAAATACCAAATATTGGCAAACCTCGTATACAGCGGGGTTTGCTTTTGCTAAATAACTGATAAGTCTAAGATGACAAAGATCGGCAGGAATCAATATTTACAGCTGTCAAACGATTATTTAAGCTTAAAGTCGAAGCAACTACCACATTGCTTTACATCAATATCATCACCAGAAAAAACAAAGCTACCTCCAGCTAAGCTTTCAATAAAATCTACACTCATGTTTTTCAAGTAATTGACTTGTTCTTTTTCAGTAAATAATGTTATGCCATTACTGCGAGACACAGGTATATCTAAATTTCCAGTTGCACTGATGGAAAATGACCAACTGGCACATCCGCCTGCAGTGATACCCAAAAACATTTTCCCGGCTACACCATCTTGCGAAACAAGCGAAAGACGCATCAGTTCATTGGCAGCGGAAGGACTGATATGAATGTTCATTTAATAGCCGCATATTTGTAATCTTATTTTCTTTTACTGATGACTGCCTCACATTGGCTACTCTTGCAAGAGCAAATAATACAAAAAAACGTATACTTTCCAAGATGTTGAGACTAATGATGTATTTAGCGCAGATACAAGATTTGTAACCATAATTGATGGATAAGAGAAGTAGATGAACAGCGTCAAGCTGGAGATTGTGTGCTCCGCGTAGATCGGGGCAGGCATGCTGAAGCCGCCTGGTTCTCTCAGTCCACAGACGCTGGAACTTTTTTGGTGATTGATGATTTACTCTGATCAATCATTGACTTCAACAAGCCAGCAGTCGAAACTCCTCCAATCATGACCAATGCAATGATATGTTCAGACCTATCCTCTCTATCTTGAGCAGGTCTACTAACATTATTTGAAATCCCAAAGAGAGTAAATAGAGCGACAATTACGAACACCATCTGCCCTGCTTTTGGTTGAGTCATTGACCTATTTTTCATTTATAGTTGAATGGCAATATAGGACCAAAGGATTATGCTTAGATTTCATCCCTCATTCTATGGGGTGAGCCACCTATCTACAAGCTCTTCTTCTGCTCATTCTGACGTTCAGTCTGATTCATTTCATCAGTCTCCGACTTTTCGGGTGATGCCATTTTAAGTATGGAGCCAAACACGATGAGGACTATGAAACCAATGCCTAATACCTTTAATGCGCGGCTAAGAGCCTTTGAAGATGAACTCACGGAGCAGGGCATTAATAGCTGTCGTTGACATGTGAGTTTAGCGTTCAGATCAGGTTCGCTCGTGTCATTAGAAACCGTCTATTCGCATACGTAGCGGCCCATTCTCATCGGGAAAGCTACGGCTTCTTGCAATGACTTACCTGTGTAGCATTTATTCTGAATCAGTGTGTCATAAGGCACAGTTTGTCCTCCTCGTGGCGATGTCTCAAAGTGATTCGTCGATCTCGAATTGATCCATGTTCAACCCATGCAGACTTTAAAAAGTCATCACTTGTAGAAAGCACAGAAATCATCCTTGGGAGTGAGTGGGGCTTAACCCAACAGGCAATCACGCAAATTTACGTTCATGTAGGAGAAGAGCAGGCACCTTTAGCCAGGTGCATTCGGACGTCGCAACAACTGTTTAATGTCGTCAGCCCGAATAATGGTGTCGGCCTCTCCACGAAGAACCAGACATGCACTTGCGAGAAGTTGATCATCTTCTGTTTGCGCTGCCAGTTGGAGCAGCTCATCTCGCAAAGGAACAGTGTTGTTGGTCATGTTGTCAGAGGAAATGATCCCTCCAGCGTCACCCCTGACCCTTGAAATATTGCGCTTTATGTTTCAAGGGCGCTAACTATTTGTGTGTTTGGCCTGATTCAGTCAATTGGGATCGACGCGAACCGCTACCAATGCCGTGACACTGCGCGTCAAGGTTCCTCAGAAACCTGGGGTTTTTCCATTGTTGGCCTTAGGTGAACGCAGCAACCTGCGTTGTGGGGTGGTGTGCTACGTAGTGACCTGAAGCTAAACGAGCCCGATTTAGCTCCGCAAAGCGATCAGTGGACAGGAAGCCTCGATTTCACTCAAGACAAAAACTGCGGGCACGGAAACCTTTTAGTACTCGTTCTGCAGACAACATGGTCACCATTGCGCTCACGGGCCCTGCCCTGGGAGGAGGTCTTGGAAACCCCTCTGCAAGCCTGGCGGGAAGCCCTTGGGATCCGCAAGCTCCTACTAAAAAGCCCGTTTCCGTTGCTACCCGGTGAGCTCCCCCGAAGCTGACGCCTCCAAGATCCTCAGCATGATGAAGACAACGCCAAATGATCAGGCGGTGAAAGATCTGAACTTCGCTGAGTTCAAGCGCATTGGTTTACTGAGCAAAAAATTATGCGTCAATCAGTGATTGGTGTAACGCTCAGCAAATGCTCAAAAAAGGGAGGAAATCACTGAAGCCTGCAAGGGATCAAACCGTTCATCGATGCTGAACAAAGCGGCTATCGAGATCACATTCGAGGCAATTTCATCGTTCAAGACGATGCAAAGGAATGGTTCATGGGGGGAAGCCTGATCAGATCAAAGCTGAAAAGAGAACGTGATATCGGCATCCGCCAAGTGACCGTGATTAAACCGTGAGAACTAGCTCAGAGATCCATGCTTCGTCGTTCCTTTTTGCGATTGGGTGTGCTGGGCGCTGTCGTAGGCGGCGTGGGCTTGGAACTATTGAGGAAAACCCAAGCCAAAACTCGATCGATCTGGGAACAATTCATCAGCCAGCCAACGTTTCAACGGCCCCGCAATTCAGAAACAGTTGTACTTGAAATCGCAACGGCACCGATCACTGTTTTGGGGCAAACCGTAGTCCGAGGTTGTATTCGTCAGCTGAATGGCCATCGCGGATACACCACCTCGAGAGACAAGGGAATCAATCTCGAACTCATCAACCAATTACCGGTGCCCACAACGGTGCATTGGCATGGGTTGATTCTCAATAATGCGATGGATGGCGTGCCCTTTGTCACGCAACCACCCATTCCCCCGGGACAACGCCAACGAATCCACTACCAACTAGTGCAAAACGGCACTTTTTGGATGCATTCGCATTACGGACTGCAGACGCAAAACTACGTGGCTGAGCCTTTCGTGATCCTCGATGAGGAGCAAGAGCGTTGGGCTGATCGAACAATCACCGTGATGCTGAGGGATTTCAGCTTCACACCCGCCAGCGAGATCCTCAACAACGTTGTTGCTGGCGAGCGAGGTGGTGGGACAGCCATGGCCAAAAGTTTGGCTGATTTTGATTGGCATCAGCGGCGAAAACTGCTCACCCAGCAATGGGATCAAGCGAAGCAACGCTTTAGCTGGACGCAAGAGGAAGGAGTTTTGATGATGGCCCCGGATGTGATTTACGACGCGCTGCTGGCCAATGAGCGCAGTTTGGACACTCCAGAAATCATTGACGTGGAACCTGGCGAGACGGTGGCAATCCGCTGGATTGCCGGCAGCGCTTTCATGAGCTTTTTCCTCGACCTCGGCGATCTCGAAGGCGAGCTGCTACGCACTGATGCCAACCCTGTGGAGCCGATTAGCGGCTCGGTGTTTCAACTCGCTCTTGCACAGCGTTTAACGCTGCGCATCAAAGTTCCAGAAGAACCTGGGGTTTTTCCATTATTGGCCCTGGGGGAACGCAGCAACCTGCGTTGTGGGGTGGTGCTGCGTAGTAACCCGAAGCTCAGCGTGCCCGATTTAAAACCTCAAAGCAAGCAGTGGACTGGAAGCCTCGATTTCAATCAAGACAAGCAATTACGAGCACAAAACCCATTAGCTCCCCATGCTGTTGACAACACGATCCCGATTGTCCTCACTGGGCCAGCTCCCAAATACACCTGGGGACTGAACGATCGTTTCTACCCTTACCGCGATCCCTACTGGGTTGAAAAAGGACAACGGGTAGAGATGGTGTTTTCTAATCCAACTCCCATGGGGCATCCCATGCATTTGCATGGCCATGAATTCCAAATTCTTGAGATTGATGGCGAGCCCTTAGCCGGCGCCAAGCGCGACACCG
>QCUZ01000049.1:0-11173 GCA_003210555.1 Synechococcus sp. AG-683-A03 | reverse complement strand
CAAGCTGTTGAGCCATCCCATCAGTAGTGCCCAGGCTGTGCTGTCTGAAGGTTGATAGGGAAGGGGGTGCTCACTGAGCGCGAAACCCGCAGGTCGCCACAACCAATCAAAACTGAGCCCTAGCCCAGTTCTTATGAGATTGACGGCGAGGTTGTTGATCAGAATCCCCATCACAGTGAGGAGAACAAGCACGATGATTAGTTGCCACCACCAGCGTTTTGAATGATTCATTTGGATGTGAAGACTGTCATCTCAATGGATTTGAAGGTGCAAATGGAAATGCAGCGGAGTTTAAATGGAATGTAAAGCTGTACGTCTTTGCTGTTGTTGTCGCTTTCAATCACGTTATCTCAATGTAGATCAAGTGCATCTCGCAACCACAGCATTTCGCCGAAATGCTCCCAAGGTGGAATTTAGAATAAGGTTAATATGAGGCCAATCTCCATCGTTAAATTCGCTTTTAGCAATAGAGCGTTGGTCTATAACTTGGGAGCATTGAGCTCCTATGCATCTTAAGTTTGCTTCTTATTTCATGCTGTCTACTTGCTAGTCACAAGATCAAAGCCTCACTTGAGTTTGGTTTCTTTTGCCGTTTTTAGCCTCACGTCTATTGTGCTGATGTCGCCTTATAAATGGGATCGAAATGGATGCGCTACAAAAGTGAGATTGGCATGACCACCTTTTCTTCGGTTATATTTATCTATATATTGTGTTGGATTCTGAATTAGAAAAACTAGCTCTTGTTCGAAGAAAAAAAGCGCAATAATGTCTTGCGTTAACACATATCTGTGGTGATTTATTGGAATGGGGGCGATGTCAGCACTCCCCCATTTTTATATAAATTGTTGAGGCCCCTCGGAATAGGGACAGCACTCTCTGGCCCGAGATGTCGATTATAGATTTCACCGTAGTTGCCTACTGCTTGAATAGCCTTCACGATGAAATCATTATTTAATCCTAGTTTTTGGCCTAAATCCCCTTCAATGCCAAGAAAACGCCTCAATTGTGTGAGTTCAGGTCGACGTTGTGCCTCTTCAAGTTTATCTCCGATGTTTTGTTGCGTAATTCCTAATTCTTCTGCAGCGATCAGCGCGTAGATCACCCAGCGCATGGCGTCCGTCAAGCGCTGATCCCCCCCTGCTGCCAGTGGGGCGAGGGGTTCTTTGCTCAAGACTTCAGGCAGAATGACGTGTTGATCAGGGTTCTTAAACCCGGAGCGGGCCGCGGCGAGCTGAGAGCGATCGGATGTCATGGCACTGCACCGACCTTGGAGGTAGCCAGCGATCACTTGGTTGAGATCCTGATACTTGATGGGTTTGTAATCGATCCCTCTGGCCTGAAAAGCATCGTTGAGGTTTTGTTCAGTCGTGGTTCCTGAACCAACGCAGATGGTTTTGCCTTTGAGGTTGTTGAGATTGGAGACCCCACTGTTGCTTTTGACCAACAGCCCTTGCCCGTCATGAAACACAACAGGCGCGAAGCTGACACCATTGCCTCCGGCGGCATCTCTGCTGAGGTTGAACGTGGTGTTGCGCGATAGGAGGTCAATTTCTCCAGTTCTTAGCGCTGTGAATCGCTCTGGAGCGGTCAGGGACCTGTATTGCACCTGATCAGGACTGCCCGTAAATGCGGCAGCAAACGCTCGACAGACGTCCACATCAAGTCCAGCGAAGGAACCATCCCTTTGCAGAAAACTAAAACCTGGGATCTTGCCACTCACTCCACAACGCAGCTCAGTTCTTCGCTTGATGAGATCAAGTCTTGACGCACCACCTTCGCCAAGCGTGGCGCATCCATTCAAAATGAATAGGAAAGAAACCAGCGGCAGTGCAAGAAGATGGACTCTCATCTGTTTGTCTCTGGTAGGGAACAAGTGTGTCAGAGCTCGTGCATCTGGACTGATCGTTCTTGTCAATCCAAAGAACTGGTTTAGTTTTCTCAAGTGTTCGCTAACCGTTCGATGATGCGAACCTTTTTGGGATCAGCCCTGTCTTCGATATTAATTTTATTTGGAATGGTTTCTCCATCAATGGCTTGGGAGGAGACTGACCAACAAGCTTATTACAATAAAATGTCCCTTTTAAAAGTTATGCTTGAAGGGGCTCGAATGAGTGCTGTTGAAACAAACGATTTGGAAACACTATGTCTCATCATGAGCATTGGTAATGATGTCACAGTTCGCTATGTTGAATTAAATCCGAATGACGTTGAGATCAATAATCGTCTTGAAGGTATGCGTAATGATATGACCGCTTGTTTGGCGCTCCTCTACAACAAGAAATAGTCAATAAGTAGGCACAAGATCACCCATGACTTCCTTCAGGTTGGCTTCCAATTCTTTCAAACAGATTCAGGCTTTCCTTGTTTAACCCTTCAACGTTGACGACGGATCCACCAAGTCTGAGCTTACGGATGAGTTGGTTTAGTGCTCCAACACCACTTTGATCCCAAATATGTGCCTGACTCATGTCAATGGTGATTCTTGCTGGATGCTCGTGAACATCAAATCCCTGCAGAAAATAGACTTTGCTCACAAAAAATAATTGACCTCTGACAACATACCGACATTCATCATTGCTGATTTTAATCGCTTCGACGCTTATGACTTTAGCAACTTTACGACTAAATAAAATACCTGCAAGAGCCACGCCAGCAAGTACGCCAAGAGCAAGATTGTGGGGTGTTGTGAGCATGGTGACCGCAAAAGTCATCACCATTACGGCAGTATCACTTTTTGGGATATTTCGAATATTCCGCAAGCCAGCAACGTCTGCTGTACTTACCGCAATTCCAATCATGACGGCGACCAGAGCTGCCATAGGGATCTGCTTGAGCCAAGTACTAGCAAGTAAAATCATCGCTAAAAGGCTGACTCCTGAGGACAGAGTGGAGAGGCGTGTTCGGCCACCGTTATCGATGTTCATGACAGATTGCCCCACCAGAGCGCATCCAGCCATCCCTCCAAAGAAGGAAGACACGATATTTGCAATTCCCTGGCCTTTGGCTTCAGTATTTTTGTTTGAATTGGAATCAGTTCTCTCATCAAGAATGTCTTGAGTAAGGAATGTTTCCATCAAGCCAACAAGTGAGATTGATAAAGCCGTTGGTAAAACAATTCCAAACGTTTCCAAACTAAAGGGAACTCTTTGATTGCTGACATCGCCAAAGGGAATATTGAAAATTGGCAGACCATTAGGAAGCTCTCCAAGGTCCATAACCTTGGGGATGTCTAGTTCTAGGCCCATGCTGATAGCTGTAATCACAATGATTGCGACTAGCTGGGAAGGCAGGGCGCGTGTAATGCGTGGTAGCCCATAAATGATGACAAGTCCAAGCAAGACGAGTGACCAGACAACAGGGATTTGACCTCCGCTTAGGGCGTGCATCGCATGGTCATTTCCAGCTTCTCCAAAGTGAAGATTGATCCCTAATTGAGGAAGCTGAGCTTGAAAAATCAATAAAGCCAGAGCATTTACAAACCCGCTTAAGACGCCCAGAGGCACGAACCTCATCTGATAGGCAAGCCGTAAGTAACCCCAAAGAATCTGGAAGACGCCGGTGAGGATCCCTGCGGCCATCAAGTAGGCCAGCCCTAATCCTTCCCCTCGGGCATTTCCTGTCGCCACCAAGCCAGTCATCAACAGGGCTGTTGAACCGGTGGCGGAGGTGATCATTGCCGTTCGACCGCCGACGAAAGCAATCGTTATGGAGAGACAAAAGGCTCCAAACAATCCAACCCTGGGATCCACGCCAGCAATCCCAGAGAATGCAATGGCTTCTGGGATCATGGCAAAGGCCACGACCAGGCCTGAGAGAACATCACGTCTCGGATTGCTGAACCAGCTTTGAAGTCCCATTGCGGGAGAGGAAGCCATGGGCGTCTGTGCCACTTTCTTTTTGGGGAACGCGATAATGCTGAATATCCTTATCTAAGGACATGCAGGCAGGCGCCGAAGGCTACCGCGGCTCTGCCTAGATCATGATCAGAACCGTCTCTAACGCAGTGGGCATCTACATGCTGCAGATGCCTAGGCACGAGGCCAATGGCTGATTCATCGTTCACCCCTAGGTCATGCAGTTCCTTGATCCCCTGAAGCTCGCTTTGGCTTCTCCGCTGAAGTTGAAGCAGAGGTCAGTGATTGCTCGCCAGCATGGTCTACTTTTACCCTCAATAACATTTATGAGTGATAAATTACATTCAAGCAGTCAATTTCTGCGTGTTGGGGAATGTTGCGAACGAGCAGCCGGGCTTTTTTTGATGAGTAGCTCACCAACAACAGGATTTATGCCTTCGAGATGCATGAATGATTGTTAATTAATTCGTTTTGGAGATGTCACTTGCAGATGCTATGTCGTCGCTCGGAAATGACAACAAATTTCTTTCTGACGATCAAAATCAATGAGCCTTTTATGGCTTCGGGGCGTCGACTTTGCCAAATTATTGATCTGAAGTTAGATTTATATTTTCTTGTTATAAAAGGCTGGAATTCAATGTGTTAATGTAAATCAGCGGACCAAAAATCGGTAGTCTTTAATTGTTAACATCCTCCATGTTTTTGGCGTGTGATTATGCGTTGGCCAGATTTGCGAAAGCAGCCATGACCATAATTGCAATGATCACAGTGCCACCAAAAAAAGCGATGTTTGGTGAACGGTTCATTTGAATTACCTTAAGGACGTGGACCATAGCCAACGTCCCTAACCAACCGTTGCCTCGTCGGTCTCGTTTGGGGAGCGGTTTTCAGCTCAATAGAGCATGGTCTTTGCGTAGGCAGTGACTTTTTAAATCAAAAGCGTCCAGAGGTTGATCGTTAGGCCAGCCATCTCAAGAGCACTTGCTTCAAAGATGGCATGCTCCATTCCTGGAGTTCTTCATCAGCTGACCACTGAATAGCCCTTACGCGTTCCGCTGGACATTGAACCGCTCCAGTGATCGTTTGAAAAAGATCGAGCTCCTTTGTATTCATATCTGTCGAGTCATCACTATCTCGTGAGACCATTGCGGTGAGATATGCAAGTTTTACGGCAAGATCCCTTTCTTCCTTGGACTTAAGTGCACTCAAGCGTTTTACAAGCTCATTGCGATCAATCCTTTTGACGCTTCCCCTCGCTACACTTCTGCTTTTAGAAATTGAAGAATAGCCTTCAATAAGACGATTTTTTAAGGCATCACGATCTTCCTGAAGGCCATGGCTGTCAATAAGCGACATGATCAAATCCTCTTCGTCTTGAGACATTGAGCCATCGCAGTAGGCAACCTCCTGGATAAGTTGAAGCAGGGTTATGGAGCTGCTTTCGTCCATCTTCTAAGCGTCTTCTTCTTGGCTCTATAGCATCTCTTTGCCGAGGGCATCACTCAGCCCCTCATCAATTGTCACGCTCACGATTTCACTAGTCATTAGGTGAGGGCAATGCTGTTAGAAGGTCATCAGCCATTACCACTCGTTCTGTTGCCGGCGTTAGCCATCTCTTTAAGAGAGCGATACGTCAACGGCTTTTCGACCTTTACGACCCCATAACCGAGAGAAACAAGCTCCTGAACGGCCTTAGCAAACCTCTTGGATCCCATCCCTCTGATTGCCCTATCCCCCTGCTGCTTGGCCAGTTGCCATGTACAGCCATCAGCTTGGAAGCCGTGCTCATGCACATGGTGCATCAGCCGCATTGCATCTGTGGCTTCCATCCGATCCTCGTCAGTCTTGAGTTGAGACATTCGTCCTCCTGTTCGTTAACGATAAGCATTTCAGGAACCATGTAAGCCAGATCACAGCACTTTTTGATGCCTGATACCACCTTTTCTACTGATTTGGGTGATGCTGATGGCACCCGTGGGGGTAGTGACTTTATAGATGAAGCAACCAAAGTTGTTGTTGCAATTATCGCTGGCAATGGTGGGAGTAGTGTTCACCAACCTCCTGGTTCAGAAGAACCTGGTCCTGGTGTTTGGCACTAATTCAAAGCCATTGATTGATAAAGCTCAGCTTCGATTGGCGCTTTTTGTCGAAGCTGGTCATGTTCTAAGTAGATAATTTCTTGCTATGGGACTCGAGATCTACGATGTCTTCCTTCTGTGAATTCCTTTTCTACGTCGTATCTCAGAGCGGTGGTAGTAACCCATGGGGGTCTTGGTGGGACTTCAATTGATTGAGGCCTGGAAGCCAGTTTTGAAACGCGTCTTTGAGTTCATCGTTGTGGCAACTCAGGTGAGGATGAATCTGAGCGAGGTGTACGCCCGGGCAGTAGTTGGAGAGAAGCTGGTTCGCGCGCAGTAACCAATCGATTGCGCATTTTCGCCCTTTTTCGTCACCTGCAGTCCATGTTGCGCTGACCCATGGTTTCCAGATGGCAGCACGATGAATAAAAGATGTGCGTGCAACTGGAACCTGAGCACTCGCTCCACCAAGTTGCTGAGCGCTGATTTGGCATCCGATGTGAGGACGGTTGCTCATCAGTTCATTCAGGTCTGCGATGAGTGATGGCAATTGCTGGCCCCATGCCGGCGCGAGCCTGCTGATCACTTCGTTGTGTAGGCGTCCCGTTGCAGGAGTGGATCTTGCAAGCGTTCCAAATGGGGGCTGGGCATGTTGGCCGGCAACGATTGTCATGCTGGATTGAGCGCAGTCGCCAAGCAGCTTTTCCAAAGTTTCCACTGCTTTCACCGCGCCGGGGTCGTCTGCCAAACAAGTGACGAATAGCTCAATGTTTTCGTTCCAGACCCACTGCAAGCTGGCGCTGTGGTTCCACTGTTCTGCTGCCTCGATGGCGACGGCAAGTTGCTGAATGTTTCCTGTGCTTCGCCAAATCGCTAAGGGTGCGAGCTTTTGCGTACGCAGCCGGATTGCAGTGACAACGGCCAGGAACGGAGCTGCACCGAGCAGCCCTCTCCACTGATGATGCGTTTCGTTATCGCTGTCTGCTCCAGTGCTCGCTGGGTTGACTGGCTCTGAAAGGTCAAAGATGTCTCCGTTTCCCCAGACACCTCGCAGTCCCACAATGTGATCCATGGCAAGGCCTTGTGCTCTGGTTAGGGGACTGACCCCACCTGTTAAAACAAAGCCACACCCTGGAATGGTCGATAGACCAACGGGGATCGCGCGTCCACGGGTTTGAAGACCTTCTAAAACCTCAGCCATGCTGAGCCCGGCGCCAATCTCAACTTCATCTGCGTCTTCGTTGATAATCAGCTGGCGATAGCGCGCTCTTAAGTCGAGTGTCCAGAGCCCATCGGCAGCGCAGCGACTGCTGGTGCCCCCTGAGCAAACCAACAATGGGATTGGCTGAATTCCTTGATGTATCTGGTTGGAAAGGGTGATTGCATCAGATGTGATCCACCCCGCTGGATGTGAATCGTCCGCCAATGGATTCCAAAGCGCAGCATGCTTTGTCACGTTGTGGCTCCAATGCAAACCGGTGGTCGTGGCAAGACCATCAGGCGCGATTAACAACGCCGAGGATAGTGTCGTGGGAGTGGAACGAACCGAGTGAGTTCAGAGCCGATTGCGTCGCAACCATCGCCCTACGGCGTTTTGATCTGTGGTCATGGGAGCAGGAATCGCTTAGCGGTTGAGGAATTTGAACGTCTCGCGATCGGCCTGCGCCGGCGCATGAGTCCTGTTCCTGTTGAATATGGGTTTTTGGAATTTGCCAATCCAATCCTTCGAGATGGTTTGGATCGCTTAAGAGAGCAAGGGGTGGAGCGGGTGTTGGCGATTCCGGCCATGTTGTTTGCAGCAGGCCATGCCAAAAATGACATCCCTTCTGTGCTGAACACCTACAGCGCTGAAACGGGCTTGGAGATTGAGTACGGCAGAGAATTAGGTGTAGATCGATTGATGATTGCAGCCGCAGGCGCTCGGATTCAAGAGTCGTTGGCTGCCAATCCAGACGTTCCATTGTCCGACACCATGTTGGTGGTTGTAGGACGGGGGTCATCGGATCCCGATGCCAATTCCAACGTCGCGAAGGTGGCCCGGATGTTGGTGGAAGGGTTTGGCTTCGGCTGGGGCGAAACCGTGTATTCAGGGGTGACATTCCCGTTGGTGGAGCCAGGGCTCAGACATGTCGTGCGCCTTGGTTTTAAGCGCATCATCGTCTTCCCTTATTTCCTGTTTTCTGGTGTGCTCGTGACCAGGATCCGCCAGCACAGTGAACGCGTCGCCAACGATCACCCCGAGGTGGAATTTCTGCATGCCTCCTATCTCGGAGACCACGTAAGGGTGCAAGACACGTTTGTAGAGCGGGTGGATGAAGTTCTTGGTGGTGAGACCGCGATGAATTGCTCGCTTTGTAAGTACAGAGCCCAGGTGCTGGGTTTTGAGACTGAGGTGGGCCTAGCCCAGTCCAGCCACCATCACCATGTGGAGGGATTGACCGATGGCTGCGATCTTTGTGAGCTTGAGTGCACCGGTGCTTGTCAGCCCGATGGTGTCCCAATTCCGCTGGGGGGTGCGCATCACTCTCATACGCATGGAGACCACGACCACGCCCATGACCATGGCCATCACCCCTACCCGCATGCAGAACATCCTTTAGGTCCCAGCACCCTTCGAGGTCGCCGTGCAGATTTAAAGACGGATCCCCTTGAATCATGAAGAACTGCCGTTGTCACTACTCTTCTTTGTGAATTTGTCTCACACAAGTCCAAAGAGACTAAGGGGTATAAGCGAGGCTGATCAATCAATTTTTGAGCTTATTGTTCCTACTTTTTCCACAGATATTGCTTCGTTTTCCACCGGCTTTGGGGTTCAATCCTGGCTCGTTGCTGAGGGGCTGTGGTTTTTCCAATTTTGCTTCAATTGAACTTGACACAGCCTTGCAAGGCTGTACGAGGTTTAAAAAAATGCTCGTCGATCGTCAAAAACCACTGCGCTGGAGTGATTCTCATCAGTGCTTGTAGTTGGACGACCCGTTTGCACCCGCTTTGACGGTTACCCCCTCCGTGTGTCTTCCTAGGTGGTGTGAACCGCTGAGGATTTCCCCCACTCCATGGATCGATATCACCTTGAGCACTGCGAAACTCCTTTGGCTGAATCACTCAGCGACGTAGGAATTTCATTGGTGAGCATGGAAGCAGAAATTCCCGAAGTCCTTTACCGGGGGATGAAGGATTTCATTGGATTAAATCCACGTTGGGATCAATATCATCTGCTTAGTTCTGCAATTGCTCAGTTTTTAGTTCAAAACGGTTGCACCGATCGAGCAGTTACTGAGCGCTATCTCGATGATTTGTTTATGCGTTCTCAGGCCTGACTGCTTGTAAACAAGCTCTTCTTGTGATGGCCATCATCGTCAAGGTTGGACTTTGCCACGCTGAAGTGGCCCAACACGACCCGTCAACCACCAACACGTTCGGACAGCGCCAGAGGCGATTCCAGGCGTCCACAACACTGTTGTTCTCATCGTTGCCCATAGGAGCTCCTCCTAGCTCATGCACGTAATACCCAGGGGGAGGAGCGCCTGCCTTCATGGCCTCCATGTTGGCGACAACGGGCTCGATCAGCGGCATTTTGACCAGATCGGTCAGTGCTTGAATCTCCCCACCCCCTAGGGCAATGGCCTCAGCCATCATCGAGTGCATGTGGGCCACCATCGCTGTTTCGTTCGTTCCCCATCGACAGCTGATATGTGGGATGGGAACTCCCCAGCGATCCACTGTTTCCGACAAGGTGACCTTGTTCTGATCGGAGGGAAGCACTTCCCCATGACCAATCAGAAAACCCAAACGGCAGTCAGGATTTCTTTTTAACCACCAGGGTGGATCAAAGCGATTGATCGCTCCCCAAAGTCCATAACCTCTGGAGAACGGGAGCAAACCATCGCGTTTTGGGGGAAGACTTCCAAAGGGAAGAAAAAAACTTCCGGCCCCCGACAATTGACTCGAGGGATCAAGATCTTGAAGAGATTGACGACCACTTCTGCTGGGGACTTGAAAGAAGCGGCAGGTTGAGATGTGATCCATCAAGTGCCGCCCCAGGCTTTCTGAGGGATCTTGAAAGCCTCCTTTCGTTGTTGAATGTTCTGAGAGCAATAAAAACCGCAGTGAGGCAATGGTGGAAGCGCAGAGAACGACCAAAGGTGCTTCCAGTTCAATGCGCTCCCCGCTGCGTTGATCGATGACAACCACTCCGCGGGCACGACTTTGATCACGATTCATCAGCAGGCGTTCTGCCAGGTGCCCTGAGAGCACTTCTACGCGTCCAGTGGAAAGGGCCTTTTTGAGACTGCTGCCGGGACTGCTTGATGGTGGCCATGGGCACTTCGTGGTTGGTTGATGGACGGAAAAACCGCGTGAGTGAATCATCTGGATGTCAGCCGAGTCCTGGAGGGCAGCAGCCAGCTGTTGTTCTTCTGGGGTGAAACTCAGGGGTGCAGTGGTGCAACCATCGGGGAGCTGTGTGAGTCCGTCTCTGTTGCCATGTACAGCAAATTGCTGTTCGAGAGCGGAATAATGCGGATCTAGGTCTTGATGGGAAATAGGCCAGGAGTGTCCATAGCCATCCCGCTCTGCAGCCTTGAATTCCAGATCCGAGAGTCGCAGGGTGATTCCACCCCAGGTCAAACTTCTGCCTCCAACTTGGCGCCCTTGAGTCCAGAGAAAAGGCTGATCTTTTGGGGTGGAGTAGGGGTAGCGCCGTTCATCGGCATAGAGAAGTGGATTGTGTTTCCAGTAGCCGGGATGCTGCGCTTGTTGTCGGTGCTGACCGCTGAGAAGACCATGGACGCGTCTCATGCTGTTGGTCGGTTCGCTCCCCAGGGCTTCTTCAGCGCTGAGCTCGGGACCTGTTTCCACCACCAAGACGCGAACCCCTGCCTCCGCAAGCGTTTGGGCAGCCACACCACCGGTTGCACCTGAACCGATCACAATGGCTTCGAAGGGTTTCAGCGGCACAGCTCAAGCAATGACCTGCTCTTAGTGTCCCTCTTCGCCCACTGATCTTTCGATTTGAGTGGAATGTGATCCCTTGATTGGAGCAGCTGAACCACAAGTAATTTTTTTAACGCTTGTTTTTTCAGCGAGGTATGACCAGAAATTAGTGATTCAATCACTGGGCTTGATAGAAAAATATTTGTCAAAATATTAAAACTTTTGCCTCTTAGGGAGTGACTATTTCTGCAATTTGAAGGGATGATTAAATAGTTAAGATATTTTCACCAAACTTTTGGTTGTTGGCAC
>QCUZ01000048.1:0-11601 GCA_003210555.1 Synechococcus sp. AG-683-A03 | reverse complement strand
GGCCAAGGGGTATGACGTGCAGGACATGCCCCGAGATGCCAAGTCACTGATGGAAACAGTGATCAACGATCCAGAAGCCCTTCAAGGATCACCAGAACTCTCAATCGCCCATCGAATGAGCGTTGAAGAGTATGAACGGCTCACTCCATATTCCGAACGTTTAGAAGAGAACTGGGGAAAACCACCAGGTAATTTGAACAGCGACGGGCAAAATTTGTTGATTTATGGACGTCATTTTGGGAATATTTTTGTAGGCGTTCAACCAACTTTTGGTTATGAAGGCGATCCAATGCGTCTTCTCTACTCACGCAGTGCGAGTCCCCACCATGGCTTTGCGGCTTATTACACCTATTTAGAGAAGGTATGGGGAGCAGATGCGGTGCTTCACTTCGGCACGCATGGTTCTCTTGAATTTATGCCCGGTAAGCAAATGGGCATGAGTGAAACCTGTTATCCAGACTCCCTCATTGGAGCTTTGCCCAACCTCTATTACTACGCGGCAAATAACCCATCAGAAGCAACGATCGCCAAACGACGGGGGTATGCCTCCACGATTAGCTACCTCACACCACCAGCCGAAAATGCTGGCCTCTACAAAGGATTGAAGGAGCTTGGTGAGTTGGTGGGTTCCTATCAACAACTAAGAGAAAGTGGTCGGGGAGTTCAAATCGTTAATGCGATCGTAGAAACTGCACGCTTATGCAATCTTGATAAAGACGTCACTCTTCCTGAAGATGATTCCTCAGATTTAACCCTCGAAGAGCGCGATTCCATTGTTGGAGCTATTTACCGTCAATTGATGGAAATTGAAAGTCGCCTGCTTCCCTGCGGCCTTCATACCATCGGCAAGCCGCCCACGGCAGAAGAAGCGATTGCAACGCTGGTGAGTATTGCCGCCTTGGAGCGTGAAGACGACGGGCTTCGTTCTTTACCGGGACTACTCGCTGAATCCCTTGGACGCAAGATCGAAGAGATTTATCGGGGCAATGATAACGGAGTTCTAGAAGATGTGGAACTCAATCGCACGATCACAGAAGTTTCCCGCGCTGCTGTGGGATCGATGGTGCGATCACTCACCGGTAGTGATGGTCGCGTCAATATGCGCGAAAGCTTTAGTTGGTTCCTGAATCTGATCGCTCGGTTTGGATTCAAACTGCCAACCCCTTGGTTTCGAGCCTGTTCGGCTGGTGGCTTTACGAGCGTCGACAGCGCTGCGCTAGACACCCTCTTTACCTATTTGCGTTTTTGTCTCCAACAAATCTGCGCAGATATGGAAATGGAGAGCCTTTTGAGGGCTCTTGACGGGGAATACATTCTTCCCGGCCCTGGAGGTGACCCAATCAGGAATCCAGGCGTACTGCCGAGTGGAAAGAACATTCATGCTCTCGACCCTCAAGCGATTCCTACTAGAGCAGCAGTTGCTGCAGCCAAAGTTGTTGTCGACAAACTGATAGAGCGACAGAGAGAAGAACAGGGCGATTGGCCAGAAACCATTGCTTGCGTGCTCTGGGGAACAGACAACATCAAAACCTACGGGGAGTCACTGGCACAAATCCTTTGGTTTATTGGGGTTCGCCCGGTTCCCGACTCCTTAGGCAGGGTCAACAAACTTGAGCTGATTCCCCTTGAAGAACTAGGTCGGCCAAGGATCGATGTGGTTGTGAATTGTTCGGGTGTGTTCCGAGATTTGTTCATTAATCAGATGGCCCTGATTGATCAAGGCGTGAAGATGGCCGCAGAATCTGAGGAGGCCATCGAGCAAAACTTTGTCCGGAAACATGCTCTTGAACAAGCAGAAAAAGAAGGGACAAGTCTTCGTGATGCTGCATGCCGCGTGTTTTCCAATGCAAGCGGTAGCTACAGCTCAAATGTGAACCTCGCAGTTGAAAACAGCAGCTGGGAAGAGGAGGGAGAGCTTCAGGAGATGTATCTCTCCCGCAAAACATTTGCCTTTAATGCTGACAATCCTGGCGAAATGGATCAAAAGCGTGAGGTCTTTGAATCAGTCATGAAGACTGCAGACGTGACCTTCCAAAATCTCGACTCCGCTGAAATCTCGCTCACCGATGTCAGCCATTATTTCGACAGCGACCCCACGAAGCTGATCCAAGGACTTCGCGACGATGGAAAAACACCAACAAGCTACATCGCAGACACAACGACAGCAAATGCTCAGGTTCGCTCCTTAAGTGAAACAATTCGCCTTGATTCACGTACCAAATTACTCAATCCGAAGTGGTACGAAGGCATGCTCGATTCGGGCTATGAAGGTGTGCGTGAAGTTGCGAAACGATTGAACTTTACGCTGGGATGGAGCGCCACCAGTGGATCTGTTGACAACTTCGTGTACGAAGAAGCCAATGAAACTTTCATCAATGACCCAGAAATGCGTAAGCGATTACTGGAATTAAATCCTCACAGCTTCAGGCGGATTGTTGGAACCTTGCTTGAGGTGAATGGACGTGGATACTGGGAAACCTCTGACGAAAACATCCAACAACTTCAAGAGCTCTATCAAGAAGTTGAGGATCGGATTGAAGGGGTTAAATCAGACGGGTGAGCAGACACATCTCCCTGCATCATCGATAAAAATAATCAGGAACAATATCAAGAAATAGACGTAACAATCCCAAGGCTGCATCACACCTAAATATTCATACTGAAAACCTAACTCATCAAAGGTGGAATGCATTCACCTAAAGGATTAGAATCATATAGTTTACGAAACAAAAACAAAGCCTAGCTTTGGATAAAATCTAAGCAAAGTCAAAAAATATTAATTCTTCAATCAACCATTAAGACCAATTCAGCATGCAATCAAGGTGCAATTTGCTTGCAATTACAGAGTTGATCAAGGCTTGCGCGACCTGTCATTCGCAACCGCTGCGAGGCCCAAAGGGCGTAAATCCGATCGATCAATAGTCCAATGAGAGGCCATTCGGTAGGGGCATAGATCCAACCAAGCCCAACGCAGCGATAGGCCTCGCGGAACACAGCCACATCCTTAAGAATCTCCCCGTCAGCACGTATGGCATGGATACGGGCCATCGCATCTCTATAACTAATTCCCCGCCATTGGGCAGGGTCATAGTCATGACGGTCGATGTCGACAAAAGCAAGTCTTCCATGCAGATCTCTGCGTTTCAAAAACGTGACTTCACGAAGACAAAGCGGACAAGCACCGTCGTACAGAAGAGTGAGACTTGGTTCACTCATGGTCGACCCATGCAATTGGATAGATGTTCTAGCGATCTGAAGCAATCGCCGAGGCCATGGTCACCACCTGTTGAATAGGTCCTACGTCGTGCACACGCAGAACGGCCACACCAGCATCCACGGCCCGAGCACAGACTGCTGCCGTACCCCAAAGGCGAGCACGCGCTCTTGGTTCATCCAGGACAGCACCGATAAAACGTTTTCGCGAGGGTCCGACGAGGAGGGGAATTCCCTCAGCAACGAGTGTGTCGAGCTGCTTCAGCAGGCTGAGGTTTTGTTCCGTTGTTTTGGCAAAGCCAAGGCCTGGATCCCAGAGCAACTGGTCACAACTCACTCCGGCCCTCAATGCACGATTTGTAGCTGCACGTAATTCGTCTAAAACACCTTGCACAACACCTTGTTCTCCGTAATCCGTGCAGCGATCCATCGTTTGGCTCGTGCCGCGACTGTGCATCAAAACGAACGGACAACCAGCATCAGCAATCAGTGACAACATCTCTGAATCACGTCGTCCACCACTGACGTCGTTAATCCAATCAGCACCAGCCTCAAGAGCCTTGTTGGCCACCCCGGCAAGGAAGGTATCGACCGAAATCAAAACCTTGGGGTGCGCTGCACGTATGGCCCTCAGGGTTGGCAACAGACGCTTGAGTTCCTCATCCGCTCCCACTTCAATGGCATTCGGTCTGGTGCTTTGGGCTCCGAGATCCAGACAATCAGCCCCAGAAGCAATCTGACGAGATGCCTCAGCCAATGCCCTATTCAGTTGGTTGAACTGACCACCATCACTAAAGGAATCGGGAGTGAGGTTGATCACTCCCATCACAGCAGTACGCGTGCCCCAATCCTTCGGCCAGCGCATCACGCGTCAGCTCTTGATGTAATTCGCGATCCGCCCGAAACCTTCAGGATCCAGGGAGGCGCCGCCAACCAAGACCCCATCGATATCACTCATACCCATCAACTGATCAATGTTTGCTGGTTTCACAGACCCTCCGTACTGAATAATCAAATCTGGTGAGCCAACCCAGCTCCGAATCAATCCGCAGATGCGATTGGCTTCACTCGCTTCACACGTTTTGCCGGTACCAATCGCCCAGATTGGCTCATAGGCCACAACCAGCTGGCTGGGATCCAGACCTTCTAAGCCTTGCTCAACCTGACGACGGATGACCCGCTCAGCCTCACCCCGGCTGCGCTGTTCGTCGCTTTCACCGACACAAACGATCGGGATCAACCCATTCGTTTGAGCTGATCGAGCACGGTGATTGATCTGTTCATCACTCTCGCTGAAATACTTGCGAGGCTCACTGTGGCCAACGATCGCGTATTCAACGTTGTGCTCCTTGAGCATGCTCGGGGAAATCTCAGCGGTGTAAGCGCCCTCTCCCTCCCAGTGCACGTTCTGACTGGACAGTTCGAGGCGGGTTCCTTGGCTCAGCTCAGCAAGCGTGCTGATCGCCGTAAATGGTGGAGCCACCACCAAATGTCGGTCGTTGGGCAGCTCTGAAATAAGAGGAAGAAAAGTGCCCATCCATGCCCTGGCTTGCGCACAGGTCATGTGCATTTTCCAGTTGCCAGCAATCACCGGTTTGCGCACGCTTCCGTCCTCTGCAGCTCAGCAGCTGACAACTTAAGGCCCAGCCTGAAGAGAATCCGAAACTTCGGCAGAGTCGACACCCATTTGGACGCGATCGCCAGCTTTCAGTTGACGGCCACGCCGTTGCTCAAGGTCGCCATTGACGAACACGTCACCCCCCTGAATCCTCAACTTGGCTTCTCCACCCGTCGCGACCCAGCCCATCCATTTAAGGAATTGATCAAGTCTCATTGCTGCACCAATCAGTCCAATCGCCATTGATAGTCTGACTTGATGCTGAAGCCATCAGAAGCGGGATTCCGCAGGTTGATTCCACTGCTGCGACCTCATAGGAGGTCGCTGACGATCGGCACTCTCTGCATGCTGGTTTTTGTCAGCAGCCAGTTGGTCTTGATGCGACTGATGGGCAGGCTGTTGCCTGACGTGGGATCGGGAGATCTGCAACGCATCCTCCCGGTCATAGGACTGGTTCTGTTGGTGTTCGCGATCCAAAAACTTGCTCAATTTGGTCAGGATTCCCTCCTTGCAGGCCCTGCTTTACAAGTCAGCCAATCGCTGAGAAGGGACCTATTTCAAAGGCTTCAAAAGGTGCAGCTTGGTGCCTTGGAAAAAATGTCGTCCGGTGATCTCACCTACCGGCTCACAGAAGATGCTGATCGTGTAAGCGAGGTGATCTACAAAACCCTCCACGACAGCATCCCAAGTGCTCTGCAGTTGGTGGCAGTGCTTGGCTACATGCTTTGGCTTGACTGGAAATTAACGCTTGCGATTCTGATACTCGCCCCCTTCGTTGCCTGGCTGATCAGCCTGTTTGGGGCAAGAGTGATGATCGCCACTGAACGCAGTCAACAAAAGGTCAGTGAGCTGGCAGGTCTGCTGGGAGAGGCCATCGAAGGGCTACCTCTCGTCCGAGCCTTTGCCGCAGAACCATGGTTGGAACGCCGTTTTGAAGAAGAAATCGATCAGCACCGGCAAGCTCGATACAACACCTATCGCCTTGTTGCCCTTCAACATCCCGTAGTTGGGATCATTGAGGTGCTTGGTTTCGCAACCGTCCTGGTTTTAGCAGCGATCAGAATCAATAGCGGGGATCTTGCAGTACCTCAACTGATCAGCTACCTCACTGGCTTAGTGCTGCTAATCGATCCGATTGCCCATGTCACTGCGAATTACAACGAATTTCAGCAGGGACAATCCTCACTGCGCCGTTTGCGTGAGATCGAAAAGGAACCCTCGGAACCGGCAGACCCTTTCCCATCGATCCCCCTGGGTCGCCTGCGGGGAGATTTGAACTTTGATCAAGTGGAGTTCGCTTACACGCCAGGACAACCCGTTCTTCGAGACTTCAATCTCACCATTAAGGCCGGACAAGTCGTGGCGCTTGTTGGACCGTCGGGGGCTGGTAAAACGACGCTGTTTTCTCTGCTGCTTCGGTTTAATCGCGTTAACAAAGGTCAGCTTCTGTTTGATGGCAAAGATCTCAGCCAGGTCAGTGCAAGGGATCTGAGGCAACAGGTGGCTCTTGTGCCCCAACGCAGCAGTGTCTTTTCTGGAACGATCGCAGAAGCGATTCGATTTGGCCGACAGGCCACGCAGGATCAGCTTCAACAAGCCGCAAAGCTTGCCAATGCCCATGACTTCATCATCCGGCTCCCAGACGGCTACAACACCCGTCTTCAAGAACGTGGCACCAATGTGTCAGGTGGGCAGCTCCAGCGTATTGCCATCGCTAGAGCAGTGCTGGGAAATCCTGCAGTGATGTTGTTGGATGAAGCCACTAGTGCCCTTGATGCAGAGGCGGAAGCAGCTGTTCAACTAGGGCTCAAGCAAGCCATGCTGGGGCGCACAGTCATTGTGATTGCCCATCGTTTGGCAACGGTTCAGGAAGCGGATCTGATTGTTGTTCTCGAACATGGTCGAATTAGCCAACAGGGAAGCCATGACGATCTGATGAGTCAGGGCGGCAGATATCGAGAACTCTGCGAAAGGCAATTCATCCGAGTCAACGAATGAATGGTTTCAAAAAACGCACCAGCCAATAAGATCTTTGCGATTGCATCTCATTGATGACCAGCTCTTCCGTCTCTCAAGACCAGAATCCAATTCTGACCTTTGAAGGCAAACGCTATGACCTCAATAAGCTCCCAGATGATCTGAAAGAGCTCGTCAGAGGAATGCAGGTTGCTGATGCCCAACTACGTATGCACGAGGACACCCTCAAAGTGCTTGCAGTTGGGCGTCAGTCGATGGCCATGCAGCTCAACGAACGACTCAAAGAGGTCAGCCCTCTTCCTGAGAACGATTGAAGTTGTAGTCGCTTGTGAGTTTAAAAATCACTGGCGAAAGCAAGAGCAGAGACACAAGGTTTGGGAGTGCCATCAAGCCATTAAGGGTGTCAGCAACACCCCAAACAACACCGCGATCTCCTGCCACCGAGCCGATCACAACAACGGCAACCCACACAAAGCGAAAGGGCTTGATAGCCCTTTCGCCAAACAAGAATTCCGTGCAGCGCTCTCCATAAAAACTCCAACCAAGAACGGTTGTGAACGCAAAGACCACGAGACCAGCGGTCACAACCCATCCGGCGCCGTTCAAACCTGTATTGAATGCCAAAATCGAGAGGTTGGCTCCCGACTCACCTCCGCCATAAACACCACTAGTGATGATGACGAGTGCCGTCAAGGTGCACAGAATCAAGGTATCAATCACCGTCCCCAACATCGCAACGGTGCCCTGACGAACTGGATCATTGGTTTTGGCGGCCGCATGGGCAATCGGTGCACTGCCTAAACCCGCTTCGTTGGAAAAAATACCGCGCTTAAATCCCATCAGGACCACCTGTCCAACCGCTCCACCTACAGCAGCTTCTCCACTGAAAGCATTAGAAAAAATCGTTCCAAAAGCAGCAGGTACATCAACAATATTGATTCCTAATACAACAATGCAAGCAACGATATAGAGAACGGTCATTGCTGGGACTAAGGCTGAGGCAGCTTGAGAAATGCGGTCAATACCACCAATAATCACTGCAAAAACGAGAGCGCCAAGCACCAATCCGGTGGCCAACCTGGGGATTCCAAAAGCTTCCAGTGCACTGGAGACTTCAAAACACTGAACTCCGTTGCCAATCCCAAATCCAGCCAGCATTCCAAATGTGGCAAACAAAACAGCAAGCCATTGCCAGTTCTTGCCTAAACCATTGCGGATGTAATACATCGGCCCACCGACGTGGTTTCCAAGAGCATCCACTTCCCGATATTTCACAGCCAAGACAGCCTCGCCATATTTGGTGGCAATGCCAAACACGGCAATGACCCACATCCAAAACACAGCCCCTGGACCACCAACGGCAATAGCTCCTGCAACACCAGCAATATTGCCGGTACCAATCGTGGCCGACAGGGATGTCATCAAGGCTGCAAAAGGAGAAATATCTCCTTCCTCAGAGGCGGTCGACCTGGTAGCCAGCACTCGAACGCCAAAAATCAAGCGTTGCAATGGCATTAACCGCAGGCCAAACATCAAAAGGATGCCCGTGGCTGCGATCAAGATGACCATCGGCCAACCCCAAACGATCCCATTAATGGGATCGTTAACTGCAGAAATAACTGATTCCATCCATCAACTGAATCTCAGCTGATGGTGCCACATTTCAAGCGCTTGTCAGGTCAACAAAACGAAAAGTCTGCTCACTAGCGGGAGAATCTCCGCAAGCATCCGTACGAATTGTGCGCTCGCTCAACACCCAAGATCCACCTTCAGAAACGGGAACAAAGGTGTCAGTAAAGCGATTCATTCCTCCCCGAGCTTCTCCAGTCGCAGGATCAGCGTATTGACTGGTGTAGGAACGACTGAGATAGCCATCTCCAGTATTCGTTGTGCTCTCTGTGTGGATGGTCACCACCGTTCCGTGAATGTGACGGTGAACCATCGTCACAACATCATCTTTAATACGGTACTTATCGCCCTGACCTTTCCCACCAATGATGATTTCGAGGCCTTCATCGGTGCAATCCCCAGCGGTGAATGTATTTTCTGAATGGGTCTGTTCAAAAGTGCGGCGGACGCGATGAATACAAACTTCCCACAATTGCGAGGCGAATGCCTTCTCAACTTCAGCATCAGTGACCCCCTCAACCTTCGCTTTTAAATCAGCACCAACACGGAAAGTCCCTTCAACAGAGCGATCACCTTGTAGCCAAATGCAACGACCTGAATATCCAGCAAATCCTGGCTCCCAGGTGTAGCGGTTTTGATAAGCAGCACGAAATGCATCCCGGCAATCGCTGCCCGGAGCAATAACTGTCGCGGAAGTCGTGGTCAAAGGATCAAAAGCAAGCTTTTAAAACCCTACTGGCCAGCAAGCGATGAATGGACGTCCTGCAGAGCATGGATCACGATTGTTCGAGTTTGCAAGGCCTCAATCGCCTCAACAGCAGCACGCGCACCAGCCAGTGTGGTGACTGTGGGAACGGAATAGTCGAGAGCGGCCCGGCGTAAATAGCGATCATCATGAGCAGCTTGGCGTCCAATCGGCGTATTGACTACCAGCTGTACGCCTCCAGAGCGAATTAAATCTTCAATGTTGGGCCGTCCCTCATGCACCTTGAGAACGGACTCCACCTCCAACCCTTCATCGCGCAAAGCTTGAGCGGTTCCAGACGTTGCGATCAATTTGAAGCCCAAGTCGATCAGCTGGCTCGCCACAGGCACTAAGGCCGTCTTATCGCGATCATGCGTGGAAAGAAAGACGTTTCCAGACGTCGGAAGTGCTTCACCTGCCGCTAGTTCTGCCTTGGCAAAAGCCATGCCGAAATCGGAAGCAGAACCCATCACTTCACCCGTCGAGCGCATCTCGGGGCCAAGAAGGGAATCAGATCCAGGAAAACGCCGGAAGGGAAGCACCGCTTCTTTAACGGACTGCAAAGGCGGAACAGGCTCGCGGAGCAGACCAACCTGGCTCAATGTTTCACCAGCCATCAAACGCGTTGCTAAGCGGGCCAAAGGGACACCGGTGGCTTTCGCCACAAAAGGAACAGTGCGAGAAGCACGAGGATTGGCTTCAATGATGAAGACTTTCTCTTGGCCGTCGGCAGCCCTTTGAACTGCAAATTGCAGATTAATTAATCCTTGCACTTTCAATGTGGTCGCTAACGCCTCACTCCAACGACGAATTAGGGACAAAGCGTCTTCACTTAAGGAAATAGATGGCAAACAACATGCGGAATCTCCGGAGTGAATTCCTGCAGGTTCGATGTGTTCCATCAAGCCGCCAATCACAACCGTGCCCTCATGATCACAAAGGGCATCAACATCAACCTCAACAGCATTTTCCAGATACTGATCAATGAGTACAGGGTGGTCTGGCTCAACTTGAACAGCTTCTTTCATATAGCGATTGAGCTCGGCCTCGTCGTACACAACTTCCATGGCGCGCCCACCCAAAACGTAGGAAGGTCGAACGACAACGGGATAACCAACCTTGTTAGCAATGGAGCGTGCTTCCAATTCACTTCGGGCTAGACCATTTCGAGGTTGACGGATCTCAAGTTTCCGAAGGATGGCCTCAAACTGTTCTCGATCTTCTGCAAGATCAATCGATTCTGGTGATGTACCCCAAATCTGGGTCCCGGTCGAGAGTCCTTTCGGTGTAGAAAGCCAATTCAAAAGCGGCAATGCAAGCTTGAGTGGTGTCTGACCACCGAATTGAACAATCACTCCATTGGGGCGCTCTGCCTCAATCACATTCAAGACATCTTCGAGCGTTAGGGGCTCAAAATAAAGCCGATCACTACTGTCGTAATCCGTCGACACCGTCTCGGGATTGCTGTTTAACATTACCGTCGCAAAACCCTGGTCCTGCGCCGAGAAAGAAGCATGACAACAACAATAATCGAATTCAATACCTTGCCCAATGCGGTTCGGGCCACCACCCAAAATCATCAATTTAGGTCTCGTTTCAGCGGAAATCTCAGTGGATGGAGGCATCTGCTGAAGTTGCCCATCTGGCTTCAAACGAAGCAGAGGACGCTCATAAGTTGAATAGTGATAAGGAGTAGATGAAGCAAATTCAGCCGCACAGGTATCCACTGTTTTAAACACAGGTGTCACACCCAACCGATCTCTATGTTCTCGAACATTAAGCTCTTCACTATCAACAAACCAGGCAATTTGCCGATCTGAATACCCAAGAGCCTTGACTGTAAAGAGCGTTTGCTCATCAAGCTCTTCCAGAGTTTGCCCCTTTAAAAGCTCAGATTCGACATTAATTAATCCTCTTAACTTAGCAAGAAACCAAGGGTCAATATGACTTAATTTATGAATATGGGCATCAGTCATTCCAGACAGCATGGCGCTGCGAACAGACAAAATCCGATCGGGAGATGGTGTCCGTAGTGAGCGTTCAAGTTCGGTTTTGGAGGACGATGGCTCCAGTCGGTCCCCACCCCATCCAGACAGGCCAGTCTCCAGAGAGCGCAATGCTTTCTGGAACGACTCTTCGAAACAACGACCAATCGCCATTGCCTCTCCGACCGACTTCATCGCTGTTGTCAGAACAGCGGGAGATCCACGAAACTTTTCGAAGGCAAAACGAGGCACTTTCGTGACCACATAGTCAATGGTGGGCTCGAAACAGGCAGGTGTCTTTCCAGTGATGTCGTTGAGGATCTCATCAAGGGTGTACCCGATTGCCAACCTCGCCGCGATCTTGGCAATCGGAAATCCAGTGGCCTTACTCGCTAGCGCAGAGGAGCGACTCACCCTTGGATTCATTTCAATCA
>QCUZ01000047.1:0-11647 GCA_003210555.1 Synechococcus sp. AG-683-A03 | reverse complement strand
AGGTGATCGCAGCTATCACTGGCTTCGCTCCTGCTCAAAGATCTCCTGAAGAATCTCGCCGGCTCCTTGATCTTTGAGTTTGTGGGCGAGATCTCGCCCTACTGCTTCAGGGTCGGTCAGAGGGCCAGCCTGCTCGTCACGGATGAGCCGTTTGCCATCGAGGCTGGCCACCATTCCTATGAGCTGGATGGTGTCACCGACGATTTCGCTGTTGACGCCGATTGGGACTTGGCAGCCGCCCTCCAGAACTCTTAGAAATGCTCGTTCTGCCAGGCAGCGCGCTGATGTTGGTGCGTGATTTAGCACTTGTATCAGCTCCATCACTTCCGGACGATCGCAGACGCATTCAATCCCAAGAGCCCCTTGACCCACCGCATGCAGGGAGATGTTTCCGGGGATGCTTTGGTGGATTCGATCGCCGAAGCCGAGTCGGCTGAGGCCAGCGGCGGCCAAGATCAAACAGTCGTAATTGCCTGAGTCGAGTTTTTCAAGTCGTGTAATGACGTTGCCACGTACGTCTTTGAATTGGAGATGGGGATAGTGATATCTCAGTTGGGCTAGGCGGCGTAGAGAACTGGTTCCAACAATGGAACCTTCCGGAAGTGTCTCAAGTGTGTACTCAGCATTTTTGCTGTTCACGACTAAGGCATCGGCCGGGTCTTCCCGTTCGGTGATGCAGCCCAGCATCAGCCCCTCGGGAAGATTTGTGGGGAGGTCTTTAAGAGAGTGAACAGCAATCTCGGCACGACCCACCAGCATTTGAGCTTCCAGCTCCTTGGTGAAAAGGCCCTTATCCCCGATCTTCGCTAGGGCAACGTCGAGGATTTTGTCGCCTTGGGTTGCCATTGCCTCAACAGAAATGGCAAGACCGGGGTGGGCTTTTTCTAGTTCTGCTTTGACCCAGTTGGTCTGAACCATGGCCAGCTGGCTGCGGCGTGAGGCGATGCGCAGATGCTCGAGGGCCATGTTTGAGAGACTTCAGTCCGCAAGATTACGCAGACGTGCCCCCCGCTGTCACCTACATCTCTATGAAAATTGGTATGGGGTACTGGACTTGCGACTCGGAGGCATGGCCTAAGTCGCCTTATTACCGCGCTCAGCTTTACGATTCAACACAGATGAGCGATTGCCATGCCAGGGCCTGTGGTTAACGGAGTTCGAAAGGACGGTCTGCCAGCGTTAGATCAGGCAACGACTGGCAAGGAGGTTCTCCCGTTTTTACCACTCTTGAATGAGGGCACGATCAAACTGATTCTGTTAAGCAGTGGTGGCGTCTTGATGGCGCGGCTTAGAAATACAACAGATCCAGATGGCGAACGGGCCTACCAATTGATTCGCCCACTCCGTGTGAACCAAGCCAGCTCAGATGAGCCTTGGCAATTGCATCCCTATTTAGAGGGTTTGACGTCGCAGAAAAATATTGTGGTTTACAAAGCTGCCGTGGCATCGATTCTTGATCCCGATCCTCGGCTTCTTCAGGTTTATGCCCGAAATACGTCTCAAGAATGTCCTCCATCGGAGACTCCTGTGGAGCGCCTGAAGCGGGCTTTTCAGGAATTCACCGAATGCATTGAAGATGAAGTGTAGGAGAAGATTGTCTGGAAATTTCAATAAAAGAGTTGCATATAAAATCTTTAATTGTCGAGTTATTTCTTTTGGCTCTGAGCGGTAGTTGAAGAATCTTCTCTAAAAAGTTTGTCTAAATCTAGTTTTCCTTTTTCGGAAAGTAATGTTTCATAGTGATGCTCTTCCTCGATTGATTCAATTAAGTCATCATCGTCTAAGAGCTCTTGATGAAATTCGCGATACCAAGACAATATTCTATCTTCGATCTCGAAGATTGTATTGAAAAAGGGTGTGATGCTGTTTTGCAAACTGTTTTGTTCGGTCTCGGTTAGGCCTTCGAATTGTTCCTCATATGTCATGAACGCACGGGTGACAAGTCTTGCTTGTTTGAGTGAGTTTAAGGCTTTAAGAAAATCGTCTGATGTGTTTTCGTTGTTGTTCATAGCTTTGCCTGTGAGTGATCAGTGGTCTGTTGTGGTCTGTTTGCTATTCGTTGTCCTCACTGCACTCAGCGAGTTGGCGGCAGTAGCTGTTTGGATGTTGCCTGGGAAGCCTAAAATCGCTGAGATGAGGAAAAACAATGAGCCAAGAGTAAAAGTAATTGCAATCCACCACTCTAAATTTTGAATTTGTGCTGCCATTATTCCTCTTCCATGGCCAATCTCTATCATATGAAAATATCCTGAGATGACGAATAGAAGGCTCCCAACTGCATAGGGAATTGTTTCAGAGAAAAGCCACACCCAGTCGATGGCTTTTGGGTAAATGTATGAGGAATAGCTATTAAAATTGTAGGAAATTGTTCCAATTTTTGACGTTAATACTGCTATGAAGCTGCACGACAAATAGTCTATTCTTCCTTGCAATTGGATTCGATGGGTTTTGATCATTTGATCGATCTGCCAGTAGGCTCCTAGTAAAAAACTAGTCGATCCAATCACAAATAAATAAGTCGCTTGGTGGATATTGCCTAGATCGAGTGCGCCGCTAATCGCGAAAAGAATGGAGCCTAGTAAAAACGCGAATGACGTTTTTACTTCGGGTAAGAAAATGTTTTTAGGAGTTGTTATGTAATGTATGAGCTTTGGGATGTTGATTGCTTCGTGGTATCTCCCTATGAGAGGTTTGCGACCTTTTCGAAGGCGTCTTGCTGTAATGATCTCAACATCTTTATTGTTGGATAGCGGATTCCAAGTATTTCTGTACCATGCTGTCGTTCCGTGCTTGCCGTATCGTAATGGCAGCCATGATTTGTTAGCCATTTCTTAGCAGAAGCAACTGAACCAAATGCTTTTTTATATTAGGTCACGTGATGATCTTATGCTTTATTGTCAGAAAGCCCGTAAGTTTATCTCTTTGTTAAATGATTGCATGCGAGCGACTCTTTGAATGTTGTCCCAACAAAAACCCCCGCTTAAAGCAGGGGTTGGGAGAATCATCTTAAACTTTGCTTGTTATTTGATGTATTCCTTCAATACTCCGTTCCTATTGGGATGACGTAGTTTGCGTAGAGCTTTGGCTTCAATCTGACGAATCCGCTCGCGGGTTACATCAAAGATTTGCCCAATCTCCTCCAATGTTTTCATGCGACCATCGTCGAGGCCGTAGCGAAGGCGCAAAACATCTCTCTCGCGAGGGCTAAGAGTGGCAAGTACTCCTTCAAGGTCTTCTCGAAGAAGATTTTTGGCAACATCTTGCTCTGGATTTTCGATATCGGCTTCGATGAAATCGCCTAGTCTTGAATCCTCTTCTTTTCCGATGGGTGTTTCCAGGGAAATTGGAAGTTGAGCACTCTTGGCGATGAATCGCAATTTCTCGATGGTCATTTCCATCGATTCAGCGATTTCTTCCTCTGTTGGTTTGCGTCCAAATTCCTGACTGAGGACCTTAGTGGTTTTCTTGATCCTGGAAATCGTCTCGTAGAGGTGAACTGGTAGTCGGATGGTGCGCGACTGATCGGCGATGGCGCGGGTAATGGCCTGACGAATCCACCAAGTGGCGTAGGTCGAGAACTTATAGCCCTTTTCGTGATCAAATTTTTCTGCAGCACGAATGAGGCCGAGGCTGCCTTCCTGAATTAGGTCCTGAAAGCTCAGGCCTCTGTTCATGTATTTCTTGGCAATTGACACCACCAGGCGCAAGTTCGATTGCACCATTTTTTCTTTGGCTCGTCGACCGAGCATCAGTCGTCTGCGGAAGCGGATCACCGGCATCTCAACCAGTGCTGCCCATTCCTTGGTGTCAGGAAGTTTGCCGTTATCGCTTTCAAACTGCGCTGCGAGTTCCTCAAGATGCAGGAGGTCCGCAATTTTGCGAGCCAATTCAATCTCTTCGTCCGGTCGCAGAAGGCGAATGCGTCCGATTTCCTGAAGGTATACGCGTATGGAGTCTTCGGTGTAAACGCCTTTGGGGCCTACTTTGATGCTCGCTAAAACCTTTGCTTTCGCTTCTGCTTTGGCATCTTTTGCTTTTGCTGCTGCCGTCTCAGTGGCTTTTATCGCAGTGGAAGTTTTTTCAGCTGCAGCGAGGAGTTGATCTGCTGATACGTCCAGGTTGGCTGCAGTCGCGGTGACTTTGGCTTTGCTGGTTTTAGCTTTGCTAGTGGCTTTACTTGCCTTTGTTTTAGTGCTGGCCTTGGTTGCTGCTTTTGCTTTCGAGGCAGACTTTGATTTGGTCTTCACCTGCTTGGGTTGACCGTTTTCATCGGCCAGCATCATGATCGAAGGCTTTTGTTTTGCTTTGGCCTGTGCCAATTTGGTCGCGGCAGGACTCATGGCGGTCAGTAACGAAGGAGAGAGCGGGACAGGAAGCGAATGTCATCAACAGTCAATGCAACCGGCCTGAAAAAGGCGGATGCTTTTGTGGCGTCACCCTCCCGTCATAGAAACGGTGCGCAGAGAAAAACGCGGAGCGTTAAGCAAAATTGAGAGAGCTGGTGTGGTCCGATGCAGAACTGTCAAGGGCATTCTCAGACCGGTCGGCATCATGGAAAGCCATGGCTCGAACTTCGGATCTTCCCTTTGGAAGGAACTCTGCTTGTTCCAACAACAGCCTTTGAGCTGCCCAACTCTTTTATTTTAAAAAAAACGTGTCATGAACGCAACCCCTATAACCGATTTTTCAAAAAACCCCGTCCGCCCGCCGCCAGTTCTAGTGGTGGTCGATGTTTGGCTTGAAGCAGGTCGGGATGGTCGCACCTTTACCTACTGCGATCGAAAGCAACTCAATGTCCGTTTAGGGGACCTTGTTCAGGTGTCCCTGCGGGGTCGGCGCATTCAGGGTTTGGTCACGGCTTGCCGGATACAGGCTGAGGATGAAAATCGCCCGCTCCAGCCCGTGGACGCTCTTCTTCAGTCGGCTGCCGTCGGAGAAGCCTGGAGATTGTGGCTTGAGGAGATGGCGCAGCGTTGTCATACCAGCCCGTTTCGAATGCTGAAAGCAGCTCTCCCCCCCGGCTGGTTGGGTCAGCGCGTTGTTCCAACCGTGAAGGAACGCAAGCTGTGGTGGGTGTCTTTGCTTGATAGCACCTCCAACTCGGATACTGATTTGCCAACTAGGCAGGCCTGCTTGGTGTCCAAGTTGCAGGAGTTAGGGGGAGGAGCGTGGCAGCGAGACCTTGTAGCGGCAGGTTTTCAATCAGGAATCGTGCAAGCTCTGGTGCGCCGAGAGCGTTTGGTTCGTGAGTTGCGTCTCGCCATCGATGCGCAGCCAAGGTCGGTGTCGGTGGGATTTGTCCCTGCGACTGAAGCTCCGAGAACTCTCACCAGTGAGCAACAGGTTGCCATCGAAAGCCTTAAGAGTCAGCCCGAGGGTGGAGGTGTGTTGCTTTGGGGGATCACCGGTTCAGGAAAGACGGAGGTTTACCTCCAGCTCGCCGCTGACGAGTTGGCAGCAGGGCGGCATGTTTTGTTGCTGACTCCTGAAATTGGTCTGATTCCCCAGCTGGTTGATCGCTGTCAGCGTCGATTTGGTTCTCGAGTGCTCGAATATCACAGTGGTTGTACAGAACGAGAACGCGTCCATACCTGGCGCAACAGCCTTGAAGCAGAAGAACCGCTCGTCATTGTTGGCACCCGTTCGGCCATCTTTCTGCCACTCAGTCCCCTGGGTTTAATCGTGTTGGATGAGGAGCACGACAGCTCTTACAAGCAGGAGTCCCCGATGCCCTGCTATCACGCCAGGGACCTTGCGATGGCGAGAGTGCAAAGGGAAGGAGGTCGTGTGTTGCTTGGTAGTGCAACACCCTCCCTCGAAACCTGGATTCAGCTAGCCCCAGAAGGGCCGTTGGCTTTGGCTCGTCTTCAACAGCGCATCTCTGATCAGCCTTTGCCGCCGGTTCAGATCATCGACATGCGCCATGAGCTCGCCGATGGCCATCGGCGCTTGATCAGCAGGGCGCTGATGGATCGTTTGTCGAAACTTCCTGAACAAGGAGAACAGGCGGTTGTGTTGGTGCCGCGCCGTGGATACAGCACGTTTTTGAGCTGCCGAAGTTGTGGTGAGGTGATGCAGTGTCCCCATTGCGATGTGGCGTTAACCGTTCACGGCCGAAGCACCGGTGAACAGTGGCTGCGTTGCCACTGGTGTGACTATCGAGCCCCTGTTACGACGAACTGCGGGCATTGCGGGTCGTCTGCTTTTAAACCCTTCGGTGCTGGCACTCAAAGGGTTTTGGAACAACTGGAGTCTGAGTTGGAGGGCCTGCGACTGCTGCGTTTTGATCGCGACACCACCGGTGGACGCGATGGACATCGGCGTTTGTTGGATCAATTTGCTGCTGGTGAAGCGGATGTTTTGGTTGGAACCCAAATGCTGGCGAAGGGGATGGACCTGCCGCGCGTCACGCTCGCTGCCGTGTTGGCAGCTGATGGCTTGTTGCACCGTCCCGATCTCCGGGCTGGGGAGCAGGCGCTTCAGTTGTTGTTGCAACTCGCAGGCAGGGCAGGGCGTGGGGAGCGTCCCGGGCAAGTCCTTGTTCAGACCTACAGCCCTGATCATCCAGTGATTTCGCATCTAGTGGATGGTCGTTATGAGCGTTTTCTCGAGGAGGAAGCGCGGGAGCGACGCGAAGCCGGATTGGTGCCCTATGCCAGGGCTTGTGTCTTGCGGCTGTCTGGGACGTCCGCATCCACAACGGCAACGGCCGCTGCTGTTTTGGCGGAACAACTTCGCCCCAGTTGCACGCACGCTGGTTGGCAGCTCATCGGTCCAGCTCCAGCTCCAGTGGCACGGGTTGCTGGTCGCAGTCGCTGGCAGCTGTTGATGCATGGTCCACAGGCTTCGGCCTTGCCTTTGCCATCAGGAAGCTCCCTTTGGGATGGCTTGCCCAGCGGAGTGTCACTGGCTGTTGATCCAGACCCGTTACAGCTCTGAATTCAGGACGGTAATTCCGGGTATCCGAAACCCATCAGTAGCCGCAGCCGTTGCAAGCTGGCAGTCAAAACAAGTAGTGCCACGATGACGACACTGCCCAGTCCAAGGCGGCTCCAGCGCCATTGAGTCCAATGCAATCGGTTCTGCACGCCAATCGTGAGCGGCCAGATGAGCTCTCCCTTTGTGTTTTTGCTTGCCATTGCAGGGCTGCTTTGCAAGCGGCGCAAGCTCGTTTGGTTTCCAAGGCGCACCGCAATTTGCAGCTCATTCAGGCTCTCAAGAGCGCTTAGATCCAGTTCCAACAGCAGCTCCTGCTTGACACCCACAAGCCAGTTGCGCTCTTCCAGTTTGAGGGTGGGTGCTGGCAAGACAAGGCCGGCAGTTCGTCCTGCTGCTACGACCGTTTGGCTGAGGAGGGCAGCGGCGTCCTCACTGTTTTGGGTTGGTGCTTTGACTTCTAAGTGACCATTTCCTGAGTTGCGAATCTTCCAAGGCAGATGCATCGCCCTCAACTCTTGGCTGAACGCATCCTGCCAAGGAAGTTTTAAGCCACTGCGACTGTCGATCGTCCAAGCCATCTCCACCCTGTCTGGTCCTGGGAGGCTGAGGTCTGCAGTGATGCGGACGCAGCCGCTCAACAGGAGCAATAGCCCAACCAGCACGGTGATGACAAGGACAGCGAAGCCTGCTGCTGGGGGTCGGGTTGGACCGGTAGGAGGTGATGGAGGTGGCGGTGGCAGTTTGCGGCGACTGAAGAGCTTTGTTCGTTTGCCAACACGAGGATCCATCTCCAAGGTTGGCAACTGCATCGACCAGCTCGCTGGCCTGGCCAGGGTTGGCGCTTCAAGAACATCAAGCAATTGGCGTGCCCGTGTTTTCAGCTCTGGGTCTTTGCAGCGGGTAAGGAGCCGGCAGATGCTCAGCGCTTTGCTCTCATCTCCCTTCCCCATCCAGGCTGTGACCAACAGCATCCGGATCTCAGCTCCTTGGCTTTCAGTGATCGGGTTGGCTTCTGCGAGCGGCTCCAACAGTGCGATGCACTGGCCGTAATCACCACGCTCGAGAGCGGCTTCCGCGGCTGCCAGTGCTTTGGTCATCGCTTAACCGCGGCCCAACACCATCGTTCCGATGCCTGCATCAGTAAAGACTTCAAGCAGAAGAGCGTGGGGGACACGACCATCCACGATGTGCGCTGCGGCAACCCCTTGGGCAAGGGCACGAATGCAACATTCCGTTTTGGGCGTCATCCCACCGGCAACAACACCGTCTTGGATCAATTGCCTCGCCTCAGAGAGCCTGAGTTGTCGAATTAGTGAGTCGGGATTGTCGCGATCGCGAAGAATCCCTTGGGTGTCAGTCAACAAAATCAATTTCTCTGCTTCGAGGGCCGCAGCGAGCTCACCAGCAACCGTGTCGGCATTGATGTTGTGAGATTCCCCTTCCGGGTTGGCAGCCACGCTTGAAATCACCGGAACGTATCCCCGTGCCAGGAGTGGTTCCAACACATCTGGATTCACCCGTGCCACATCGCCGACCAAGCCATGGTTGCCATCCCCCCAGGGACGAGCTTCCACCAGTCTGCCGTCACTACCGCTGAGGCCTACAGCGCTCGCTCCCAGACGATTGAGTCCATTCACGATCTGTTTGTTGACGCGGCCAACAAGAACCATTTCCACCACGTCCATCGTCTCCGCATCGGTGACCCTCAAGCCATCACGAAATTCGGAGGGAATGTTGAGCCGCTTCAGCCAGGTGTTGATCTCTGGACCACCGCCATGAACCACGACTGGCTGCACTCCCACGCTGGCCAGCAAAGCGATGTCTCGAAAGACGGCGTCACGCAGCTCTGCGTGGACCATGGCCGCTCCGCCGTATTTGACCACGATTCGCCGACCAGCGAATCGTTGGATGTAAGGAAGGGCCTCGCTCAGGACTGAGACCCGGAGGGAATCATCCATGCTGCAGGTGCTCAGGGCTCTCCATGCTCGCTTGTCGTGGCGTCACTCTTCGGGAGCAGGGTCAAATCGAGTTGGTCGTTTTCTAGAGGAATGATTTGTGCTTCTAAACCTTTGGCAAAAAAGCGACCCAAGCGCTCGCTTCGTTCTTGCCAACGTTCGAGGCCTACCGCTTCGCAGGCAAATCGCATCCTCAGACCATATCCCTTGTCACTACTGATTTCTTCAATCTCCAGGAGCTGAGAAGGCTTGTCCTCATCCCAGAGTTTCAACGCTTCGAGTGAACTTTCGAGGTGAGCTTTTTGTCCGTAGCGCCAGCGAGTGACATCGTTTAGCAGCTTGACCAGCTCAGGAGATGCCGCCTCGCGTTCCGCGCGAAATTGCGCTTTGGGTGTCACCCGGCGTGCGGGCGGAAGTTCTGAGGACTTGAGCGCAAGACCTCCGAGAAGAATCGGAATTCCGTAAAAAATGGTGGGCAGGCTGAGATTGGCATTGCCAGCTCCGTAGGCCAATGCACCAACCACGGTGAGGACACCGCCAGCGATGGTGATCAGACTTCCGGGCGAAATGAGCTCGTTCATGGGGGCCCGTGCATTGAAGCCATTGTGACCAAGAGGGCTGCAGGATGGGAGGAGGAGTCCAACAATCATGAACACAACGTCCGAGCAGCCCCTAGAAACCCGAGAGCTGATTGCACAGCTGGAGACGGATCGAGCTTGGTTGCTCGAACAAATTGATCGCGGCCGCTGGCCAGATTTGAGACTGGATCTAGCGGCCCTCGAGCGAGAACTGGGTCAGCTGCTCTTACGCGCTTCAGAGAAATTAACTGACAAAAGTCAGTGAAAACCCAGGATCTTTCCGACTTTAAAAAGGAATGTCATCGGTCTCGGGAACAAGGGGAGAGGTGTTCCATTGAGCCGCTGAATCCTGCCCAGCCGCCGCGGGCTTGGTCGGTGATTCAGAAGACTGGGGCGTTTGAGCTGGTACGGGTCGAGCTGGCGCTGTTCGCGCAGCGGCAGGGGGCTGGCCTTGGCTGGATCCAGCTGCGCCCACTGAATGCAGGCGCGAGAGAGTGAACTCAGCTCTCTTCTCTTTGGTGCCGTCTTGACGGGGAACCGTGTTCATGCGCAGTCGGCCCTCAATGACAAGACGCTGCCCTACTTGCACGCGATTTTGAAGGTCCTGGGCGAGGTTGCCCCATCCGACGACCTTCAATTGCCCCTTGGGGTCATCGGCTCGAAGGGCATCGAAGCAAACATCCATCTCTGCAATGGGTGTCTGATTGTCTTGGGTGTATCGCAGGGTGGGAGCTTGAAGGACATCCACCTCGAGCACGCAGTGGTTCATTCTCAGCTGTGACAGTGAGCGTCATCCTGATGCACCGACAGGAGAATCGCCAGGGGATTGTCTGGTTGCTGGCAGGTACAGGCGATGGCCCGCATTTGGCGGCGGTTCTGATCTCGCAGGGTTGGCATGTTCACGTCAGCGTCGTGGGCGACATGGCTGCCCAGCCTTATCGGGGATTGGAATTGGAAGCGATCCACGTGGGTGCTTTGGGTGGATCACAGGGGATTTCGCAATGGCTGCAGAGGATTCCTGTGGATTGGGTTGTGGATGCCACTCACCCGTTTGCGCTGAGGATTAGTGACCAGTTGAACCAGGCTTGCAAGGGCTCGGGTCAAAAGTTGGTGCGGTTCGAACGGCCTATGGAGGCCTCCGGGAAGGCGGTTGTGCTCGGCTCCATGGCTGACCTTGTTGATCAGCCCTTATCGGGACGACGACTCCTCATCGCCCTCGGTGCACGCCAGTTGGTTGCAGCAGCGACCGTCGCTCGTCAGGCAGGAGCCACGGTGTTTGCCCGTGTTCTTCCTTCCCCGATGTCCCTGATTCAGGCAGCGGCAGCGGGTCTTCCGCCGGAACACTTGGCAGTGGTGCGACCACTCCAGGGTCCCGAGCCGGGTGCGCTGGAAGCTGCGGTTTGTAGGCGCTGGTCGATTACAGACGTGGTCTGCAGGCAGTCGGGGGGTGCGACTGAGGCGCTCTGGGCCCGCCTTTCGATGGAAATGGGTTTTGGGTTATGGCTGCTGCGCCGACCTGCACCGATTGCTGAAGTTCCTGTTGTCAATAGCGTGGACCAGCTTTTGGCGCATCTGAATGGCCCATCACCATGATGCTTTGAGGTTGGTCCTAACCACGGAGGCGGATCAAGAGAAAGCCTCTGCACTCGCTGAGCAGCTGATTAGTCGTGAGCTGGCAGCTTGCGTCAGCTTTCAGGCCATCCAGTCTTGCTACCGCTGGGAAGGAAGGATTGAACATGCCAATGAAGTGCAGCTTTTGATTAAGACCACCGTTTCAGGGTTGAGCGCGTTGCTCGAGGCTATTCAGGCACTCCACAGCTACGACAACCCCGAGATCCTTCATTGGCAGGCTCAGCCATCTCTGGCCTATGGAGCATGGGCCGCGGCGTCCATCAATCCAGATGCTTAGCGATCAAATCTGGCAATGAAACCTTCGAGCGAGGCCCTAGTTGGGTCACGACCTGTCCGGCACAGATGGACCCAATTTTTCCGCAGACATCCAAAGGAAGGTTTTGGGTGTAGCCATGCAGGAAGCCACCTGCATAGAGATCGCCAGCTCCTGTGGTGTCAACGAGATCGCCGAGTTTGTAGGAGGGGATCTCCCACTTCTCCTCACCGCAAAGAACAACAGAGCCTTGCGCGCTGCGGGTCAGGACGGCCACGCTGCAGCGACCT
>QCUZ01000046.1:0-12935 GCA_003210555.1 Synechococcus sp. AG-683-A03 | reverse complement strand
CATTGACCGTCCCCGGCACGTCGAAGTGCAGATCCTTGCCGACCGTCACGGCAACGTGGTCCATCTCGGTGAGCGGGACTGCTCGATCCAACGTCGTCATCAGAAACTCCTCGAAGAAGCACCAAGCCCGGCACTTGACCCTGAGCTTCGTCGCCGCATGGGAGAAGCAGCGGTCGCAGCGGCCCGCAGCATCAACTACGAGGGGGCCGGCACGGTGGAATTCCTCCTGGACCGAAGTGGTGGGTTCTATTTCATGGAAATGAACACCCGCATCCAGGTAGAGCATCCCGTTACGGAAATGGTGACGGGTATCGACCTGATTGCGGAGCAGCTCCGCATCGCCGGCGGGGAACCGATCAGTGTCCGGCAAGAGGACATTCAAATGAACGGCCATGCCATCGAATGCCGAATCAACGCCGAGGATGCGCAACACAATTTCCGGCCAGCCCCCGGAAGGATCACGGGTTGGTTGCCCCCTGGAGGTCCTGGGGTACGCGTTGATAGCCACGTGTACACGGGCTACGACATCCCGCCCTTCTATGACTCCCTGATCGGCAAACTCATCATCTGGGCGCCCAATCGCCCTGCAGCACTCAAACGCATGAAACGGGCTCTCAACGAGTGCGCCATTACCGGGATCCCAACAACGGTTGATTTCCATCTGCGCATGCTCGACCGTCCTGAATTCCAAAGGGGCGACGTGCATACCAAATTTGTCGAAGAGGAGATGCTCTAAATCAGCTCAACGATTTGGTTTGGCCCAGGGCGATTCCAAGAGGGGCCTAGGCAATCGACTGGGCGCGCAGCAGCACCAATGAGAGCAGTCCTTGCTGCCCGACCAACAGTTCGCGCAGCAAACTAAGCAACCCAACCCAAATCACGGGAGTGACATCCACGCCCCCGATCGGAGAGACAACCCGACGGGTTAAGCCCAAGATCGGCTCCGTGGGCCAGGCCACAACGGGCCACAAGCCTTTGGACAGATCCACCTGGGGATACCAAGTGAGCACGATGCGCGCAAGGAATGTGAGGGTCCATGCGGCCAACAGCAAACCCAGTGCCAAGTTGAGGAGCGGAAGGATGGCGACAAGGGTTGGCGTCACAAAGCCCTAAGCAATGGAGCTGTCATCGTAGAAACTTGACCCTGATCCCTAAGATCGCAGCGAATCAGGCCTCGCTCAACGCATTCGGTCCTAACTCCCTATGACGCCTTCCCTCTCCAATTTTCTGACCAGCCTTGTAGCTGGTGTCGCGATCGTTGTGATCCCCGCTTCTATTGGGCTCTTTTTTCTCAGCCAAACCGACCAGGTTGATCGCAAACTTTGAAGACCCTTTCACGCTCCGTAGACTGAGCTCACTCGACCCGAGCTTCGGTTCCACGCAGGTCTTTATCAGAGAGCTTCACTGTGGTTAATGCCAGTCTGAATTGGGCCAGCATTGTTGGCATTGTGCTGGCTGTAGGTGGAGCAATGCTCTACTTCATGCGCAGTTTCAAGCCAGCTCTCGCCCGTGATTACGACGTGTTTTTCGCGGCGATCGGCTTGCTTTGCGGCGGAATTCTTTTCTTCCAGGGCTGGCGTCTCGACCCAATTCTTCAGTTTGGACAGTTCCTGTTGGCAGGAACCACAGTGTTTTTTGCCTACGAGAGCGTTCGTCTTCGGGGGATTTCAGCGGAACAGGCCCGACGTTCGGCCTATTTCGATGATGAGCCTGAAGCGGCAAGCCCCGCTGGAGGTTTGCGAGGTGGTTACGACGATCCCTACGAGCGATTCGACGAGCCCCAGCCGATTCGACGAAGATTTGGCGGCCAAGGCCTGGATGATGAAGAAAGGCCTGAACAGGATTTTTATCGCCCCCGTCGTACCTCGAGAGCTGCGATCCCTGAACAGGCAGCGAGTCGTAGCCGTCAGCGACCTGATCCCTCTCCAGATTGGTCAGAGAGCAGCGAACGAGATCGGCGCATGGCCCGATTTGGTCGCAGTGAAGATTCGGCACCGAGTGGCCCAAGCTTTGGGGATCGCCGCAGCCAACGCCAAGATCAGCGCCGAGGCTCCAGGCCTACTCCAGTTGCATCCTCCAGGCCTGAGCCCTCGTCACGAGCCTCTGCTGGAGGCGCTGGACCCAATCAGCGCGGTGCAGCTTCAGCCCCTATGCGCGGCAGTCGCGGCTTAGAAGGCCAACCTGGCATTCCCCAAGGGAGCCCACTGCGACGAGAACCAGAAGATGCCGCCTACTCCCCAAGCACACGCCAACCCTCAAGCTCTTCGCCTTTCATCAGCCGCAACCCAGGTCCTGAGGAAGGCCCGACGACAACGCGAGATAGTAACCGCACGCCTCCTCGCAGCTCCCGCCCAAGGGATAACAGCTCCCGCTTCGACGACTAATCAGTCTGAGCATTCACCCCGCCGGTATGACCCGACGCCTCCTCCTCGTGCTGCTCGCCGTGGGGGTGGTTGCTTGCGAAGGTCGCGCAACCCGAGCACCGTCAGGCTTTCTTGCGCCACAACAACAAGACCCTGCCCTAAGCGGAGACGGGCGGTTGCTAGCCGTCATCGAGGACCAAAACGGAAGACCAACCGTCCAACTGCGCAACATTCAAGGTGGAGGTTCATTGCGTTTACGCCACCTCTCACGGCATCAGCCCCACAGCTCGCCGTCTTTGAGCTGGAACGGCAGGTATTTGGCTGTGATTACTCAACGCGGCAACCAGAGACTGGTCTTGATTGAAGACCGTCTGAGCGGCAAAGCCCACCCCCTGCGCTTGCCCTCCGGCCGAGATCCCGTGCGGGTCAGCCTGGCTCCTGATGCCGGCAAGCTCGCCATTCAAACCGCAGATCAAGGACGTTGGCGCGTCGAAGTGATTGACCTGAGCAGATTGCTGGAACCTGACGGACCTGGAGGCCCACGACGCACCACTCCCAGCGAACCAAGCCGATGAGAAAGCGATTCATCACAACGGCTTCACTGCTTTGTTTTGTCGTTTTGGGTTGCAGTCAAAACGGCATCCGGCCGATGACCAGGGTCGGGGCATCGCTCCGTCGCAGCGCTGAAAGCAGGCGCCTTCCCTCAATGGGACAACGTTGGCTGGCCAGCCTGGCCAGTCGTAACGGACGAGAGCGCGTGGAACTGATTGACCTGAACAACGACACACCGGTTCCACTGACTGGAATCAATCAGGCCGATTCCCAGACCATCAGCCTCAGCGTGAGTGGGGATGGTCAGAGGATCGCCCTGGTTCGCCAACGCGAAGAGCGAACCGAATTAATGCTCTACCGACGCACTGCCAGCGCTTTGCAACGACTGCCGATCAATCCACCTGGAGTACCCCGCTCCGTGAGCCTCAATGGGAATGGCCGACTGCTCGCCGTCCAGGTGAGCCGAAAAGGGCGTTGGGATGTGGACTTGATTCGCCTCCCTTAGTCAGGGGATCAGTCCTGACCAATGCAAGAAGGTGTCTCCACTGAGGGCTTCAGTGAGCAGCACAGCTAAAAATCCGATCATCGCGAAGCGTCCATTGATCCGTTCGGCATAGGCACTCCAACCAAAGGCAGGCACATCTTTTGTCGTGGCACTGGTCTCTGGAGTGGTCGACACAGAGCAGGACTCATCAGGAGTGCGATCCATGGCTTGATCTGGCTTGTTCATGGTTGATAGCTACTGGCTGGGATCAGGCTCCAATCGCCATCCCCACGCAGTTCAAGCACGTTGTCATGGAAGTGCTTGAGGGAAGGACGATGGCCAACACTAATAAAGGAGAGATCGCGATCTACGAGCAACTCATAAAGCTGCTTCTCTGTCTTCACATCAAGGGCACTAGTCGCCTCATCCAAAACCACAAAACTTGGAGAGTTCAACAACAACCGCCCAAAGGCCAATCTTTGCTGTTCTCCCAGGGAAAGGATGCGCGGCCAATCCTGCTTGATATCCAAGTCGGGATATCGCGTAACTAGTTTCTGCAAGCTGACTTGTTCAAGCACGCTTCGCAGCTGTTCATCGCTGAAACGATTCTCATCAGCGGGGTAACAAAGCTGTTCTCTTAGCGAGCCCAACAACATATAAGGCTTCTGAGGGATAAACAGGAGATCACCCATCGACGGCCTCTCAACACTGCCCCTGCTTGGTTCCCAGAGGCCGCTAATCATCCGCAGCAGTGATGTTTTTCCACATCCAGAAGGCCCCACAACCAAGAGCTTGTCGTGATCACAAATATCGATGGATAGATCTTCAATTACTGGATTTCTTCCATTCGGAGGGTAAAGATCAGCAGAACGTATCACGATGCTGTTGCTGCCAGGGACCACCCGGCTATTGCTACTAGGAGCTTGCTGACTCACTTGCTCTATTTTGGATTGGAATCCTTCAAGACGACTAATTCCTGCAGCAAATTGAGCAAGTTGCTCAATCCGAGCAACAATAAAGAACAGCGATCCCTCCACCATATTAAAAGCGAAGTTGGCCTGATTGAACACACCAAAATCAATCTCGCCGGCAAAATACACAGGCGCCATCACCAAGAAAGGCAGAAAAACACCTGCATAGGAGACCGATCGACGCATGACATCGATGATGACCTGCCAAATAATCAAGAGATTGAAGTTTTTAACAACCGAGCCAAGACGCCGGTACGACTCTTGTTTCTCTTGGCCCTCCCCCGAGTAAAAAGCAATCGATTCAGCGTTATCCCTGATATGAACTAATCCATAACGGAAATCCGCCTCATAACGAAGCTGGTCATAATTAATCCTTACCAAATTCCGACCTGAAACGATAAGCAGAGTTGTCGCAACTGCCGAGTAACCAAACAAGGCAAAGGTAAGTCTTGAACTAATACTCCATAGCACCAAGATATTAAGCGAAAATGTTAGAAGTGCATCAAACAGGCCCAGAGCAAGGCTCAGGCTTTGTGCCGTAAAAGATTCCGTATCCTGAGTAATCCTCTGGTCTGGGTTATCAACATCTGTTTCGTCTTCGCTATTGGGATTAAGAACGTAATAGGCCTTATTTTTCATGTAATCGCCAATCAACGATTTAGACAGCCACTCCCGCCAAATAATCCCCAACTTTGCAGTGATATAAACCTGAGTAACCCGAATAGGAAGAGCAATGACAAAACAGGCACCATAAATCGCCAATCGGCCATAAAAGCCACCTTGATCCTTGTCTACCAACGCATTCGTAATGTCGCGGTAGATAAATCCAATACCCGTATTGATTCCATTAACAGCAAGCAACATGAACACAATCGTTGCCAATAAGCCCCAATTAAGCCAACGCCTTTGGCGCAATTGCTGACGAAACGCCACGAAACTGGCCAAACCAACCAGAAACAAGGCAACAAAAGCCCCTCCCCACCAACTAGACCAAATCGTGGCAATCGTTCCCGAAACACCTGAGAGATATTTCTCCGTTAATTCCGGTTGAAATCGATCCAGGCTTCGAATCAATGCGGTGAGAACCGCAAGCACCAAACCGCCAACACAAAACAGAAGGCACACCAACAGCCAAATGAACTGCCATCCGCTGGCCTGATCGAGCGGCAAGAAGAATGGTTGAGCCAGGTGACGCAGCTTCGCGAGCTGATGACGCAGATTTTTAAACGGGCCGCTGCTGGCGAAAGTAGACGCTGTCATAACGCCATTCTCACAAGCCAAACCTTCATCCGGGAGGCCAATCGAGGGAACGCCCACCAATCACATGCACGTGCAAGTGGAACACGGTCTGACCTGCACCCTCTCCGCTGTTGATCACCGTTCGCCAATCACTTAATCCTTCTTGCTTGGCAACCTTCGCCGCCACCACCAAAAGATGTCCAAGCAGCTTCTCATCTGCTGCCTCCGCCTCGCGCAAGCTCTCTAATGGCTTGCGAGGAATCACCAAAAGATGAACAGGAGCGGCCGGAGCGACGTCACGGAACGCCAAACAGCTGTCATCGCTGTACACCTCATCGCAGGGAATCTCTCCACGCAAGATGCGAGCAAAAATCGTGTCACCAGCCATGGTCAAAACCCGGGGCAAAACCCGGAGCAAAACTGTGCATGAGACGGGTGGGGCATCAGATGCTTACCCCGCAACCATCCAATGCTGGCACGCTGCTCAAGTGCATCCATTCAAGGAATGGAGGCGCTTCCCGTCACCGTGGAAGTAGATCTGGCCCCAGGGCTTCCCGGCTTGCAGCTTGTGGGACTTCCTGATGCCGCAATTCAAGAATCACGCGAACGTGTTCGCGCAGCGCTGCGCAACAGCGGCTTTCGCGGGCCCCTCGTTCGCGTCATCGTCAATCTGGCGCCAGCCGATCGACGCAAGGAGGGACCAGCCTTCGATCTGCCAATTGCGCTGGCCTTGCTTGTCGCCAGCGGTCAGCTTGATCCACAAAAGCTAGAGGGGCTGTGCTGTGCGGGAGAACTTGGCCTGGATGGAAGCTTGAGGTCTTGTCGAGGCATCCTGGCCATGGCCTGCCAAGCGAAGATCCAACAAGCCAAGGCGTTTGTCGTGCCATCAGCCAACGCAGCGGAAGCGTCGCTGGTAGACGGACTTCCCATCGTGAGCGCTAAGACACTGGGGCAACTCGTGGATCAGTTGAGGCATGGCATCCAGGGCAACTGCTGTCCTCCCCCGGCAAGGGAAGAGCCTGCAACGACAACCAGCCCTGCCAGCGCATCAACCCCTTCCTGCGCAGCACCCCTCACAATTCAGCATGTCGCCCGAAAGGCACTGGCCATTGCCGCCGCCGGTGGACACAACCTCTTGATGGTGGGGCCTCCTGGCTGTGGCAAAACGATGTTGGCGCGCCAGCTTCCCAAGATTCTTCCGCCGTTGAGCGACTCTGAGGCTCTTGAGATCACTCGCCTCCAATCCATTGCTGGCACCCTCGGCAACGTGACAAGCCTGGTTCGGCAACGTCCGTTCCGTGCACCGCATCACAGCACCACGGCAGCGGGACTTCTTGGCGGCGGAATCAATCCTCGTCCCGGTGAACTGAGCCTGGCCCATGGAGGCGTGCTGTTTCTGGATGAACTCACTGAATTTCCGAGATCCATCCTCGATCAGTTGCGTCAGCCTTTAGAGGAAGGGGTTCTCTGGATCAGCCGAGCTCGATTGCGCTGCTCCTTCCCCTGCCGGGTCACCCTCGTAGCGGCAACCAACCCCTGCCCATGCGGATGGCATGGTGATCCCTCTAACCGTTGCCGTTGTTCAGAGCTGCAACGGCAGCGCTATTGGAACCGCTTATCCGGTCCATTTTTAGATCGCCTCGATCTTCAATGCCGCCTCGAACCTGTGCCGACAGGCCAACTACGCCGTTGCTTCAAAACAACGGATGATCCAACAGAGAATCAATTGGAAGGCAGTTTCTCCTCCGAGGCCATCCAGGCAGCCCGCATCAGAATGTGTCAACGCAACCCGGGCGGTCAACTCAACAGCCAACTCAGCGCGCTTGAGCTTGGGCGCTTCGGCCAGATTGAAGAAAGTGCCTTTCAATGCTGGGAGCAGCTGGCCTCGAGGCGGCAGCTGAGCATGCGCAGCAGCTTGCGGCTTCTGCGCGTGGCCCGAACGATTGCCGACTTAGAAGCTGTACCGACAGTGGGCGAGCAACAGCTGGCCGAAGCGATTTGCTTCCGCAGCTATGACCAAACACCCAGAGCAAAGCCGTGAGCCGATCGCTGCTTAATGCGCCCGCTTGCGAGGAACATCTCGGTAGGGCTGGAATCCAATCGGAGGAGGAACCGTCCTCTTCTCCTCACTTGGATTGCCGACAGCATGCGACAGGGTTTCTGCAAACCAATCGCGAAGCGAATTAAACATGAATGCCATGGTGGATCACGTTCGAGATGCTTCTAGTCTCGGAAGTCAATCGAAAAAAAGAACCAGCCAAAATACCGATCCTTCGATATTTCGACATGGCTCGGAGGTCTAAACCTAAAAATGCAGACCGATCAACTTTGGCCGATCAACGACGACGACGGCGCTGCTGAGCTTTGCGCTTGTATTTCTCGATTGGAGTCTCGTGATGGCGAAGGCGCTTGAGATCAGCAAAGATCCCGGCCTTGGAGACCTGACGCTTGAAGCGACGTAGGGCAGATTCGATGCCTTCGTTTTCTCCGACCGTGACCTGAGTCATTCAACAAGCGAGGATTTCCAGCTAAGCAATGTAGCAAGCGATGGGCAAATGGCTTAGGGAGCATCGGGAGATCCGGGCATGCCATCCCTATAGACATACAGGTGACCCAACGTGCGCTTGCCGTATTGACGCCGCATCAGCTTCCAGCCTGGTTCAAGATTCAGCTTGATGAAGCCGTTTCCCGGGCCTCCTGAACGCGCCACCACCATCGTGGGGCGGGATGGATCACGCGTCGGAACAGCCAAGAGCTCAACATCGGAGCCGGTTTTGACCACCGACAAGCGGTAACGCGTTCCAAGGTCATCGCCACCAATCCGCAGCGAATACCCGTTGCCATCGATATAGCGGTTACAGATTCCTGTGAAGTCAAAGCTTGCCAAAAGGGGATCAACAACTGCTGGAGAGGCTCCCGAAACTGCAAAACAAGGCCGCGCACTCGTGCGCTGCTCGTAGATATTCAGTTGAGAGCTGTCACCCTTACCGATGGGAGCAGACACCATCACGAACTGGCTTTCGTCCACGTCTGCAGCTGTGAAGACAGAGCCTTGTGCGTTCGCTACTTGCGGGAGACCTGTGGCCAAAGCGGAGGCAAACACAGCAAGAGCAACAGCAGCGTTCCGAGGACGGCCCATCAATAAAATCCGATCGTTAAGGGGATCGTATTAGTCCCTATGGATCAAAGCGCGTGCCATCAGGCCGGTTTGTTGAGACGAATCGCGACCAGAAGTGACCCAAGCGTTGCCGGAAGACTCAAACCAAGGATCCAACGCGTGGGGTTTACACCCAGGTCAGGATCGCCATAGGCCAATTCAAAAACACAGCCTGTGGCTGCGATTCCGAGCACACATGCCAGGGCCAGGAACAGGCCCGAAAGGGGTTTCATTGGCATCGGTTTAAGGCGTCATGGGGCGGACGTCCGTTGCAAGGAAGCCATGGTCTTTCAACTCCTTGTTCAGACCACTGGAATCGGTCACGCGATCCACGAACAACACCCCACGAAGGTGGTCCATTTCATGCTGGATGCAACGCGCCATCAAACCATCAGCCTTCATGGTGCGCGGTCGCCCCATCTCGTCCCTGAAACTCAATTGAATAGCCGTCGGACGAACCACATCGAGATACACCCCAGGAATGCTTAGGCATCCTTCCTCGTAGGTATCAACCGAAGCGCTGCAGGTTGTGATTTCAGGATTGATCAGCACGAGAGGTGGCGTGCTGGGTGTCTCAAGGTCGAGATCGATCACCAGCAATTGCTGATGCACCCCAACCTGAGGAGCCGCTAAGCCGATGCCATGGGCTGTGTACATGCTGCGCAACATGTCGCGAGCCAAGTCGCGTACGCGCTCGTCAACCTTGCCGATCCTGCGTGCATCCCCCCTCAACGCATCGTCGCCAAGAGTATGAATATCAAGTGGAGCACTCTCTAGAGGCTCCTTGGGCACGGCAATCGAGGAGCTGCTCTTCTCAGCCGATCGTGCCAACTGGGCGAAGCTCCTAGCCAAACCCCCTCCTACCTTGAAGTCGTTCTGATCTTAGGCAGACCTGATCACTGCTTGATCCGTTCGACATGTCTCTGCAACAGCCCCTGCCGGCAACAACCGCCCTCGGACGCACTCCAGTGCTACGAGCTCCACAAATACTTGGGGATTGGGTGCTGTGGCTCGAGCAGCGCCCCCAAGAGAAAGGCCGCACCACAGCCTTAATCCGCCGCTGGGGGGAGACAGAAAGCACACCCCTGGAACTCACACCAGCACCGATCAATTTGCGCAGCAGAGTGCACGACTATGGGGGAGCGCCGCTGAGCGCGACCCTGACGAAAGAAACACTCCAGCTGGTGTGGGTCGATGACAACGACTGTTGCCTCTGGTTCCAAGCCTGGACAGGCCTTGAAGGAGCTAGCTCCCAATCGCTGCAGGCCATCGCCAGCCCCCAACGGCTGACCTCCCCGGGCGAAAGCGCTCTCGGAGGAGGAGTCATCGACCCTTCCCGCTCTCGCTGGCTAGGCGTCATGGAGGAGGCCGGTTGTGATCGCTTGGTGAGCGTGGCTCTCGATCAACACAATCAAATCCCTGTTGTTGTGCATCAGCCGGCTGATTTCGCGGGCTATCTCGCCCTTAGCTCAGACGGAGACCAGCTTGCTTGGGTGGAATGGCAGCAACCGTCCATGCCCTGGGATTGCTCCCAACTCGTTGTGGCACGACTAACGGCCTCTGGAGAACTGGAAGACTGTCATGTGGTCGCCGGCGCTGAACGATCCCAGCCTCAGGGGATCTCCGTGTTTCAGCCTCAATGGTTGCCGGATGGAAGCCTCGTCGTTGCAGAGGACAGCAGTGGCTGGTGGAACCTGATGCGCCATCCCAGTGCCAAAAGCTTGAGCAACCACTGGCAACGGCTCTGGCCAATGGCCAAGGAAACAGCCATGCCCCAGTGGGTGTTTGGGATGAGTACCACCGCTTGGGATGGGGACAAGCTGTTAGCGGCCATCTGTGATCAAGGTGAATGGCAGTTGCAACGGCTTGGGCTCGATGGCTCCGCAGAGACAGTTGAACAACCCTTCAACGATCTCGCCGATCTCAATGCAGCGAATGGCAGGGCTGTTGCCATTTCGAGTAACAGCACCACAGGCCAAGGGCTGCTTGAGCTCGACTTGGGCACAGGGACCTGGCAACACACTCCAGCCGCCGCAGCCGCCATGGAGATCAACGAAATCAGCGTGGCCCAATCGTTGTGGTTTGAAGGGACGAGCGGGCAGCGCACCCATGCCTGGTACTACCCCCCACTTGGGGGAGCCGATGCCTCGTCACCCCTGCTGGTGAAGAGTCACAGCGGCCCGTCGTCGATGGCCCGCCGCGGCCTCAGCCTCGCCATTCAGTTCTGGACCTCCCGGGGCTGGGGAGTGGTAGACGTGAATTACGGAGGATCGACAGGATTCGGGCGGACCTACCGCGACCGCCTTCAAGGGGGCTGGGGAGTGGTGGATGTCGGCGATTGCGCCGCCGCTGCCAAAACATTGATCGCTGCCAATTGCGCCGATCCAAACCGCATCGCCATTGAAGGGGGCAGTGCCGGTGGCTTCACCACGCTGGCCTGCCTCTGCTTCACCGATGTGTTCCGCGCTGGAGCCTGCCGTTATGCCGTGAGCGATCCCAGCGCCTTAGCCACAGAAACCCACCGCTTTGAAGCCCGCTATCTGGATGGACTGATCGGCCGCTGGCCCGAGGAGCATGATCTCTATGAACAGCGATCGCCGTTGCGCCATGTGGAACAGATCCGCTGTCCCGTGATCTTTTTCCAGGGTCTCCAAGACAAGGTCGTCCTGCCGCAACAAACCGAACGCATGGCCGATGCCTTACGCCGCAATGCAATCCCGGTGGAAGTCCAGACCTTCCAGGAGGAAGGACATGGATTCCGAGATAGCGCCGTGCAGGTCGCCGTTCTTGAATCGACAGAGCGTTTTTTCCGCCAACACCTCAATCTTTAGGAGCTTGGCCATACCCCAAGCCTCGGAACTGGCGATGCACCTCTTCCATTTGGGATGCCGACAACAGCGGAGGTTCCCCCAACTGCAGAGCTTGCAAATACATCTGTGCCAGCGTCTCCACCTCAACGGCAACCTTGAGGGCCTGATCCAAATCCCTTCCCACACTGACCAATCCGTGGTGAGACAGCAAACAGGCCTGCCTGCCTTGCAGGGCCTGCACCGTATGGGCCGAAAGCTCAGCCGTACCGAAGGTGGCATAGGGCGCACAGCGAATGTCATCGCCTCCCGCCACCGCAGTCATGTAGTGGAACGGCGGAATCCCCCGGTCATGGCAGGCCAGCGCGGTTGCATGAATGGGGTGGCAATGAAACACCGCCATCGCATCGGGCCGATCCGCCAAGACATCAGCATGCAAGCGCCATTCTGAGGAGGGTCTGCGGGGATGGACCGGAAGTCCTCTAGGCAAAGGTTGGCCGCAAAAATCAATCGCCACCAGATCCTCCGGCTCCATCTGGTCATAGGCCAAGGAGCTGGGGGTCACCAACAATCCCCCTTTTATCCGCAACGACAGGTTGCCGGACGTGCCCTGATTTAAGCCAGTGCTGTTCATGGCACGGGCCACATCCACGAGCTCGCAGCGCAAGGCCCGATCGTTCATCTTTCTGTCTGAATCAGCCACGGTTGTACAGCTCCTTCAGGCCAACTTCACTGGCCGTCGCCACACCACGGTCGGTAATCAGAGCCGTAACAAGCCGCGCTGGTGTGACATCAAACGCCGGATTAAACCCGGCACAACCATCAGGAGTGAGTTGCACGCGCACGATGTCGCCAGCCGAGGGCCCAGCGATCACCCGCCCCTGAATGGCGGTCACTTCCTCCTCGGAGCGCGCCTCAATCGGGATCTCTGCCACCCCATCCGCAATACGCCAATCGATGGTGGATGAAGGCAGGGCAACGTAAAAAGGCACGTTGTTGTCGTGAGCCGCCAGAGCCTTGAGGTAGGTGCCAACTTTGTTGCACACATCACCGCAGCGCGTGGTTCGATCCGTCCCAACGATCACAGCATCCACCTGTCCATGCTGCATCAGGTGACCACCTGCGTTGTCCACAATCACAGTGTGCGGAACACCTTCACGCGCTAATTCATAGGCCGTGAGTGATGCCCCTTGATTCCTAGGCCGAGTTTCATCCACCCAAACATGAATGTTCAGCCCAGCGCGATGGGCCTTATAAATCGGTGCCAACGCCGTACCCCAGTCAACGGTCGCCAACCAGCCCGCATTGCAGTGGGTGAGCACCTGAAAGGGGTCGTTTTGCCGTGCACTGGGTCGCTGCTCT
>QCUZ01000045.1:0-13106 GCA_003210555.1 Synechococcus sp. AG-683-A03 | reverse complement strand
TTGCGAGGGAGCTCAGCGTCAGCGAAGACACCGTGCGTCAAACCCTGGCTCGCGTTCCCCGCTCTGTGTCACTGGAAACCAAGGTGGGCCGGGATCAAGACACCCAACTTGGGGAGCTCCTAGAAGACGAACACGCCACACCGGAGCAGAACCTCACCCGCGATGCACTCCACGACGATCTCGAACATTTGCTTAATGAGCTGACCCCAAGGGAAGCCACCGTGATTCGTTGTCGCTTTGGCCTTGAAGACGACACCCCCAGAACTCTCGCTCAAATCGGCGAAGACATGAACCTCTCCCGAGAAAGGGTGCGTCAGATCGAAACCCGGGCTCTGTTGAAACTGCGCCAACCCCAGCGCCGAAGCAAGGTGCGCGATTACATCCAATCCCTGGATTCTTAAACCAACCACTCGTTCCAATTTCCATCAACCATGGCCCACAGCTCTGCTATCGACATCGGCATCACCAGCGCACAACGGGAAGAGATCGCTGCTGAACTCAGCCGCCTGCTCGCAGATACCTACGTGCTGTACGGCAAAACCCATGGCTTCCACTGGAATGTGACCGGGCCGATGTTCAACACGCTGCACCTGATGTTCATGGACCAGTACACCGAGTTGTGGAACGCCCTGGATGTCATCGCAGAGCGCATACGCGCCCTTGGCGTTTTGGCTCCCCATGGAGGTTCCACCCTGGCCGGTTTGGCCTCGATCCAAGAAGCCAAACAACAACCTGCCGCGCTCGACATGGTGCGTGAGCTGGTCACCGGCCATGAGGCCGTAGCCCGTACGGCACGGAGCATCTTTCCTCTGGCAGAAGCTGCCAACGACGAACCCACTGCCGACCTGCTCACCCAACGGCTTCAGATCCACGAAAAAACAGCCTGGATGCTTCGCAGCCTGCTGGAACACTAAGCATCACTCCAGGCTGGAGCTAACCGCAAGCTCAAAGGGCACCGCCCGATTGGGAAGTCTCAACAGTTCAGCACTCATCGACGCAATGTCTTCGGGCTGAGTCATCGCTTCAGCTTCCATCGATTGCGTTGGCCAGCGGTCGCTCGGACCGCTACGCACTGCAGCCGCCATATCCGTATTGACCCAGCCAGGACAAATCGCCGTGACCCGAATGCCGGCAGCCCAACCCTCGTTGCGCATGGTTTGGCAGAGACCAAGCAGGGCAAATTTGCTGGCGCTATAAGCCGCCAGGCGACCTTTGCTGCGCTTCCCGCTCATCGAAACCAAAACCTGAATGCGACCCTCTCCGTGGGATGCCAACTGCGGCCATGCCGCGCGAGTCAGCCACCAAGGTCCCATCAGGTTCACATCGATGATGTGAGCGATTTCTTGTTCTTCGCCCGACTCAAAGAGCAGCGGCACACGGCTGAAGATCCCGGCGTTATGGATCACGCTGTCGAAGCCGCCAAAATAGTTGGAGGTGGCCTCAACCCAGGCCTGGGCCGCCGCAGGGTCCTCAGCGGCATAGGGACAAAGCAACACCTTGTCGCTCCCAGCCAACGCAGGATCAAGGGGCGTCTGCTTCAACGCCTCCAGATCACGAAGCCCAAGACTGAGGCGATGGCCGTCGGCAAGAGCTCGTTCAGCCACCGCACGACCAATCCCACGACTTGCACCACTAATCAGGAGAGTGCGCACGGATACCAGGGTGAGGGTCTACCGCAGTAAATTGACACGTTGCCGAGCAAGCCATGGCCAAGTTCGTGTTTGTCACCGGCGGTGTGGTCTCCAGCATCGGCAAAGGGATTGTGGCCGCGAGCCTCGGGCGCTTGCTGAAGTCACGGGGCTACAGCGTTTCAATCCTGAAGCTGGATCCCTATCTGAATGTGGACCCAGGAACGATGAGCCCCTTTCAGCACGGGGAGGTGTTTGTCACTGAAGACGGTGCAGAAACGGATCTCGATCTTGGCCACTACGAACGCTTCACCGACACCGCCATGTCGCGCCTGAACAGCGTGACCACGGGCTCGATCTATCAATCCGTCATTAATAAGGAGCGACGAGGCAGTTACAACGGAGGAACCGTCCAGGTCATCCCCCATATCACCGGTGAAATCCGCGACCGCATTCACCGTGTGGCCTCCAATAGCAATGCCGATGTTGTGATTACGGAAATCGGCGGAACCGTTGGTGATATCGAGTCGTTGCCCTTCCTGGAAGCCATTCGAGAGTTCCGAGGAGATGTGGGACGACGAGATCTGGCCTACATCCACGTGACCCTGCTCCCCTTTATCGGCACATCGGGAGAACTCAAAACCAAGCCCACCCAGCATTCGGTCAAAGAGCTGCGCTCGATCGGAATCCAGCCAGATCTGCTCGTCTGTCGTAGCGATCGCGACATCAACGATGAGCTCAAACGCAAAATTGGAGGCTTCTGCGGTGTGCCCCAGCGAGCGGTCATCCCCTCCTTGGACGCCGACAGCATCTACGCCGTACCGCTCACCCTCGAAGACGAAGGTCTGTGCCGTGAAGTCCTTGACGTCTTGGACCTCGAAGATCACGACAGTGACATGGTGGACTGGGCGCAACTGGTGCACAAACTGCGCAATCCCGGCCCGGCGGTCAAGGTTGCGTTAGTTGGCAAGTACGTCCAACTGAATGACGCCTACCTGTCTGTCGTAGAGGCCCTACGCCACGCCTGTTTAGCCCAGGATGCCTCCCTGGATCTGCACTGGGTTTGCGCAGAAGAGATTGAAAATCAAGGCGCTGATATTCTTCTCAAAGGTATGGACGCCGTGGTCGTTCCTGGTGGATTTGGCAACCGTGGTGTGGACGGCAAAGTGGCCGCCATCCGTTGGGCGAGAGAGCAACGCGTGCCATTCCTTGGCCTTTGCCTAGGGATGCAGTGCGCCGTCATCGAGTGGGCTCGCAATCTGGCAGGGCTCACTGATGCCACGAGCGCTGAGCTCGAGCCAGGAACCACCCATCCTGTGATCCATCTCCTACCCGAACAACAAGATGTTGTGGACCTTGGAGGCACGATGCGTTTGGGCGTCTACCCCTGCCGAGTCTCTGCAGACACCTTGGCGTCGAGGCTTTACGGAGAAGAGGTGGTGTACGAGCGCCATCGCCACCGCTTCGAATTCAACAACGCTTACCGAAACCTTTTTCTTGAATCTGGCTACGAAATCAGCGGAAGCTCCCCTGATGGCCGGCTGGTAGAGCTGATCGAACTTCCCGAACATCCCTTCTTCACCGCCTGCCAGTACCACCCGGAATTCCTATCCAGACCTGGGCGGCCCCATCCCTTATTTCGTGGTCTGATCGAAGCGGCCCAACAACGCTTGCCCTCCAGCCCGAGCGAAGCCATGCGCCAACAAAACAATTCAGCAGCTGGATCCAGTCATCCGAGCCTGCAGTCTTGAGCGATTGTTTGCCGGTTGTGGAGACCTTTCACTCTCTTCAAGGGGAAGGGCTCCATACGGGCCGCAGTGCTTTTTTTATCCGGCTGGCAGGCTGCAATGTGGGCTGCAGCTGGTGCGACACCAAGCACTCATGGCCTGCTGACTCCCATCCCAAGCGGCTGGTGAAGGACTTGGCGATTGAAGCCACTGCTGCAGCTGAAACCGGAGCCGCCTTTGTGGTGATTACAGGGGGTGAGCCCCTGCACCACAACCTCGATGAGCTCACCGCTGCGATTCGCACAAACTGCAGTCAGCCGGTGCATCTTGAAACCAGTGGCGTCGATCGATTAAGCGGTGCCCCCGACTGGATCACCCTTTCACCGAAGCGCCACAAGCCTCCAAGGGCGGAGGTGGTGCAAGCGTGTCACGAGCTCAAGGTTGTTGTGCACGAACCAGCAGATCTGCTGTTTGCAGAAGTGGTAGCGACACAAGCACCCCAGGCCAATTGGCTGCTTCAGCCTGGCTGGGACTGCGAAGCAGGCCTAGAACTCGCCGTCGACAAAGTTCGACAAGATCAACGCTGGAGGCTGAGCATGCAAAGCCACAAATGGCTTGGCGTGCGCTAAGGCAATCTGCCCAAATCCTGCCAGCCGCAATCAATCTGAATTCATCATGAATGAATGACGATGACGCTGATATGAGTCACAATCAGCTTCGTTAAAACGGCTCGCCTCAAAGTCATGAAAGGTTGTCGTCCGATGGTGTTGTCGAAGTTCAACGACATTGAGAATTCCGCAGTTGATCTTTTAAGACGCGCCGAGCAGTTGTGTCCGCTTGTGAGACGTTTGCTGATTGAAGAGGCAACCAAAGAGCTCAACCCTCCCGAGAATCTTTTGCGGCAAGCGCTTTCAAATCATTGCCAGCAGGAGCAACTTAAAAACGAGGAAGCGTTAGAAAATTGGTTGTCTGAGCGGTTCATCAGCAAAAACGAGCTCCTGCTGCAACTTAGTCTTCCCATCAAGCTCAGCAAACTGGCTATCGACGCCTTTGCAGCAAAATCTGAAGCTCGATTCTTACAACGCAAGGAAGCACTAGATCAAGCCACATATAGCTTAATAAGAGTAAAAAATTCAGGGGTTGCTCATGAGCTCTACCTTCAATTAGAAGCAGGTGAAACAAGCTTCGATGTCCTCGCAACCCAATACAGCGAGGGACCTGAGCAGCGAAGCGGTGGAAAAGTAGGTCCTGCTTCACTGATGAAGGCCCATCCGCAACTTCGCCAATGCCTCCGGACTGCCACCCCTGGAGTCGTTCTCGAACCAATTCTCATTGAAAAGTGGTGGGTTGTGTCGAGATTGGAGGAGCGCCTAGAAGCCTGCTTCGACGATGCCATGCAGCAGCGGATGGCCACCGAACTTCTTCAGCAGTGGATAAATGAAGAAACAAACGAGGTAGTCAAAGCCGTTCTCTCCAGCAAGAATGGTGAACGCTTTATCTGATGAAACTGACTTCCTCACCCTCCGAGGGGCTTTCAGCCCTGCAACAAATCATTCGTGAGCGCGGCGAAGCCTTGCGTTACGAACTCGGACAACCGCTTTGCGAATCTCGGTTCATCCCTGGCCAAGTTCTGCTGATCGAAAGCGGTAGTGCTCGTCTGCTAGGTGAACAAGGAGGAAGGCTTAGCACCCTGACCAAGCTGGAAGCAGGTCAACTGGTAGGCGCGGCGTCACTGTTAAGAGGAGCGCCTTGTGAGGAGGTTCGTGCTGCTTCTGAACTCGTTGCACAACGAATCAGTGATGAAGATTTTTTAGATCTTGTTCGTCACAACAATGATGTTGCCGCTGGCTGCCGAAACCACTTGTGGACAGCTGAGCTTGCAGCACTATTGACGTCCCTTCTGAACAAGGCACCGAAGCAAAATCGGCCTCTCAGCAGTTGGCTCGAAGAACTTCTTCCAAAAGCTCATCTCCTTGATCCAACCGACTACGACGCGATTCAATCTGCTTTCAAAGCAAAGCGGCGTTTATTTGTTGGTGGGGAACCAGGCCAAAACAACCATGCCGCTCTTGGAGAAGAACTCACGAACGTTGATGAGATTTCTACCCTTCCAACAGACATTCATCAATTTCCGCTTCGACTGATTTCCCTTCCAGGTCCAGTCATCGATGAGCTGAATCAAGAAACGCCAGCTGAACTCGTTGTAGCCGAAGTGGTCGGCAACGCCGCTCAAGACGATTTCAGCAATGAAGACATTCCCAAGGCACCACTAAGGCCTCCCGTTAGTCGCTTCAACAGCAGCAAAGCAGAAGACCGAGACTTTTTCGTGGGCGGAGAGGGGCCGTTGCAAGAAACCCTCGCCTGCTTCCAGATGCTGGCCAAGCTGATGAAGCTGCCATTTCGACGCGACGCGATTGAGAAGGTTCTCCGTGAGCAATTAAGGCGTGGCCAGACTCCAACCCTGCGTCTCTGTGGCCAGATCGCAGCAGGTCTTGGCTTGCATGTCTCGGGCGCCAAGGTTGCTGCCCGTTTCGGCACTCGCTTGCAGACCCCCACCATCATCCCTTGGCAAGGAGGCTTTGCGTTAGTGATCCGTAGTGATGAACGCGGCGTCGTGCTCGCGTCACCAAGCCAGGGATTCGTAGATCTATCAGCGTCTTCACTGGAAGAGATCTTCCCAGAGGGAATCGAATTACTGCTGCTCGATCGCACCAATACAACTCCTGAACAGAAGTTCGGCCCAGGTTGGTTCTGGCCGGCGCTCAAGCGTTACAGGACCGTTCTGATGCAAGTGCTGGCAGCCAGCTTTGTCATCCAGCTTTTCACACTGGCGAATCCCTTGCTGATTCAGGTGATCATCGACAAGGTGATCAATCAGCGCAGCCTTGACACGCTTCAAGTCCTTGGTATCGCATTAGTGGCTGTCACCATTCTCGAAGGTGTACTCGGAAGCCTCAAAACGTTCCTCTTCGCTGAAACAACCAATCGCATCGACCAGCGTCTTGGCGCAGAAGTCATCGACCATCTTCTGCGCTTGCCCCTTGGGTATTTCGACAAGCGTCCCGTCGGTGAACTGGGCTCAAGGATCAGCGAGCTGGAGAAGATCCGCAACTTCCTCACTGGGCAAGCCCTCACCACTGTTCTTGATGCTGCTTTTTCGGTGATTTACATCGTGGTGATGCTGTTTTACAGCTGGTTGCTCACCCTTATCGCCCTCGCCGTGCTCCCAATTCAGGTAGGACTCACCCTTCTTGGAGCACCCCTGTTCCGGCGTCAGTATCGAAAAGCTGCAGAAGCCAATGCCAAAACACAGAGTCACTTAGTCGAAGTGCTTACTGGTATCCAAACGGTGAAGAGTCAGAACGTGGAAATGGTGAGCCGGTACACCTGGCAAGAGCGCTACGCCGAATACATCAGCAGCACCTTCGAGAAAACTATCAGCGGCACGGCTTTGAGTCAGACCTCCCAGGTGCTGCAAAAAATCTCTCAGCTGCTTGTGCTTTGGGTCGGTGCAACGTTGGTTCTCTCTGGAGAGCTGACGCTGGGACAACTGATCGCTTTCCGGATCATTTCCGGTTACGTCACCCAGCCACTCTTACGCCTTTCCACTATCTGGCAGAGCATCCAGGAGTTGAAAGTGAGTTTCGAACGTCTCGCAGATGTGATCGATACACCTCAGGAATCCAACGAACTTGATAAGGCCAAAGTCCCACTTCCATCTCTTAAGGGAGATGTGAGCTTCGAACAACTCAGCTTCACATTCAGCAAAAGCACACCACCTGTCCTGAATGAAATCGATTTGAATGTGAAAGCTGGAACCTTCGTAGGAATCGTTGGGCAGAGCGGCAGCGGGAAAAGCACTTTGATGAAACTTCTCCCCAGGCTCTATGCCCCTGATCAAGGCAGGATCCTGATCGATGGCTACGACATCGACAAAGTGGAGCTTTATTCGCTGCGACGCCAAATTGGCATCGTGCCCCAGGATCCGCTGCTGTTCTCAGGAAGCGTCAGTGAAAACATCGCATTAACCCAGCCTGATGTTGCAAGCGACACGATCGTGACGGCTGCCAAGATCGCCTGCGCCCATGAATTCATTATGCAGCTTCCAAGTGGTTACTCCACGCCAGTTGGTGAGCGGGGCGCATCACTTAGTGGTGGCCAACGGCAGCGGATTGCAATCGCAAGGACCCTGCTTGCCAATCCGAAACTTTTAGTGATGGATGAAGCCACGAGCGCTCTCGATTACGAAACCGAACGCAAGGTTTGCGACAACTTGATCAACTCATTGCATGACTGCACTGTTTTCTTCATTACCCACCGACTTACCACCGTGCGCCGGGCAGACCGAATTGTGGTGATGCACCAGGGGGCCATTGTCGAACAGGGATCCCACGAACAATTGATGGGAAAACGAGGCCGCTATTACGCCCTATACCGCCAACAGGAGGCCAACTGAGCATGAAAGAAACAAACAAAAAGCCACTACCAAATAGCAGTAACACCGGCACCAATCCGATCGGCAATCTGGTCCGCCAAGCCCAAAACAAACTCGAAAGCAGCGTCAGCAGTGGCGATCACAACGAAGCGGTCCTCCAGCAAAGTCAGGTTTGGGTCAGAGCAGTGACCTGGAGTTTGATCGGTACAACCGTCTTTTTCATCGGCTGGCTGGCCATTGCCCGCACCGAAGAAGTGGTGGTGGCCACTGGCAAACTCGAGCCTGTGGGAAACGTCAAAGAAATGCGGATCCCAGCAGGCTCAGTGGTCGAAGAAATTCTTGTGAAAAGCGGTGAACGTGTAAACAAAGACCAGCCACTTATTCGACTTGATCAGGAGAGCACAACAGAACAGCTGAAGTCTCTTGAGCAAGGTGTTAAGGAGAAAACATCCCAAATCCAGCAGAAACAGGAGCAACTCTCCCTAAAAACACTTGAGCGCAAACGGACGCTCGATCTCAATCGTGAGCAACTTTTAACCACCCGCAACAATTTGGATCTTGAAAGCCAGATTCTTGATCGACTTCAAGGATTAGCCAGGGAAGGAGCTACACCTGATATTCAGTACCTGCAGCAACGTAATAAGGTGGCTGGACTGAAGGGAGAGTTGACACAGTTAGAGCTTGAAGGCAAACGCCAGACCAATCAGATCAATCAACAAATTGAGCAATTAAATGCCGAACTGGCAGGCCTCCGCAGTGAACGCGCTCAGCTCAATGCAAATCTCACTGAAGTAAAGGTAACCAACAAAAATCAAACTCTTCGAGCCCCAGTTAGTGGCATCGTTTTTGATTTACAATTGAATAACGCTGGTTACATTTCTCAGGCCCAATCATCCCAGGCTGTATTGAAGGTTGTACCCTTTAATGCTCTAGAAGCCGATGTTGAAATTCCGAGCAACAAAATCGGATTCGTGCGCATTGGGCAAAAAGCTGACATCAGTATCGACTCCTTTCCTGCCAGCGATTTTGGCGTGTTGGGAGGGAAAGTCTTTTCCGTGGGATCAGACGCTCTTCCACCAGATCAACAAAAAATGCGCCAGGGTTATGCATATCCGGCAGTCATTAAATTAGACAGCCAGCAACTAAGTGTCAAAAACGGTACAAATTTGCCTCTTCAGGTCGGAATGTCTCTCACCGCCAACATCAAGCTACGCAGCGTTAGTTATCTACAGCTTCTACTTAACACCTTCCAAACCAAAACCGACTCTCTAAAACAGCTCTAATCCATTAGAGCTTCACTGCTTCCTGCTGACGGGTCTCAGCTTTCCAAACTCTCCAGCGCAACTCCACCCCGTCTGGCAGATCCACCACAACCGGCCAAGACGCGTTGTAGGGAATCAAATACGGCTGCTTACCAAGGGACAGGAAAGATTTGCCTTGAGTTTGTTCCGACGTGCAAGCCATGCGCGTACTCAGCACAAGCACTGGCCCACTCACTTCAAACAAGGCCTTTCCAGAGGATTGAGGAAGTCGCTGCATCGATAAAGACGGACCCGACAAGCGTTTGACATTGCAGTTCCTCTCCACCTCCTTCCCCACGATCAACTGGACGCGCCAATCGAGTGGATGGGCCGAAATCATTGCGTCGTCACTCTTCGGGAGAAGGCCCGAGGGCTGAATCACCCAACGATTCAAGCCTGGCTTAGGTGCTGGATAACCACTCAGGTCAAGACGGGGAATCGCCACAGCCGGAGCTGAAGCAGCAACCATCAGCAGCGGCAGTGTCAGCCTCAAGAATCCCAGGCCCATGGTCATACTCCTACGGCAACAGAATGCAAGCATGACCGATTCCACCGCGATTGCCCTGCTCTCGGGAGGGCTCGATTCCGCAACGGCTGCTGCGCTCGCGATCCAGTCAGGCTTCCGCGTGATTGGCCTCTCCTTTGATTACGGCCAGCGCCATCGGCGTGAGCTTGAGGCCGCCGTGGACATCGCCAAAGCTCTGAACCTGGCAGAACATCACACCATCCATGTGGATTTGGCGATGTGGGGAGGCTCCTCACTCACCGATCACGGCCAAACGCTTCCCACCAGCGGCGTTGAGGAGGGCATCATCCCAAACACGTATGTCCCGGGGCGAAACACCGTGTTCATTGCGATTGGACTCAGCCTCGCCGAAGCGCGGGGGGCCGATCGACTGGTGCTGGGCGTTAACGCCGTGGACTACTCGGGGTATCCCGACTGCAGGCCGGATTATCTGAAGGCCTTTCAGAATCTTGCAAACCTCAGCAGCCGCGTTGGACGAGAAGGCCATGGTCCAACGCTATGGGCACCACTGGTGGAGTGGAGTAAACAAAAGATTGCAGAGGAAGCACTACATCTAGGGGTTCCCATCGAACGCACCTGGAGTTGCTATAGCGGCGGAGACGTGCCCTGTGGTGTGTGCGACAGCTGCCGAATCCGTGATGAAGCGCTGCTCGCCGCAGGACGGCCGGACCTGTGCAGCCCAGGCCGTCGATGAACTCCAATCAAGCCGACCCTCAGAAGCTGATTCGCAGCAACCATCCTTGGATCGAACCTGACGTCGTCGCCCAAGCACTCGCCCAAGAGCACGGAGAAGCGGGCTTGATCTGGCTGGACGGAGATGGCAGCGACCTGGGCCGATGGCTCACCCTGGCAGCTGATCCTCTCGAGCAACGTTGTTGCCGGGGATTGCCGGGAGAGGTGGGAGCCACCAATCCGTTTGAAGCTCTGCGCTCGCTCGGTCCTGGGCACTGGACGGGCTGGCTTAGTTACGACGCCGCCGCCTGGCTCGAACCCACAAACGCCTGGCGAGGCGATGCCATGGCAAGCCTTTGGATCGGGCGCCACGACCCCGTTCTGCGCTTTGACCTACAGCAACGGGAGGTGTGGATTGAAGGACTTGATGCCAAGCGCCATGCCGCGATGGAGCACTGGATTCAAGGGATGAGTGCACACTTCAATCGAACCCCTGACGCACTCCCCAACCCCCAACCACTTCACACAGCTTGGGTTCGTCACAGCGACAGGCATTCCTATACCAAAGGCGTTAAGCGCATCCGTGAGTTGATTGCCATGGGCGACCTCTTTCAAGCCAATCTCACCAGCTGCACCAGCACAACCTTGCCGGAATCGATCGATAACTTGGAGTTGTTTCGGCGTTTGCGTCGAGCCTGCCCGGCACCCTTTGCCGGTCTCGTCGTTGCCAGCGGTGAGGCTAACGGCGAAGCACTCCTATCCACATCGCCGGAACGCTTCATGGAAGTGCTCCCTAGTGGTGCTGTTCAAACAAGGCCTATCAAAGGAACACGGCCTAGAGATTCCGATCCAAACAGGGATGCCGATCAAGCTGCTGAGTTGGTTTGCAGCGAAAAAGACCGTGCCGAAAATGTGATGATCGTCGACCTGCTGCGCAATGACCTTGGCAGGATCTGCGTGCCTGGCAGCGTCGATGTTCCTCAGCTGGTCAATCTCGAAAGCTACGCCCGCGTTCATCACCTCACCTCAGTTGTTAATGGTCAACTCAGGGACGGACTGAACTGGGTGGATCTGTTGGAAGCGAGCTGGCCTGGCGGTTCGATTAGTGGCGCACCGAAACTGAGAGCTTGCCAAAGGCTCCAGGAGTTAGAGCCCAAAGGTCGAGGTCCCTACTGCGGCTCCTTGCTCACGCTGAACTGGGATGGGCGTTTCGACAGCAATATTTTGATTCGCACCGTTCTGCGCAAAAACAATGACCTTCGGGTGCATGCAGGCTGCGGAATCGTTGCCGACTCGGATCCCCAGGCAGAAGCCGACGAACTGGACTGGAAATTGCTACCACTTTTAGAGGCACTGGAATGACGGCGTCCGAACCACAACAGGCCATCGCCTGGTTCAACGAAGAGTGGGGGCATCCTGCAGAACTAAAGCTGCCCCTCAGCGACCGAGGACTGCAGCTCGCTGATGGCCTATTCGAAACGGTTCTCATCAATCACAACCGTCCTTGCCTGTTGGATGCACACCTGCGTCGATGGGAGCGAAGTTGTGAGCTGTTAGGAATGGCACCCCCCCCAAAAAGGCCCTTGTTGGATCCATTGATTCAAGAAGCGATCGAACGACTTGGACTCCAGCAGATCTATGGAGCCCTGCGATTGAACTGGAGTCGAGGCGATGCAAACCAACGAGGGATTGGGCTCGATCACAACTCTGCCGACTCATCCAGGCATCGCTTTTGGTTGACGTTACAAACCCATACACCAACGTTCGAGTCGATACGCACATGGATCAGTTGTCATGAATATCGACACGCCTCCAGCCTGATGAGCCGATGCAAAACCTTTTCCTATGGACAAGCAATTCAAGTGCGACGGGAGGCTCAACAACGGGGGGCTGAGGATGGATTGATGCTCAGCTCCAATGGCACTCTGTGCTGCGGGAGCAGCTCGAATATTATTGTGCAGCGCCATGGCCAATGGCTCACACCCCCCCTAAGCGATGGCTGCCTGCCAGGAGTGATGCGGGGCCAAGCCCTCAATCAGGGACTGGTGCAAGAGCAGTCGCTTTCAGCAGAACCACAACCTGGTGATCAGTGGTTGCTGATCAACAGTCTTGGCTGCAGGACGATCAGCCAAGTAAACGGCAAGGCCTTAGCCACTAGCAAAGAAGCCGAGCCCCTATGGAGAAGACTGCTTCTCTCAAATCCCGCAAGGTCAGAGCGGTGCTGAGATGAGTGATCTGCAATAAGTTAATGATCATTTCCTTTGGACATCTGTAGCTATACAAGTCTGTGACAGTCAGAACTAATAATTGAAGGCTCTATATATGCCTTCTGAAGTCCAGCCAAGTCCCAGCTCTCCCTTTTTGACACCAGAGAGGAGACTTCGCCAAAGCCCATTGAGCACAAATACTCAGGCTATTGCTGACGAAGAGCTCAATACAAAAAAACAGAGCAGAAGGCGATGACAGGCAACTAAACCATTGCTAGGAGTTGAATACTGATTCAATACTCATCACCCAATACGCATCATCATCCCTACAAGTATTTATACTCAAAACATAAGTATAAATATCTTCACATGACATATAAATGCCCGCAATTGACCTACGTAGAGCTATGACAGGCAGAGAAACATTTGTCAATAATTACAACACGAGAAGCAGCGCAATTCGACGCATCAGCATTAACGAGACTATTAATGCAGAATTAGAAGAAGTAGGAGAGCATAACTGGTTTGCAATATCGCTATCAGAAGGAGAAAGCTACGAATTCAACCTGATTGGGAATAACCTTAGAGACGCATATCTCCAACTAAGAGA
>QCUZ01000044.1:0-13133 GCA_003210555.1 Synechococcus sp. AG-683-A03 | reverse complement strand
ACGGCCGATCGGTTGGTATTTCACCCAGGGCCGCGGCCGAGTGGAAGCAGACCGCAAGGTGAAAGGGGCCACACCCCACGATTTGGGGGCACCGAATGAAGTGCCATTTGATGCCACCAACTACACCGCCTATCAGGACTGCAATCTCTGGAAGGATCTCGCCAGCGATTACGTGCTGCAGGTGTGGCGCACGTTCAAATTGGCTCCCACGGGAGAAGACCTGAGCTTTCTGGCGGAGTGCTGGCCTGCGGCGGTGCAGGCCCTGCATTACCTCAAGCAATTTGATGTGAATGACGATGGCCTGCCCGATAACGGCGGCGCTCCCGATCAAACCTTTGATGATTGGCCGCTAAAGGGGGTGAGTGCCTATTGCGGTGCACTCTGGATCGCAGCCCTGGAAGCAGCTTTAGCGATGGCGCAACGGCTGCAGCTGGAGCTGGGATTGGAGACCGGCGATGAGCAGCACACCTTCAGTGGTTGGCTGGAGCAATCGCGCGCCAATTTCGACACGCTCCTTTGGAACGGTGAGTACTACGACATCGATGCTGAAAGCGGTACGCCGGTGGTGATGGCCGATCAGCTCTGCGGGGATTTCTATGCGCGCTTGCTGGAGTTACCGCCGGTGGTGAGTGAGGCCAACAGCCGCAGCACCTTGAACGCGGTGAAGGAAGCCTGCTTTGACAACTTTGCTGGCGGATCGCTCGGGGTGGCCAATGGCTTGCGCCGTGATGGCACACCCTTGGATCCAAATGGCACCCATCCCTTGGAGGTGTGGACGGGGATCAACTTTGGAATCGCCAGCTATTTCCGCTTGATGGAAGAGGGCAAAACCGCAGAAGCGATTTGTTCAGCGGTGGTGACCCAGGTGTATGCGGGAGGCTTGCAATTCCGCACCCCAGAAGCGATCACAGCTGTGAACACCTTTCGGGCTTGCCACTACCTGCGGGCGATGGCGATCTGGGGCCTCTGGGCCACGCACACCGATTGGGAAACGATTCCGGGCGCGCAGCGGGGATGATGTGGCTTGGATTTCCGTGACTGAAATGCACAGGCGCATCCATGCCAAGCGCGGCAATGCCGTGTTGGTGTCGGAAGAGGATTGGCGGGCGATTCAAGAAACCCTTTATCTCAGCTCGATTCCCGGCATGCGGGAGTCGATCCTGGAAGGGACGGCGGCACCAGAATCCGCGCTCAGTGAGTCCCCTGGCTGGTGAGCTTGCCAGCGTCTCTCCTCCCTATGAAGCCTTGGTTGGAGATCTCAAGGGTTGTTGATACCGAGTCGATCGTGAAGATGTTGAGGCTTTGGAGTTACTACGCATAAGGATCGACCTTGCCGGCATGCTCTGCACGCCATAGGGTTTGAGCATGCTTGCGTCTGAAACCACAACCAAAAATGCTGTGGCCGTGATTCGGGAGCGGAAACGGGAGGAGCGCATCCAAGCACTCAGGAGCCAAGCCGGTTCGTTATTAACCACGTTTGATGGGTGCAGTCTCTGGTTGTTTGGCTCCTTGGCGCGAGGAGATTGGGATGCGTTTTCTGATGTAGACGTGCTTGCTGTCGGCCGGGATCAGGGATGTGCTGATCGATTGGCTGATCAGGTTCTTGCTCGCGGGATGGCGGATGACGTAATCGCTCTCACCGTGCAGGAGTGGCAAAAGTTGCGCCAGGGGCATGACCCTTATTGGCGTGCGATCGCTGCAGATAGCGTGTGCCTGGGCGATCGATGAGTGCACGGATCGACGCATGGATGCGACAGGCAGAGAGTGATTTCAGGGTGGGGCAGCTCACCGAGGCCCAGAACTTCCATAGCCAGGCTTGTTATCACTACGGCCAGACAGCCGAAAAAGCTCTGAAAGGTTTGCTGATATCACTTGGCAACATTCCTCCATACAGCCATTCCTTGGATCGCCTGGTGGATGAGCTTGCCAATCAGGGCATCAATGTTGCCCGCCTAAGGGATCTCCATCTCAAGGGACTCAGCCGAATGAATAGTGAATCCCGTTATCCCCGCGACGATGAGGCGCCTGTGGATCGTTTTGACGCCAGGGACTCCAGCCAGGCTTGTCATGCAGCTCAAGTGGTGTTGAATTTTGTTCGGTTGTTGTTGGAGTGATCTCTTTTGAGTGAAATCGACGCATTGGCTCAGTGCAGAGGAGCCCACCAATGACAACGCAACTCGCCTTCCAATCGTCGCTGCCACGGGCAGGTTCAACCCTGTTCAGCAACATCGTGGGGCAGAACCCTGCTTTTCATGTGACCCCAACATCGGGGTTGTTGGATCTGCTTTATGTGGCCCGCGGGCAGTTCAGCCGCGGCGAGGAATTCAAGGCGCAGGGCCGAGAGGAGATGGAGCGGGCCTTTATCGGTTTTTGTCGTGGGGGACTCGAGGGCTATGCCACTGCCCTCACAGATAAGCCCTGGCTGTTGGATAAAAGCCGCGGTTGGAGTGTGCATTACGCGTTCCTTGATGCGTTTTATCCCAACCCCAAAATTGTGTGCATGATTCGCGATCCCCTCGACATTCTTTGTTCGATGGAACGCAATTTTCGCAAGGCAGGATTGCGCGATCCAGGGATGGTGAATCACAGTGAGATGCTGAATACCAGCCTGGAGAAACGTTTGGATCATTGGGTGGTGTCGCCGCCGGTGGGTTTGGCGATGGAACGGTTGCAGGAAACGTTGCGCCAGGGCATTGATCAACAGATGTTGTTCATTCGCTATGAGGATCTCTGCGCTAATCCGCGCTTAGAACTGGAGCGTTTTTATTCCTATGTAGGACTCCCTTACTACGGCAACCACGATTACAACAATGTGGAGCAAATCACCGTTGAGGACGATGAAGTGTATGGGGTGTTTGGTGATCATCAGATCCGCCGCAAAGTAGAACCCCAGCCCAGCCAGGCTTTAGTCATTTTTGGGCCTGGATTGTGCGATTGGATTCGGCAGCGGTATGGGTGGTTTTATGAACGGTTTGGTTCTTGACCTCTGAACACCAGCAACAACTCGCCTAGCTAAGTCCGACTAAGCTACTCAGAACGTTCTTGGTTGGATCATGGTGACTGTGAACGTCCATCAGGCCAAAACCCAGTTGTCGCGGCTTCTCCAGCAAGTGGAAGCGGGAGAAACGATCGTGATTGCCCGAGCTGGCAAGCCCTCGGCGCAATTAGTGCCGATCAACGCACAGCGCACAGGGTTGAAGCCCCCCGGGGCGATGCGAGATCAGATCCAGATCGCTGCCGATTTTGATGCCTCACTGGACGAGTTGTTTGACGGGGCTATTGAACCTGCTAGTTGCACGCAGCCATGAGTCGAGTTTTGCTGGACACCCATCTGCTGCTGTGGTGGCTGAAAGACGATCCTCGCTTGCCAGCCTCATTGGTGTCTGAACTTCAGTCGGATCGGCACAGCGTGCTGGTAAGCCAGGCTTCCCTCTGGGAAATGGCCATCAAAGTGGGCCTTGGGCGACTGAGTGTTGACCTTGCAGTTCTGGAACAAAGGGTGACTGACGAAGGTTTTCAATGGCTGGCAATCAGCAACGATCACCTTCTGGAAGTGGCTCGCCTGGAAACCATTGCCGGCCACCGAGACCCCTTTGATCGATTGTTGGTGGCCCAAAGCCGGATTGAACCGTTGCTGCTGTTTACCTGCGATCAAGCCCTGGAAGCCTATGGATCCTGCGTGCGGCTGATTCGGTGAAGGTGGAAACGCTAAAGAGAGCTGATAGCGGGCTTTTGAAGGTAGGCATTTCCTATTTCTGATCAGGCTTAAGTCGGCAAATCAGGTGTGAATGAGACCACCCCTGTCTTGACCATTGGGTGGTCTCGCCGCCGGTGGGGCTGGCGATGGAACGGTTGAAGGAAACGTTGCGTCAGGGCATTGATCAACGGATGTTATTCATTCGCTATGAGGATCTCTGCGCTAATCCCCGTTTAGAACTAGAGCATTTTTATTCTTATTTAGGGCTCCCTTTCTATGCCAGCCACGATTTCAACAATGTGGAGCAGATCACTGTTGAAGAGGATAAGGTGTATGGAGTGTTTGGTGATCATCAGATCCGCCATAAGGTGGAACCACAACCCAGCCAGGCCTTAGACATTTTTGGCCCTGGATTGTGTTATTGGATTCGGCAGCGGTATGAGTGGTTTTATGAACGTTTTGGGTGAGCGAGCTGTGGAAGCGGATCTATTGGATCCGATTAACGCGCAGCACTCAGGGTTGAAGGCTCCTTGGGCGATGCGATTTCAGATCCAGTTCATTCAGTATCGGTTTTGATGCCCCATTGGACGAGATGTTCGATGGCGAGCTATAGCCTGCCATGTTCACCAAGCCATGACTCGAAATCTGTAGAATACGTATTTGATGCTGTGGTGTTTGATGGGTGATCCGCGTTTACCCTCCCCGCAGGTGTCTGATCATTAGACGGATCGGCCGAGCGTGCTGGTAAACCGGGCCTCGCTCTGGGAAGTGGCTATCAAAGTGAATCTTGGGCGGCTGAGTGTTGGCTTTGAAGCTCTCGAACATAGGGTGATTGGCGAGCACTTTCCGGAAGGGCTGCGCCAGAAACTATCGCTGGTACCTGTGATCCGGATTTGGAGGTCTATAGATTCTGTCTGCGGCTGATTCGGTGAAATTCATTTGTCTGGACGTGGGCGTTGTGATTTACTTGACCAGAGCTCCGAAGAGAAGTTTTCGTAACGGTAAAGTCGCTCAACTAAAATTGTGATATGTGCATATAGTAAGTGAGCTTTCAATGCGCTCGAATGGCTTTTTTGGGAGGAGAATATGAATTTACGAATTCATGGTTTGAAGATCATCGCAGGATTTGGGATGACCTGATTCAGAGTTTATTGCCCTCCAAAATCCTTGAGGTTGGTTCGTTTGAGGGCAGATCCACTTGCTATCTCATTGATACATTGGCTTCTCAGGGTCCTCTGTCAGTGCATTGTGTTGATACCTGGCAGGGGGGGATTGAGCATCAATCTGGAGGGCAGATGGAGAGTGATATGAGTGCTGTTGAGGTCCGTTTTCGTCGTAATATAGAATTGGCTATTAGTCGATCGCCTTGCTCGGTGAATTTGATTGTTGATAAGGCAAGAAGCTCAGTAGCCCTTGCTAAATTAATCGTTGATGGTAATAGTGATTTTGATCTGATCTATGTTGATGGTTCGCACAACGCTACCGATGTGCTCATGGATGCTTTGATGTGCTTTCAATTGCTAAGGGTGGGTGGTGTTATGGTATTTGATGATTACATTTGGCATGAAGGATTGCCTGTTGAGGTTGATCCACTTCGATGTCCCAAGATAGCAATTGACGCTTTTACGACGATTTTCGCGCGTAAATTACGCTTAATTCCAGCCACAAGTATTCGTCAGATTTACATTGAAAAGCTTTGTCATTAGTGATGTTCAGTTGGTAGATTTGACGGTTTATCTGATGAATGAGGCATGATATGTAAGATTTGTGAATTATGGAGGAGGTTTAAGCAATTTAAAATCTCTTAGGGAGCTTTTTTAGGAGGTCAATTCATTACTTATAAGTCCTGCTTCTTCTGAGCATGTATGAAAAGCTTGTAAAGTTGAAATTAATCCTATTGGGCGGGTTTGTGTTCTGAGGTGACTAGGGGGCGATATGAGGAAGGATCCAGTTTTTAGGTAAATATGATCCGGGCCAAAAATTCATCATACGTTGGCAGTCATCGATTCCTTTTTTCGTGAAAAGATAGTTAATGGCTGGCTCGACTTCTCCCAGTCCTTTAAGGTCTCCTGGGGGTTGAATGCCTGCTTGAAGATAATGATCAATATATTGACTTCGAAAAGCAACGCTTCTGGTTTTTGTGCTTGACATTTGCAAATTAAAGTGTTTTGAGGCTGCTAAAAAAATGCGGTCGCAAATTGGGGAAAGTGTTTTTGGCATGAGAGCCCATATTGTTGCGAGTTTCGAGGCATTCTTGTGGAGCATGATGCAGCTTGTATCTACATGCATGAGGTTGTCTTCATCTGTTTCTTTCGCATTTAATATTAATCCTTCGAGCGAGTGATAAGTTCTAAATGAACAGCAGATAGGGGAGCTAGTATCTTCGTAGAGGGATAAAAGACTTGCAATATGATCCTTGTGATACCAGTTGTCAGCATCCAGGAATGCGATGAATTGGTAGCCCTCAGCAAGCGCCATTAAAGCTCCAATGCCTCGTGGCGTATTCCCATTGTCCCCATGTGAGTGTGGAAGAATGATGTGCTTGCAAGACCAATCTTCGATTAAGGGGTTTGGATGTCCATCTGCCACGAGAATGTGGTCTGTTTGAGGAGTCTGGTGAAGCACACTTTCGTGACACATTCTCAGAATCTCATTGTTCTCTTTGTAATAAGGAGTGATGACAGCAACTTTGTTAAGCATGTTTAATGATTGGCAGGGCTCTGCTGAATGAGTTTGAACCAGTAGCTAACTGTTCATAGGCTATTTGATCAATGTTCTTGCCCATCGCCAGGATGAGGTAAAACACTATTCTCCAGTTTCCTATAAGCCTCTTTGTCAACCTCAAGTCCCATTGCCAGCATCAGGCGTTGGCGCACGAGATATTCTTCCTCTTTGCTGAGTAAGCCATTGGTATATCGCTTTTCAATGGTTCGGCCGCGGCGAATGTGTGTCATTGGGGTGATATCAATAGATGCAAATCTCCAAGCATTCAGATGCGCGGCACAGAGTGGCATCGCGAAACGATCAATACCGTAGGCGCTGCCAATTCCGCGGTTAAACGGCATGATCAGCTCCCAGAGATCGCGGCGAATAAAAGGAGCCATCACCTCTACGATTGGTACGCGGTGCATAGAAACGCAGGGTCGTTGTCGTAAGAAACCGTATTCGCGGCTGAGCTCATGATTTTGAGCAACTGAGGGTTGCACAGCACTGAGATTGTGGAGACGGGCTAAGGCCAACATTGTGGTGATATCACTAGAGCGCAGCATCACGTCATCACAGACCACACTGATGTAATTCCCTTCAGGTGGCATCTCGAGGTGCTTCCAAACAACATTCATGGCGTCACCCATGCCCTCACAGGCCTGGCTCAGTTCTTCAAAGCCATGAGGATTGCTGCCGGCCTCAAAGCCTGTGCCAGTGAAATCCAAGAGCACCACTCGGCAGGGCAGGGGCTGCTGATCAAACACCACACAATGTTTGCCGCGTTCAGAGGTGATCACCAGCAGGTCGTCAGGTCTGGGGCCAGGATTTACGGCGGGTTTGCCGTAAGCGATCGGATCCTGCTGATCCAGTCGCGCAACCGCAGCAACCATCTCTGGTAGGAACTGATCGCTATGGCTACCCAGCACCCAGCGGGCCCATTGTTGTCGTTCTGCTTCCGGGCGATCCCTTAATAAGGGTGGAACGTTGGGTGTGAATGATGTCATCGATGCGCTCGATGAGGAGCTGGATGCGAGGCATGCCCCAAGAGTTGCTGGGCTAATTCAAGAAAGGCCCAATCGGCGGCATAAAAGCGATGCAATGCAGCAATGGCCTCTGGGCTGAGTTGATCCCGCTGCAGACGTCTCCAGGGATTGCTACCTGCGAGTGGTTGTGAGACGTGCTGAGACGTGGTGTCGAGCTGAATGCCGGCGGATCGGCCCCATTGCTGTAGCAGCCAATCGATCTGCTCCATCCCCAACAAAGTGGCGTAGGGCCGCGGATCACCGCCGAGGTAGCTCACTTGATGAATGGTGTGATGGCTCCAGTCGAGATGGCACTGAATCCATGCGGGTAGCTGCAGCGCTACTGCATTCATCACTTTTACAGGATCATCGTTGTCGTTAAAGCTGCACACCCCTTGCTCTTTAAACAGCTGTTGATGGAAGGCAAGCGCCTGTTCGTAGGCTTGTGGGTTGCCTTGGGTATTGGCCTTAAGCCTGGCATGGATTCGGCCGCTGGTGAGATCTATCAAGTGGCTCCGGCAAGCCGACACGTAGCGATCAATTGGATCGCGCCAGATCGCAATCAAGGAGCGGTGCTGGGCGACGGCGTTAAGCTCATGGGGCCGCAGCCAGTGGGTGCTGGGTAGAACGGATTGATGAATTTCAGAGTAGATCTCAGGAGATGCTGTCCCCTGGAGTTGCAGCCAGGCGCGCTTGAGAGTTGAGCAGCCATTTTTAGGAATCCAAATCAAGCCAGCATCGACTCCCAGAGGTAGCAGGGGCGTAAGCGTTTCGCCCTGACGCAGGCGCAGTTGAATCTGGGCCCAGTCTTCTTCGCTTTGCACGCGCACTCCAGGAATCGGATCGCTGGCTTGAAGCTGAAGGGGTGCCGAGGATGAGCCGTTCATCAGGCGGCCTGCATGGGTTCCTGGGTCAGCGGCTGGATTTCGCTGGGTTGTTGGCCCACGCTTGGGGTTTGCCTGCAGATGGTTTCCACTGCGATTTGGAAGGCCTCTGCCACGCTCTTGTCGAGGAAAAGACGCTGCTTGCGCTCTTGGATGGCTTGTTTCATCGCTTGATAAAAGGCAGCATCGTCGAGCAATTTGCAGGAGATGGCGATGTAATCGTTGGCGTTTTTGGCTATCAGCTCGGGCAGCTCCAGCACTTCGAGCATTGCCACGGTGTGGCGACCGCGCATGAACGCTGTGGGCAAGGTCACTACGGGGCAGTCGAGCGAGAAGGATTGCAAGGAGCTGTTGCCACCGTTCCAATCGATCGTGTCGATGGTGTGGTGGCTAATCGCAAATAGCCCCATGAAATCGCCGTAGTCGAGTCGGGGCAGGATGCGCAGATGGTTTTCGATCTCTAAGCCGCGCTGTTTGAAATGGGGTCGCATCCGCTCGAGCAATCGCTCGGCAATGCTGCCACTGCCCATATGGCCCACCAGCACGATGAACGCCTCGGGATGGCGTGCGGCGATCTCAGCGAAGGTCCAGTCATTACGTGGAAGGTATTTAAACGTGCTTTGCAGTGAATTGAGAAGCGGGCGATCGCGGGGCAGGTCATACTTGTCGTAGAGCAACTGGCCGTCATGAATAGCGGCTGGAATTTCGTAGTTCAGCCCTGTTTTCGGTAAGCGATACAGTGTTTCGCTGTAGTGAGCCTCATTGCCCTGCGGTTCCATGCCGGCGCCTGAGAGGTAGTAGTGGATGGTGCGCGAACCACTACTAATCGGATGGCCCCAGCCCTGGCCTTGCACGGGTGCGAGTTGAAGCACCGAGGTGACCTTGCTCGAGGGATGCATGCCGATATCGGTAAAGATCATGAGATCGAGCTTGTCATCCATGATCTGCTGAAGCACCGCTTCGGGGTTTTCGGCCCGTAGCGGTAGATGGCGGTAGGTGCCCAAGGAGGCAAAACGCCCGCTGCCGCTGTCTTCTCCATCCGCTGTGTTGTACGTGAAGATCTCATAGCCAGGATTGCCTGCAATACCCTCCAGCCAACCCAGGGCCCAGATCGAGCCGTTGTGGTTAATCAAATGGGGTGAAATCACTCCCACACGAAGGGGTGATATGTCGGCGGGGTTGCGTTGAGGTAGGGGTTGCATGAATACACCCAGCCTTGGCCGCAGGATCCGGTCGAGAATGCCTGCATAGAGCTCCTGCAATGGGCGATCGTCTTCCATCTGATAAGCCAGATAGAAGTTGGTCAGCGACCAGGCATGGGCATAGAGGGTTTCCCAGACGGAATCCTCCTGGGTGATTCCCTCTAGGAGTTGATAGAGCTCAGCGCAATCATCCGCCCAGCGTTGACGCACTGAAGCAACCTGTTCATTGGTGCTGTAAAGCACTGGAAGCACATGCAGGCGTGCCATCAATTGCACGCGGCGATCGCTATGGCATTGATCCGCAGCGGCTAGTCCTTCCTCATAGCGATCCAGTTCTGTGAGGCAAGCGATCTCCCCCTGGAGTCCCACCACTTGTTCAAAGGAGGAGAGGCCATTGATGGCACCAAACAGCTTGAATTGCTCCAGGGCATCGCTATGGCGTTTCTCTTGAATCATTGCTTGGGCGAGGTTTTGGCGTGATGGCCGGAAGCCCGAATCAATCGAAAGAGCTTGGCGGTAGCTGGCCATCGCCGGCTCCATCTGCTTCAGATTGGCGTAGGCCAAGCCCATGTTGTTCCAGGCATCGGGATAAGCCGGCGCATGCTCCAGGCAAAGCCGAAACGCTTCGATCGCCTCGGGGTCACGCTTGTGATCCCTCAGCAAATTGCCGAGAGAAAAGGCGGCTTGGGAAAAGTTAGGTAGGTCGCGCAACAGCAAGCGCAACTCCCTTTCGGCGGCCTCAGGATCACCGGCATCGATTAGGGCTAGTGCGCGGTTTTGCCTTGCTTCTCCAAACCCAGGGAAGAGGGCAATCGCTTCGTTGTAGAGGCGCAGGCCTTCGTCCGTATTGCCTAGGGCACGGCAAGCATTACCGCCGTTAAACAACACATAGGGGGTTAGAAAGCCACGCGTTTGGGCTGCTTCATAGGAGCGCAACGCCAATTCGTGCTGATTGAGTAGGCCGTGGGCAAGACCTTCGAGATAGGAGATCTCACCGGCATGGGGATGGCCCTGTAGAGATGCGGTTTGATCGAGAATTTCCTGCGGCCGGTTATGACTCAGCGCTTCGTAGAGGTGGGCAAGGCCGGCTTCTGGGGAGTTGTGGGCGGGCCACGCACCGGCGGCAGGCTGGAGTGCGGGTAAGGGAGGCTGCTGCAGCTGCTGCTGAGCGATGGCCAGTTGTTGTTGGAGATCTAGCAGCTGTTGTTGCAGGCCAGAAATCTGCAGGTGGCGATCGCGCAGCTGTTGGAGTGGATCAACAAGGGCATCAGTATTCGCTCCTGCCAGAGGGCGCACCTTGTCACTACGACGGCGGGGGATCGCGTAGTTGTATGCCTTGAGATCGTCGGAATACAGGCGTTCAAGCTGAGCTAAACCTTCTTTCCCAAAAGCATCGTCCCAGCTCTTCCCTAAGCGTTGGCGGTAGCGCTGATCGTAAGTCTGTAATTCCTTGCGAATGCGCAACATGCGATCCGCTGGCAATAGGGGCTCGAGTAGGGGCGGCAGCTGTTTGATCAGTTGATCACGGTCGAGCCATTGGTTAAAAAAGCTTCCATCACCAAGCCATTCCGATTGGGGTCTTAGGTGGCCATCGCTTTTCAGCAACTCCCAATGCTCGCTGAGGTAGGCCAGAAAATCATGAAAGCGGCAAGGCTCTACGTGATTTTTGCTGCAACTGATTTGTACCGATGCATTCAGGGGTGCGTAAGCGGGATCTGCCAGGTGAAGCTTGTCGTGCCAAAACGAAAGCAAACGCTCTCCCGGATGGCGGGTCACAGCAAGCCTTAGTGCGTGGGGATCTTCCAGAAGCTTTTTCTGCTCCTCATTAGAAAGGTCAGTGAAGGCCGGTAAGCCATGCAAATCGGCCCGATGGATGGCAAGGGCAGGACGCGTTTCACCGATCGCTGCACCTTCAAACGGTTCGCGGCCCGCAGCAATCACAGCGAGCCGCTTGAGCAACGTGGAGCTTGTTTTGGGAATGGGTGCTAAGCACAAGCGCTGTTCAGGAACGCTGAGCACTGCGCCAGTTAAAGGAGAAGAAGTGCTCATCGCCTTGAAAGAATTGTTAGTTAAATGTATCTGCTTTTTGTCGCGAAAGCTCATCAAGACAAAATCTCAATTTGAGATAATATTTGGCTTGATGAAGTGCATGTGGTTGCATTCTCTAGGAGGGGTTGGAATGGAGTCTTTGAAAATGATTTAAATAGTGCTGGTATCAGTGAAACTCACGAGCTGTTTCGCAGATTATCAGGAAAAACTCAACATCGTGACTAAATACTTAGAAGATAGTTCAGATGCTTTTTCTCCTCGGATCTGTCTTCAAAGAAGGAGCCTTCCGTCGTGGTGGAACAAAGCGAAAGAGTTCTCGAAATAAGTGCTGGAGCAGGTCTGCTCAAAAGTTGTTTGCCAGTTGGGCTGTGATTGGCCAGATCGGATCTATCGGTGTTCTCGTTAGCGAGACACTCGAGCTACAGCTAGCGAAAGTGCAGATTATTAACATAGAGCAAATTATCGCTGCATTCCCGGGGAATTATGTAACAACGGAATCTTGCAAAGGACCCTTTGCGATTGGCTTGGGCGCTACCGCCAGCTCCTATTTGATCTGGTTTGCATTGGGTCTCGCTTCCAAAGCAACTGTAAAATACTTGCAGGAATTGGGTGTTAGCGCCACCGCTGCTGCAACCAACGCTCAGGTGTTTAGTAGGCAGAAGATCAGAAACAAAATTCACTTGTCGCTGAACAAGCAGGTCAGCTCAATGCTCAGGAAGAAGAGCTATTCACTCAGGAAAGCGAGTTTCGGTCGCTCGGAAGAGTTTGGTAAATATAATGAAAAAGTTTGGTATTAAGTAATGATTAGTTTCTTTTGCTTTAGGCCCGCCACGTGCGGGTTTTTTATTGCCACGGCGGAATGCTTCAAGCAGTTGCCCTCAACCAATGAACCTTGACACTCAGATGCCCTTGGCTCTTCTTCAAGAGCTACTGATGGCACTAAGGGCGAATGAAGCCGATGGCTACAAGGCTTGACGTGCAAATGCATTGAACGTCAATCCCTCATTCATAAAAAAGCTTACTTAATGCATGTGAGCTTTGTCTTATGTATTGGACAGCTGATCCATATTTAAGTACCGTGTAGAAAAAATGAAAGCTAAGCAGTGGAGAGGTCCAATCAATATTTCCTATTCCGAAGCTTCTGCATGAACATTACACTTCAGGAATTTCTCTCTACTTGAGTCTATTAAGTCTCAGCTCGTTTCTGCAATTTCTCCATCTCTCGCTAAAATAAAATAATAATCCAATCGAGTATTCAGAGCAGTAGCTTGAATTTCCTCCCTCTCCTTCTGAAAACTGCTGGTTTTCGTCGTGGTGGGACAAAACGTAAAAGTAGTCGTAGTAAACGCTGGAGCAAATCGGCTCAGACCATTTTTGCCAGCTGGGCTGTGATTGGCCAACTTGGAGCGATTGGTGTGCTCGTTGGCGAAGTCTTCGAGCCGCAGCTTGCAAAAGCCAACCCACCGATGGCTGGCGATTCAAGTGGTACTGCCACATCCAATGGGACTGGATCATTTGCGATTGGCAGGAGTGCCACAACTGGTGATGCTTTTTTCTCATCTGCAGTGGGTGC
>QCUZ01000043.1:0-13189 GCA_003210555.1 Synechococcus sp. AG-683-A03 | reverse complement strand
ACACAGCAATCTTCAAAGAAATAGCAGCGATGGAGCCGCAAAATGTACTGGATTATCAACAGCAAAAGCCAGAGCCATACAAGTCACCAATGTTCAATCAGTGCATTCGACACGACAGCGGCAAGAGCTAAGCAACTAGCGACAGCAAGGAAGCCCATAGGAGGAACTTGAAGACACAATGATCATTTCCCCTCGAAACGCCTTGCGTCTGTCTCAATTGAGACCAACCTGAGAATCGCCAACAAGCCAATCTTGATCCAGCTTCGAGGGCGTATTCCTTGCTTGCCCTTAATCAAGACAGGCAAGTTGAGCCCATCAACGTGTCAAAGCGTTCATCACTGGATTCATGCGTTTCCAGCGCTGCTGAATCGATCGGACCAGCGCATCAGAAGCATCCCCACCATCGCCTGTTGTGTCCAAGAGGCCACACCAGGGCAAGCCATCCATTCTGCGGGCCGCCAGATCCCAGCTGCCCCCAAGTTGCGCCAAACCAACCAAAGGAATGTTGAGCGAGTGACACAAAGCGACTGATGCAGGCGCCAAACCAGGAATCAAACCAGCTGCATTGGGCTGGGCCAATAGCAATACAGGACATCGCCAAGCGGCAAGAGCATCAAGCCAGCTTCCAGAGGAGCCTTGAGCCATCGCCGCATCACCGCTCAAACGCAGGAGTGTGGGGTGGTTTCGTTCGCGCTGGCGCGATGCCAGCGCCTGCAAGCCACTGTGAGGTTCCGAACCACAGGGCAATAGAACCAACTCAGCCGAAAAGCGATCGGCTAGATAGTGGGCACCCTCACGCATCGAGAGCTCAGGAAGGGGACCAGCTCCAACAAGAGCCAAGGTGAAATCGAGCATCCAGCGACATTAGGAAGATCCGATCCACACCGTTTATGGATAGGAAGACGATGCACCACTACGATCGGTTCATCGCCGTTCTCAAGCGCGGGCATCGTGACAAGTTTTCTCACCGCTGCCCGAGCCGAGCAAGAAAAGTTGCAGCACGACACCCGACGGCTTCGCCTGTTTAGCGGCACCTCTAATCCAGCACTCGCCCGTGAAATTGCTGCCTACCTGGGCGTGCCTGATGGCCCCAAGGTTTGCAAACGCTTCGCCGACGGTGAGCTGTATGTACAAATACAGGAATCGATTCGCGGCTGCGATGTCTTCCTGATCCAACCCACCTGCGCTCCGGTGAACGACAACCTGATGGAGCTGCTGATCATGGTGGATGCCTGTAGACGGGCATCGGCGCGTCAGATCACCGCGGTGGTTCCCTATTACGGCTACGCACGCGCGGACCGCAAAACAGCCGGTCGAGAATCGATTGCAGCCAAGCTCACGGCCAATCTGCTCGTTAAGTCAGGAGTCGATCGGGTGTTGGCGATGGATCTGCACTCAGCTCAGACCCAGGGGTATTTCGATATTCCCTGTGATCACATTTACGGCTCTCCCGTACTTGTGGATTACCTCTCCGCCCAAGACCTAGGAGAAGTTGTGGTGGTCTCTCCCGACGTCGGGGGCGTGGCCCGCGCCAGGGCCTTTGCAAAACAAATGAATGGTGCTCCCCTGGCCATCATCGACAAGCGCCGAACGGGTCACAACATGGCTGAAAGCCTCACCGTGATTGGTGATGTCAGTGGGCGCACGGCAATCCTGATTGACGACATGATTGATACCGGAGGCACAATCTGCTCTGGTGCCAAATTGCTGAGAGAACAAGGTGCTACTGGCGTCATCGCTTGTGCCACCCATCCCGTCTTCTCTCCACCAGCGATCGAGCGCCTGTCCGTAGAAGGACTGTTTGAACAAGTTGTGGTCACCAACAGCATCCCAATCGCATCCAATCAGGCCTTCCCCCAACTTCACGTGCTGTCTGTCGCCAACATGCTCGGTGAAGCGATTTGGCGCATCCATGAAGAGAGTTCTGTCAGCTCGATGTTCCGCTAACTCAACCCAAGCTTGATCTGTGGTGTTGCGACGTTTTTTTTGGGCCCTCAGCCTGCCATTCACCCTGCTCATGGCCCCGCCAGCCACGTTTGGCCAGAGCAGCGAGATTCTCCTGAGCAAAAGCCGTTTACCTAGTGTTGAGAGAAAACAGGCGTTAGGCGTTTGGCTCACCAATAGCCCTAGTCCGCTGTATTACGACCAACGGAACATCAAACAAGCGGTTGATGAACTTGAGCAAGCAGGTTTTTCCGTGCTGTATCCGAATGTTTGGAGCCGTGGAACGACTTTTCACACCAGTGAATTCGCACCGCTAGAGCCATCCCTAAAGACCGCCGGCGTCACGGTTGACCCCATTTGCACCCTGAGCAAGGAAGCTCACAAGCGAGGGATGAAAGTGGTTCCCTGGTTTGAATATGGATTAATGGAGCCCGCCTCGGCAGAGGTGGTTCAAGACAATCCGGATTGGGTGCTGGCACGAGCCAACGGTGATCCGGTGATGAAGATGCACGGCAAGGAGATGGTGTGGCTCAATCCTGCACACCCACAAGTGCAAGAGCGATTCATTGGTCTCGTGGTTGAGGTCATGAAACGCTGCCGGATGGACGGCCTGCAGCTCGATGACCACTTCGCTTGGCCTGTGGAATTGGGCTACGACCCCTACACATCAGCGCTCTACAAGGATGAATTCGGCATTGATCCACCCCGCGATTACACCAATCGATATTGGATGACCTGGCGTCGCCGCAAACTAACGGGTTTACTGCGCGACCTTCGCATCCGCTTGGAACAGGAATCGCTACCGGTGCGCGTGAGCTTGTCACCAGGACCCTTTCGCTTTGCTTACAACAACTGGCTTCAAGATTGGGAGCTCTGGGCCGTGGGACAACTGATTGATGATCTCGTCGTTCAAAACTATGCCTATTCCCTTAGGGGATACGCCAAAGATCTCGACCAGCCAGCCCTACGCAAAGCTCGCGAGTGGGGCATCCCAATTCAGATTGGTGTCCTAGCCGGATTTGGCAAACGAACAACCTCGATGGACGTTTTAAAGGAAAAAGTACGGCTAGCGAATGATCGCGGGTATGGAGTGATTTACTTTTACTGGGAAGGATTATGGGGTAAATATTCAGGATCCGAAGGACCTCAATACCGTAAAAAAGTTTTCAAGCAGATGGGCATCAATAATAATTAAAGTCCAAATAAAGACCTTGCTTCTCAATAATTCAAAAGAGAGAGAAGCAACCATGATCTCTCTCTTCAAGCATTAACTGATGTCGAGATCGGCCTTTATCCCAACATCATCTCCACAACTTCGCGGGTATTAGAGGAAAGCTGAGCGGCAGAGAGTTGATCCAATGCTGCCTTCACAAGCGCTTGACGCTTGCTGCTGTAAGTCCCCCAACGGCTGAAGACCTTGGCCAAACGCGAAGCGGTAATCGCATTGCGTTGATCCAAGGCAATGATTTGTTCAGCCATGAAGCGATAGCCACTGCCATCTTCAGCGTGGAACACCAAAAGGTTGCCAGCAAATCCACCCAACACCGCACGCACCGCATTAGGTGCCATCGGATCAAACCTTGGATGTTGCAAGAGAGCGCTCACCCGTTGCAAGCCATCTGCGCGAGGCGTTGATGCTTCCAAGGCAAACCAACTGTCAAAGATCACTGGCTTCTCTTGCCAACGATCGTGGAATTGGCGCAATGCTTCCTCTCGTTCTGGGCATTCCAAAGGCTGTAGCGCTCTCAAAGCTGCGCGGGCCAAGGTCATTGAAGGACCCATCACTGCAGTCAAAGCAGCGGCACGCACTGCTGAATCACCGGCTGCAGCCAGCCAGGCCCAAATCAAACCGGTGAGTTGTCGCTGCCCCTGCCCCTCGGGCCAAGCCAGTTCAAGATCGGCCGCAACACGATTCAAGCGCTCGCGGAGCAGTGGGGCCAACGATTGACCCAACTGCTCGCGGAGCTCGCAAGCAGCTCGATACAGAGCTGGCGGATCAGCCTCCCGCTGAAGTGCTTCCAACTCAGGTCCACCAGGGAATGCCATCAAAGTGGAAAGCACCGCAGGATCCTGTTCTCCATCAGGAGCCAGGAGCACGGTCAAAGCCTCCAGCATCTGCCGTTCCAGATCGGCATTCGGACTTCCAGAGGCCCGAGCCAGCAACACTCTTCGCCACAGTTGTTGTCCTGCATCCCAACGGGCAAATGGATCGTTATCACATGCCAAAAGGGTGAACAGCTCAGCTGGCTCTTGACTCGCCTCCCAGTGCACTGGAGCAGAAAATTGCCTAAATAGCGAAAGAGCAGGAGGCTGCTCGGAACAAGGCAGACCCTTGAGTTCAAGCGTGTGCTCCTCCTGGTCCAGCACGAGAAGCTGCTCGTCTCCAGGCTGACCATTGGCTGGAACCAGAGCCCAGAGCAAGGGAATCACAAGGGGCTGCTTCTCTGGTTGCCCAGGCGTTGGCGGCGTGCTTTGTCGCAGGCTTAAGCGCAAGACCCCGCGACTGGCATCCCAGTCACGCTTCACCGTCACCGTGGGAGTACCGGCTTGGTCATACCAACGCTTGAACTGCTCTAAATCAAAGCCAAGCCGTTCACCCTCAATGCATGCACCTTCAGCAATCGCCGACACAAAATCGTCTGTCGTGGCAGCTTCACCATCATGACGTTTGAAATAGAGAGCCATGCCACGCATGAATCGTTTCTCGCCCAGAAGCGTTCTGAGCATGCGAATTAACTCAGCACCCTTCTCGTAAATCGTGGTGGTATAAAAATTGTCGATCGCCTGGTACGCATCTGGCTTTACCGGATGGGCCGTAGGCCCCGCATCTTCTCGAAATTGAGTGTTGCGCAGCATTGCCGCATCTTCAATCCGCTTTAAAGCCTCTGAATGAAGATCAGCGGTAAAACATTGATCCCTAAAAACAGTAAGTCCCTCCTTTAACGACAGCTGAAACCAATCACGGCAGGTAATCCGATTGCCCGACCAATTGTGGAAGTACTCGTGAGCAACAACACTTTCAATTCGCTCTAATTCGCCATCTGATGCTGTTTCAGCATCGGCGAGTACCAACTTTGAATTGAAAATATTGAGGCTCTTATTCTCCATCGCGCCCATATTGAAATGGCGCACTGCAACGGTGTTGAATTCATCAAGGTCATATTCCAAGCCATACACCTGTTCATCCCAGGCCATCGAACGCTTCAACGACTCCATGGCATGGGCCGTGAAGGGCTCATCGCCTGGCTCAACATGAAGCCTCAGACTCACGTTGCGGCCTGAAAGGGTCACAAATCGATCCCGAACCTCGTGAAGGTCGCCTGCCACCAAGGCAAACAAATAAGAGGGTTTGAGGGATGGGTCCTCCCAAATCACCTCATGGCGTGTGGGATCTCCAGCGAGTGGCCCAGCGCTTATGGCATTGCCATTGGAGAGCAACACCGGATAACGATCGCGATCGGCCTCGATGCGAACGGTGAACCGACTCAGCACATCGGGGCGATCCGGATGGTACGTAATACGCCTAAAGCCCTCGGCTTCGCACTGGGTGGTCAACATCCCCCCACTGGCGTACAAACCCTCCAGCGAGGTGTTGGCCTGCGGGTCAATCCTGCACACCGTCGTGAGCTGAAACGGCACCTGCGGGGGTTGGTGAATCACCAGTCCTTCCGCGGTAAGGCTGTAGTCGGAAGGATTGAGTGCGTTGTGATCGATCGCGATCGACTGCAACAGCAAATCCACCCCTTGAAGCTGAAGCGCTTGGGGCTCAGACCCCAACACCGGCGTCAGCTCCATGCGGCAGGTGACATCAACGGAAACGGACCCGATCACCACATCCAAAGCAATGGATGGAATACGACAAGGGAAGGGTTTGTAATCCTTCAGCCGGATCGTCGGAGTCGTGGTGGAGGCGGAAGCCATGGGCAGGAGTATCTGCAACGATCTTGGCGTGCAGACGGCACCGGCGTGGAGGCACCCAGCCAGGAGCTGGTGTCTCCACTCTCACGACGTCTTGAAAGGATTATTTGGCGGCTTTCGCTTTCTTCAACGCTTCTTCCACCTTGGTCTTGACATCGGCAGGAACCTTGTCAGGGCAGAACTGCATGGCACCAGTAATGATTTGAAATTCAGCGCCCGCAAATAGCTGCTCATTTGTCAGCTTTTTGTTGCCTGTGGAGGCCACCATGCCGCCGTGCCGTCCATTAAGGAGTTGGACATAGGTTGCCGCAGCGACGCCCACAGCTTTCGGAAACTCAATCCCTGCCGTGCGGGCATTGCACACGTAGGACGACCCCATGCCGCGGTAAAGGAATACGTCTTCATTGCTGGCAGGCGACGTAGGCGCCTTGCCGGCCGACTGAGCCATCGCAGCAGGTCCTGCTAAGCAGAGAGGCAGCAGAAGCAATGGTGCCGACAGAGCAGAACGGAGTCGGTTAAAGGGACGCAATGGATCAAACCGGAATACGCAGCCATGGTGCCGCATCTTTACCTATTCGGGCTAGGGGAGAGATGTCTAAATTTGACTCAATTTGATCCAAATCGAATCATTCTTAGAGTGGGATCGGAGCTGAAGCATCCTCCATCCGCGTTTCGTGGTGATGTTCAACGATCTCGAGCACGTTGTTTTGCCAGCTGTAAATCGCTCGAGAGCGATACCGGTCCTCATCGATCAGCCGGGTGTACTCCTGCACATCCCAGTCTCCATAGTGAGATTCAAACACCATCTCATGTTCATCCACCTGCCGAATCCGGGTGCGATGGGGGGTTGGCTCTAGATAGGCACGATTGCGTTGAAGTTGGTGGCCCATCAACGTGGCTTCCATGACGCCGGCCTTCTCGTAGCGGGGCTTCTGATCAAAAAAATCGGTGTCGCGTTCAGGCCACCAACTAAATCTGTAACGGGGCTCCCCGAATTGAAATTCAGAAAAGATCTCAACCCGGATCATCATGTCCAGGAAAAATACCTCCTCATTGCTGAAGAGGTACTGACGCCTCGATCTCCAAAGGCCAAGGTTGCGCGCAAACCACCGTCTCAGATTGCTATCAAGATGCACGCGCTCAGAAGGTGGCGGCGCTCCATTGGGTGGGTTTGAGCCTCGTTGTTCAAGCGGCAGAAGGGGCATGCCGACTCCTCGGTAACAACAGAGTGTTCTCCTTCTTCTAGCGGATCTGCGAGGCAGAGCAAAAACCCATAAGGTAAGCCTCAACATTGCGAAGCTCCCTCGGTGGATGGGATTGATCGCAATCCGCGCCAAAAACTGAGTTTGTTACTCGTTGCCGGTCGCCACCATCTGTCCAGCCGCGATCTTCGCGAGTTGGTTGAATTTCTGCAGAACGAAGATTGCGGGTTTGAGGTCAGCCTTCAAATCTCAGATCCAACTCAACAACCTGAGTTGCTGGAACTCCACCGCTTGGTTGTCACACCCTCTTTGGTGAAGCTGCAACCACAACCAAAGCAAGTTTTTGCAGGAAGCAGCATCTTTCAGCAACTGCGCGGCTGGTTGCCGCGCTGGCAGCAAGACGAGGTGGTAAGCGGCCTCGGTTTGAGCCTGAAGCCAACAGAGCTGGATGGCAGCAGAACCCAACAAGAGCTGCAGCTCGAAGATCAACTATTAGTTCTGCGTCAGGAAAACGAAACGTTGATTGACCGTCTGCAAGCTCAAGAGCGTTTGCTGAGGATGGTCGCCCATGAACTGCGTACGCCACTCACGGCTGCAACGTTGGCCGTGCAAAGCCAGGAATTAGGCCAGATCGATATCCATCGATTCAGGGATGTCCTGAAGCGACGCCTCGAGGAAATCGCCCTGCTTTCGAAGGATCTGTTGGAAGTGGGGAGCACGCGCTGGGAAGCATTGTTCAACCCTCAACGGCTCGATCTAGCCAGCGTTGCAGCTGAAGCGATACTCGAATTAGAAAAACTGTGGCTCGGTCGGGATATAGCCATCCACACCGACATCCCTGCAGATCTCCCCAAAGTGTTTGCGGATCAGCGAAGGATGCGCCAAGTGCTTCTGAATTTGCTGGAAAACGCCCTGAAGTACACACCCAATGGAGGCTTGATCTCTTTGACCATGCTTCATCGCACCAGTCAATGGGTGCAGGTGAGCATCAGCGACAGCGGGCCAGGAATTCCGGAAGAAGAGCAACAACGCATTTTTCTTGACCGCGTCAGGCTTCCTCAAACATCAGCTGGGGCCTCAGGATTTGGGGTTGGACTCTCGGTATGCCGGCGCATTGTTGAAGTGCATGGCGGCAGGATCTGGGTGATCTCGGAACCAGACAAAGGAGCCTGCTTCACCTTCAACGTGCCCGTCTGGCAGGGCCAAGGTCAAGAGAAGGAGAACGTTGTCTTGACGGAGGGTCAGGCTGAACCGTAATTTCACAGGGTGCCGGAAGTTCAGAAGGGCTTTCGATCACGTTCTTGGCCCCATCGTCTAGAGGCCTAGGACACCTCCCTTTCACGGAGGCGACAGGGGTTCGAATCCCCTTGGGGCTACTGAAAACCAGATGACACTTCATCTGGTCCGATCAAGACTCTCCTCTCTGGGGGAGTTTTTTTATGCAACCTTGAGGAAGCCCCTAGGGCCCAGGTCGAGACGTCTCCTCAGGCACAAAACCATCCCAAGGCCGACGAGCTCAAGATCTTGACTTCACCTTCATCGTCGAGAGCCAACGACACGCTCTTGTGCCAGGAATGACAAGAGCACGCTTCAAGCTGAACTCAATCCCGGCATGGTCTTGAAAAAGATCTAGAGCAACGAAAGAGAGGCTCTGCGCCGCGCTTCGGCTTCGACCGCTCTGAGGTTGGTGGTGAGATCATCACGCAACCGTTGTTCGATCAGGCCTATGGGCATCCCCAGACATCCCTGGACCGTCAGTTCGTAAAAGAGAGCCGTTGCTTCTGGCATGGTTCTCATCCGCCAGGTTCCCTCAAAGCGCCGGAAATCTCCTTTCTTCATCTTGAATTTCAGCGACCCCTCAGAAGCAAACTCTTCAAGCTCTAGCTCAACAGATGCCGAAAATTTCATGCCAAGAAATTGCTGACATCCCTCTTGTTGCAATAAAACCTTGCTTCCATCTCGAAGCAACAAGCGACTGCTTGCAAGGTTGGGGATGAAAGCACTGAGCTGGTCGTAATCCGTAAGAACAGCCCAGATCTGATCGACAGAAACCGGTGTGAGCAGCTGAGCAGCAAGGCGGCGGACGCCATCAGACATCCTTTCAACAGTTTGTTCAATCGGTTGGTGATGCGATGACATTGCCCCTCCTATGGGGGTTTCGCCGCGCTTCAGTTGTGTCAGACCACTGAAAGATGCCAAACCGTTTTCTCTTCTAATCCTGAGAGATCGACGTCGCTGACTCTAAGGAAGAAACTTGAATTCAGCGAAAATTGATTGGTAAGTCAGTGGTGACGCTTATAGTCGCGCCATAACAGGACGTTTTCAATGCGAGTCAGCGCGTCTCCTCAGACAACCTCTGATGAACGGACATTCACGATTGTCTTCACAGGCTTGGGTGGACGTCGCGCAGAGCTATCTCGCTTAAACGTCTCTTACAGCCGCCTTCGGGACACAATGTGCGTGCTTCTCTCCAAGGGAGCGCGCATCCAGTCCGTGAGTCCAGCAGGCTCAGAGCCGGCAGCCGCACCCATTGAATCTGCACCCCCAGTCTCCGCACCTGTGACAACTTCCAAACCAAAGCCCTCGGCCAAAGCAGTACCGGTCAATCTCTACAAACCCAAGGCACCCTTCCTAGGCACAGTCACAGAAAATTATTCCCTCCTTAAAGAGGGGGCCATTGGTCGCGTGCAGCACATCACTTTCGATCTGAGCGGTGGTGATCCACACCTTGAGTACGTGGAAGGTCAAAGCATCGGCATCGTTCCTGCTGGTGAAGACGCCAAAGGCAAACCCCACAAATTGCGCTTGTACTCAATCGCAAGCACCCGCCACGGTGACAATCTTGAGGACAACACCGTGTCCCTCTGCGTGCGACACCTTCAGTACGAAAAGGATGGAGAGACCATCAATGGTGTTTGTTCGACTTATCTATGCGACGTTGAGCCCGGCACCAAGGTCAAGATCACAGGGCCTGTTGGCAAGGAAATGCTGCTTCCCGAGGACGAAGAAGCAAACGTGATCATGCTGGCCACCGGCACCGGAATCGCCCCAATGCGCACCTACTTGCGTCGCATGTTTGAACCGAAAGAGCGAGAAGAGAACGGTTGGAAATTCCGTGGCAAAGCTTGGTTGTTCATGGGAGCACCCAAAACAGCCAACCTGCTTTATGACGAAGATTTCCTTCACTACGAAAAGGAATATCCCGACAATTTCCGCTACACCAAAGCCATCAGCCGCGAGGAGCAGAATCCCAAGGGCGGCCGGATGTACATCCAAGACCGCGTCTCTGAACACGCTGAAGAGATCTTCTCGATGATCGAAGACCCCAAAACCCACGTCTACATGTGTGGATTACGTGGCATGGAGCCCGGCATCGATGAAGCCATGTCCGCCGCAGCCGAGGCCAAGGGATTGGATTGGTCCGAACTTCGCCCCAAGCTCAAGAAAGCGCACCGCTGGCACGTTGAGACTTACTAAATCTCAGATTTAAGTCAATGAAGCTCGCCGATGGCGGGCTTTTTTTATGGCTAATTCTGTTGTTTTTCAGGAGACAGCCACAAAACACAGCCTGAGGGAACAATTGCGCTGTCCGATCGAGAAATCCTGGTTAAACCTGCCTAAGAGGTGCTGTAGCCATGACCGCAACGATCACGAACCCACTGAGGGTTGGGCTGCGACAGGAACGGGTGATCGCTCCGCAATGCCTGGTGATTTTTGGAGCGAGCGGCGACCTCACGCATCGCAAGCTTGTACCAGCCCTCTTCGAATTATTTCAACAAAGACGACTCCCCAGCGAGTTTGCCCTCCTTGGCTGCGCCAGAAGACCTTGGAGTGACGAAGAATTCCGCAGCAAAATGGCGGAAGCGATGGGTGACAAGGTTCGCGACCATCCCGAGGCATGGGAGCAATTTTCCGCCGGGATGTTTTACGAGCCGGTGGACCTTCAGAAACCTGAAGACGTCGTCAAGCTCGGGGGTCGCCTTCAGGAGATCGACCGTCTTAGAGCCACACGAAGCAACCGCACCTTTTATCTCTCGGTATCACCGAAGTTTTATGCGAGTGGCTGCAGGGCCCTAGCCGATGCAGGCCTGCTGAAGGATCCCCAACGCAGCCGCGTTGTGATTGAAAAACCATTTGGACGGGACTACGGCAGCGCCCAATCGCTCAACAAGGTTGTTCAGGGCTGCGGTCAAGAAAACCAGATCTTTCGCATCGACCACTACCTCGGGAAAGAAACGGTCCAGAACATCATGGTGATGCGGTTCGCTAACGCGATTTTCGAACCCATCTGGAATCGGAATTACATCTCCAGCGTTCAGATCACTGCCTCTGAAACCGTCGGAGTCGAGGAGCGGGCCGGTTACTACGAAACATCGGGCGCCCTGCGCGACATGGTGCAAAACCACCTAACCCAGATGTTGGCGATTACCGCCATGGAAACCCCTGGACGTTTTGATCCAGAGGCCATCCGCAGTGAAAAGGCCAAGGTTCTTCAAGCCGCACGCCTTGCTGATGAGATGGAGCCCTGGAACTGCTGCATTCGCGGGCAATACGGACCTGGAGGCAGCGATGGAGCACCTCTAAGCGGCTACCGGCAAGAGCCAGGCGTTGATCCCCACAGCACGACGGAAACGTACGTGGCAATGAAGCTGTTCATCGATAACTGGCGCTGGCAAGGGGTTCCGTTCTATGTGCGCACCGGCAAACGTCTTGCCAAGCGTCTCAGCGAAGTGGTGTTGACCTTCCGCGAAGCCCCCGTTCACCTCTTCGATGCTGCCGGTGGCAGTCCAACGGCCAACCAGCTCATCCTGCGCATTCAGCCCGATGAAGGCGCTGAATTCAAATTTGAAGTGAAATCTCCAGGCTCCGGCATGCGTAGCCGTCCTGTCGAGATGGAATTCTCCTACGACGAATCCTTTGGGGAACCATCAGATGAGGGCTATGTGCGCCTTCTGGCGGACGCCATGCTGGGAGACCCAACACTCTTCACCCGTAGCGATGAAGTTGAGGCAGCTTGGAGGCTTTACACCCCGCTGCTGGAACTGATCGAAGACAGTCCCTGGAAACTGCCGATCCACCCCTACGAATCGCGCACCTGGGGACCTGCTGCTGCAGACGCGCTGCTAGCCCGAGACGGTCTGCTCTGGCGTCGCCCTTAAACCAAGCCCAAACAAGATCCAAGTTCACTTCGATACCGCTCTTTTTCAGGCCGCAGCATGTCTCCTCAGCTCACGCTTCAAACTCCCCTCGAACTACCACCGTCGGAAGTTCCCCATTACCTCGATCAGTTGTGGTCGCGCGATCAAGCCAGCAGCATCGGGGCCCACACCTTTTGTCTGTTGATATGGCAGCCAGCCTGGGTGGAACAGCAACTGGTCCGCACAGGAAGAATTGAGGGCCCAATCATGGGCGTGCAACGCGACGAGGTGGAAGAGGCTGGACGAAAAGCGGTTCTCGAGCTTGATCTCCCCCTCAGCACTCCGCCACTTGGAAGCTCAGTATCGAACATTCTGGCCAAGGTTGATGGCAGCAAAACCAGCGATGACCTTCGTGGTCAACACGTGGATGGGGCCTTAAGCGCCTTACGGCCACGGCGGTTGATCACCTTCGCCCCCAGCCTGGATACAAACCGCCCATTGGAAACGTTGGTGGCCGCCTATTGCCCTTTGCCGGAAGAAGGTGGGGGCACCGTTGCCTGCGGAGATGTGGTTGTGCTCCGCGGCGGAACAGGGGCCTTGCAGGAAGGACTCAAGACGTTGCAGCCCCTGCTCCCCGACGACCTGCCCTCCTGGGTGTGGTGGAACGGGCCCCTCGATGAATCGCCTGAGTTATTGGAGCAGCTCTCTATCGCTCCGCGCAGACTCATTCTCGATTCAGCACTTGGTGATCCCATGTACTGCTTGAACTTGCTCGCCAACAGGCTGGCAAGCGGCCAGGCCGTGAATGATCTCAACTGGCTAAGGCTGGGCAGCTGGCACCAAACCCTAGCGATGGTGTTTGATCCGCCGCACCGTCGCGATGCCCTCGGCCATGTGGTGCAACTCGACATCGATGTCGAAGGAGATCACCCAGTCCAAGGCCTCCTTTTGGCCTCATGGATTGCCGATCGACTCGGATGGACCCTG